>CAYMUC010000019.1:0-34490 GCA_964393535.1 uncultured Ilumatobacteraceae bacterium | reverse complement strand
AAAAACACACCTTGTTCTTCACGGTTCTCGCTACTACTCTTGGGAGACCCACCGACCAGGAAAGAGCCGGATGACCGGGTTCAGTACGTTCAGCGACGAACAACTCACGGTTCATGCCGAGACCGCTCGTCGCCTGGCCGCCATGGGGCCCGACCATCACACCGAGGTGCTGCACCACGCTCGTCTCGCCGGCCCCGCCCTGGCAGCGGCCGAACTGGTGGAACTGCTGGACCGCACCGGCGAACTGAGCCTCTCTATCGGCGCCTACGACGACGCGGCCGAACTGCTCGCCTACGCCGACAGTGTCGATATCAGCAGCGACCATGGTGCCATTGGCAGACGTCTCTGCCGGCTCGCTGCGGCAATCGACGGCACCGGCCGAGTGGACGAGGCTCGCAGGCATCTGGCTCGGGCCGTGTCGCTGGGCACTCTGGGCAACGACCCTGCGCTCGTCGCCCAGGCCGCCGTGCTGTACGCGCTTCCCGTCGACTGGTACGCGGGCGACGAACGGGCCGCAGGCTTTCTCCTGCGAGCCGCGAGCCTGCCTCTGAACCCCGACGAGAGCGTGATGGTGACAGCGGCGCGGGCTCTGGTGGAGATGCGCCTGCCGCTGTGGGAGACCGGCGGAGAGCAGGTCGCGTGGATCACCCGGCCCGGGGTGGCGCAGCCCTTGGCTGACGATGCGCTCGCACGGTCGATGGGTCTCGACGAACAGACTCGTCTACTCGCACTTCTGGCGTGGCGCGGTACACATCGCGGTCCGGAGCACCTCGCACGACGCCGCGCAGCGTCGCAGGACGCGTTCGACCTCGCCCAGCGGCTGCACCATCCGTCGTTCCAGGTTGATGCAGGCGTGTGGTTGGCGGTGGACGCGATGGAGGCGGGTGACCGCATCACGTATGACCGCACCGTGGCATTGGTGCGCTGGATCGCCGAGCGCGACGGTAATCCTCGTCTGCGCTGGCGAGCGCTGATGCTGGTCGCCGGACGCGCCAGGGTGGACGGCGACCACGGTACGGCTGAGACCGTCCGGCAACGATGCACTGAGCTCGCCGCCACGGCACACCTTCCCGGTTGGGGTGCGGGAGACCTGTTCCTCGCCGGTCAGATGATCGTCACCAAGGATGATCCCGACGGGCTGGCGATGATGACGCTCATCTCCGGGGAGCCGGTGATGCAGAATCCCATCGCCCTGGCCGGTGTCGCCTACGCCCACGCACGAGTGGGGGACCAGGACATCGCTCGCCGACTGTGCCACCGAGCACTCACTCGCCTCGATACCGAATCGAGTCTGCTGCTGGTGTGCACTCGCCTTGCTGCGACAGCAGTGCAACTCGGCGACCAGTCGATGGCGCGACGCCTCATCGAGGTGCTGACACCGTACCGAGAGCACGGGTCGGTGGACAGCAACGGCTGGTGGTACGACGGGCCGGTCGACGCCTGGCTGGCCCAACTGCATCACCTGGTGGGAACTGCAGCAGCCACCCGGTCGCACGCGGCACGCGCCGTGGCGGTCGCCAGGATCATGAGCGATCAGCGAACCCTCGAGCGCATCAGCCACTTGGCGACCCACGGCGACCATCTCGAGACTCCGACCCCACTGAACCCACGCCAGCGCGACGTTCTGCGTCTCGTGACCGAGGGCCTCACCAACGCCGAGATCGCCGAAGCACTGCATTTCAGTGTGTCGACGATCCGTCAGACGCTCTCGGGCATGTACGACCTCATGGGTGTGCGCACCCGCACCGCACTGGTCGCCGCCGTTCAGGAGCGGGGCCTGATGTAGTCGGGCGACGGCTATCGTCGCCCGCGTCAGCCATGAACGACCTCGACGAGCTCCGGGCGGCCTTTCGAGCCGACTACACCGTGCCCAAGCGGCGACGCTCCACACGGGCTGTCAACAACGACCTACGGCTTCGCGAGGCCCTGCTCGAGGTGATCACGCAGCGCGGGTGGGACGGCGTCACCATGGCCGGATTGGCCAGCCACGCAGACTTCTCCCCCACCGTGGTGCGTGCGCGTGCGCACAGCGTGGCCGAACTGGGCAACGACCTCTGGCAGCACACGCTCGGGCCGGCGTTCGCCACAGCGGTCACGTCCACGCTCGACGGCCTGCGCACCGGCGACGACGCCACCATCGTGGCCGCACTGCGCTGCTGGACGAAGCCGTCGGCGGAACTGCAGGCGACGGTCGAAATGCTGGTTGCGTCGATGTTCGACCATGAACTCGCCCCCGTGGTGCGCTCTGATGCCCGACGCATCCTCGACCAGGCCTTCGACGACACCGATTCCCACCGGCGAGCTGCTGACGTCGTGATGACCGGCATCATGTTCGCCTTCGCTCTGGGTTACCACGAACTTGTTCGCGACGTGGCCGAGGTCCACGTACCGTTCACCAAGGGCTTGTACCAGACGCTGGAACAGGCCGAGCCGACACCGGTGCCTCCCCTTCCCCCTGATGTCACGTGGACTCGTGCGCTGGCCACGGACGATCCCTACGACGCAGCGATCGTGCTTGCCACCATGGGCGTCCTGGCCACCAGGGGATACCGCCGTGCCACCATGGCGCGCATCACCGAACGCGCAGGTGTGAGTGTCGGCGCGGTCACGGCGCGTCACGCCGACAAGGCCCACCTGGTGGCACACGCGGCGCGGACGATGCTGCTCACCCCCGCCGAGATGGACGCGGCCTTCGAAGCACTGCGCGCCGAACTCGGCGACGCTGTCACCCAGACCATGTGGGTTCGGGAGTTGCTTCGCGCCGACCATCGCACGCTGTGGGGGCTTCGGCTGGATCTTGCCCTGAAGGCTCGCCGCGAAGAGGCCCTGGCCGAGTTCACCGCGCACACCATCACCGGCCCCTACTACGGCTACATGCTCCTGGCCTGTCTGGTGGACGGACTCGACGAACTCCCACTGCTCGGGCCCATCAGCAACGGTCTGCGCAACTATCACGACCAGATCTGACGTGAACCCAGACCTGCGCACCGATCCCTTCCTCGGCACCCGAGTGCATGTGGTCGGCGGTCGCCAGACCCGTCCCAACCTGCCCGACACCGGCTGCCCGTTCTGCGTCGGCGGCCTGGAAGCACCCGATCCCTACGACGTGCGTTGGTTCCCCAACCGGTGGCCGGCCATGCCCGACAGCCGCTGTGAAGTGGTGCTGTACACCCCCGATCACCACGCCACGCTGTGGTCGCTCGGTACGGCCGGAGTACGCCGAGTGATCGACCTGTGGGCCGAACGCACAGCTGCCCTCGGGTCGCGCGCCGACGTGGCCTACGTGTTGGTGTTCGAGAACCGCGGACCCGACGTGGGTGCCACCATCGCCCATCCCCACGGCCAGATCTACGCCTACGACCGTGTGCCCGAACGTCCCGCCCGCCGGCTTGTGGCCGGGTGGTATCCCGATCCCGACCCCGGCGACCGACTGGTGTGCACCACCGGGTCGTGGACCTGTGCTGTGCCCCACGCGCCGGTGTATCCGTTGGAGGTGACGTTGGCACCCACCTTGCGCGTCGGCGACCTGACCGTGGCCGCGGACTCGCTGCGTGACGAACTCGCCGCCATGTTGGTGGATGTGCTGGCCCGACTGGACCAACTGTTCGACCGACCGCTTCCCTACATGCTGTGGCTGAACCAACGGCCCTTCGATGGTTCGCACCCCGACGCCTGGCTCAACATCGAGATCGTGTCGCCGTGGCGTTCCGCCGGAGTACAGCGTTACATCGCCGCCGCCGAGGTTGCCGCAGGTGAATACTTCAACCCAGTGGTGCCCGAGGATCTCGCCGCTCGCCTACGGGCCCTGCCCGGAGTGAACTGACCGATGCTGCCCGTGGTCGGCGCGCTGCGCCCCTGGACCGATCCGACCGTGAATGGCATCAACCGGTGCCGCATGCACACACCGCTTGCTCGCACCGATGCGATCTCGCTGGACGGCGACTGGCAGTTCGAGCGCTGGGACCACCCCGACCACGTGCCGGCCGAGACGCTCGGCGACCGACCCCTGGAGCAGACCGTGGAGGTGCCCGGCAACTGGACGCTGCAGGGCACCGTCGACCTGCCCCACTACACCAACGTGGTGATGCCGTTCCCAAACCTGCCGCCCGAGCTACCGGTACGGTGCCCCACGGCGGTCTACCGACGTTCCGTCGACGTGCCCTGGACCGGCATGCGGGTGTTCCTGCGCATCGAGGGAGCCGACAGTGTTCACGCCGTGTTCCTCGACGGCGGGTTCGTGGGCTACGGCACCGACAGTCGGCTCCCCAGCGAGTACGAACTGACCCCCCACCTGGCCGGATCGCCCGGGCCGGCGCAACTGGCCATCGTGGTACTGCGCTACAGCGCCCACAGCTACATCGAAGATCAGGACAAGTGGTGGATGGCCGGCCTGCATCGGTCGGTGGTACTGGAGGCCCGGCCGCCGGTGCACGTACGCGACATCGTGTGCGACGCCGACTACGACGCCGCCACGGGGCAGGGCGACCTGACCGTCAGTTGCGATCTGGACGCTCCGCCCGGCGGCTGGCTGACCGGCGGCTGGAGCACCCGTGTGTCGCTGCTCGACCCCGAGGGCACCACCGTCGCCGTCAGCGATGCTCCCCATCGCACCCGCCACCACATCACCATGTCCGCAGCGCAACCATGGTCGGCCGAGACGCCGGCGTTGTACCGGGTGCACGTCGAGTTGTTGGACGCCGACGGGGTTGCGCTGGACCATGTCGAGACGCGGTGCGGGTTCCGCCGCGTCGAGGTGCGCGACCGTCATCTGCTGGTGAACGGCGCGCCGGTGTGGATCTTCGGGGTGAACCGCCACGAACATCACCCCGACCGCGGGGCGGCGGTGACCGAGGCCGACATGCGCGCCGACCTTGCGACCATGAGGGCCCACAACATCAACGCCATACGCACCGCCCACTACCCCAACCATCACCGCTTCTACGACCTGTGTGACGAGTTGGGTTTCTACGTGATCGACGAGGCCAACATCGAGGGGCACGCGTTCCACACCTCGCTGTGCGGCGACGAGCGCTACCGCTCGGCGTTCCTGGAACGCGGTGCGCGCATGGTGCAGCGCGACCGCAATCACCCCTGCATCATCGCCTGGAGCCTGGGGAACGAAACCGGTGACGGCCCCAACCATGACGCCCTGGCCGGGTGGATACGCCGCAGCGACCCCAGCCGACCCCTGCACTATGAGGGGGCGGTGACACAGGACGACGAGCACTGGATCGACGGCGGCCGCACGGTCACCGATCTGGTGTGCCCCATGTATCCGTCGATCGACGCCATCGAACGGTACGGACGTGACGGCCTGGGCGACCGACCGCTGATCATGTGCGAGTACAGCCATGCCATGGGCAACTCGAACGGGTCGTTGGCCGACTACTGGGACGTGATCACCCGCACCCCGGGACTGCAGGGCGGGTTCATCTGGGAGTGGAAGGATCACGGCCTGCGTGCACCCGATGGCTCGGGGCGCCTGTGCGTTGGCGGCGACTTCGGCGATGAACCGAACGACGCCAACTTCGTGGCCGACGGCCTGGTGAGCGCCGAGGGTGTTCCGCATCCGGCGATGACCGAGGTGGCCTGGGTGTATCGACCGGTGACCGTCGAGATCACCCGCGATGCGATCACGGTGACCAGTCGACGCTCGTTCGTCGGGCTCGACGAGCTGGTGGCCCGGTGGGAGGTGCTCCACGACGGCCACCTGGTAGGCACCGGCGAACTTGAGGTTCCCGACGTCGAACCCCACACCAGCGTCACGGTTGCCATGCCGCCCGAGCTGGCGGCGTTGCTGCCCACCGACGACGCCGAGGTGGTGGTGACGGTCACATGGTTCGCGCCGACCGGTCACCGATGCGCCTGGGATCAGGCGGTGTTGTCGACGAGCAGCGGCCCGGTGCCCGCACCCCTACCCCGCGTCGCCGTCGTGTCGCCCGATGTCATCGCACTGACCGCACCCGAGCCGATGTTGTGGCGTGCCCCGGTCGACAACGACGGCTTCAAGTTGATGGAACGTTCGTGGTTGGCGATGGGGGTGGGAGGGCGTGCCCTGGAACGGTGGACTGCGGCCGGGCTGCACGAGCGCCCAGCCGCCGACCTGATCGACTGCACGGGGACGGTCACCGAACGCGACGGCGGACACCTGCACACCTGGCGCATGGAGGTGCCCGATCACCTGGACGACGTGGCTCGTGTGGGGGTGCGCTGGGCCATACCCGCACGCTTCGATCACCTGCGTTGGTACGGCCGTGGACCGGGAGAGAACTACCCCGACCGACATCGCGGGTCCCTGCTGGGTACGTGGGACCAGCCCGTCGACACGCTGCCCTATCTGGTGCCACAGGACTATGGCCTGCGTACCGACACCCGATGGTTGGCCTGCACCGATCCGACCACGGGCGACACGCTGTGGGTCTGCGCCCAGCAGCCGCACGCCCTGCACATGGCGGTGATGCGCCACAGCAGCGAGCAGTTGTACGCGGCAGCCAACGCCGACGACCTCGCACCCGATGGCGGCCTCTGGGTGCACGTCGATGTGGCGCATCGTGGTGTGGGCACCGCCAGCTGCGGCCCCGATGTGGCACCGCAGTACCGGATCGCGCCGGGTACCTACGAGTTCTCGTTCTGGTGTGCCATGACCCTCGGAGGTGGCCGTGCCGAGCCATGAAGTCGAGGACATCGTGGTTCGAGTCCCTGGTCGGGTGAACCTGATCGGTGACCACACCGACTACACGGGCGGTCTGGCGCTGCCGATGGCTATCGACCGTTGGACGGTGCTGTCGGGTCGACGCGGTGGTGATCGGGTAGTGCTGACGTCGAGCGCTGAGGCTGGCACTGTGAGTCTGCAGGTGCCCCTCGACGGCGAGCCGGCGGCGACCGTTCCCCCGTGGGGTCGGTTCGTAGCCGGTGTCGTCGCCGAACTGGATGCCACCACGGGTCTGACGGGTCATGTGGAGACCACCATTCCGGTGGGGGCAGGACTGTCGTCGAGCGCGGCCCTGGGTGTGGCGGTGGCGTTGGCGCTGGGTTTCGACGGCACGGCCCTGGACCTGGCGCACCTGGGGCAACGGGCTGAGCACCGCGCCACAGGCGTGCCCACCGGCATCATGGACCAGTGGTGCATCGCCAGCGCACGTCGGGGCCACGCCACCCTGCTCGACTGTCACTCCTTGGACGTCGCCTACGTGCCCATCCCCGACCATGTGCACATCGCCATCGTGTTCGTGGCGCATCGCACCCTGGACGGCTCGCCCTACGCCGACCGTGTGGCCCAGTGCGCGGCAGCGGAACAGGTCATCGGGCCGCTGCGTCTGGCTCGCCCGGGTGATGCCGTAGCACTCGACGATCCGCTGCTGCTGAGACGCGCCCGCCATGTGATCTCCGAGAACCAGCGGGTGCGTCAGTTCGCCGAAGCGCTGCGCGCCGACGATCTGGCGACGGCCGGCCAGGTGATGCAGGCCAGTCACGCCAGCCTGCGTCACGACTACCAGGTGTCGACCTCCGCCGTCGATGCGCTGGTCGACCATCTCCACACCGTTCCCGGTGTGTACGGCGCCCGTCTGACCGGCGGTGGCTTCGGAGGCTGCGTGGTGGCGTTGTGCCGACCCGACACTCAGATCCCCGACGCCTGGTGGGTGAGGCCGGTCGGTGCTGCCGAACACTCCGCCTCACGTGGCGACGGGCCGACCTGATACGTGTGGGGTATGGGCTATCCCAAGCACGTCAACCATGAACTGAGCCCCATGAAGTGCCCCGTGCACCTCGACGATGTCGACCTGTTCGGCGAGGGCGCCCAGGAACATTGGTACGAGATGTACGAGATCCTGCACCGTGACGCGCCGGTGCTGCGCCTGGAGGGTTGGGGCATCGCTCCGGGCACCGACGCCTACGTGCTGACGAAGCATGCCGACATCAGCACGGTGGTGCGCGACCCGGATCGCTTCCCCGTCATGACCACGTTCCGGCTGCGTCAGATGGTGGAACAGGGTCTGACGCCCGAGGAGGCGTACGCCAAACACCACAGCCTGATGCAGGCGTCCATGTTGTCGTTGCGCCCTACGCAGGAGCTGTACATCAAGCACCGTAAGGAGCTCACCGACCCGTGGGTGGGTACCGGCGCCACCCGGCATCGCGACATGATCGCCCGCCACGCCCACGACCTCATCGACGAGTGGATCGACGACGGTGAGGTGAACTTCATCAAGCAGTTCAGCCGACCCCTGCCCCAACGGGTCATGGCGACCATCCTCGGCTTCCCACTGTCCGACATCCCCCAGTTGGCCGAGTGGGGTGACGCTGTCGTCACCCCGTTCGTGCACGGCAACGGGCCGCGTCACGAGATCACGCCCGAACAGACCGCCGAGATGGTGGCCCGCCTCGACGGTTTCCAGGACTACATCTACGACCATGTGAAGGCCAAGCGGGCCAACCCCCAGGACGACATGGTGACGTTCCTGTGCAACGCCCACTACGAGGCCCTCGACCGCAAGCTGACCGACCTCGAGATCGCCGGCATCGTGCACGCCATGATCCTGGGCGGTCTGGAGACCACGCAGTATGCGCTGGAGGAGCAAGCCCAGTTGCTGTGCGAGAACCCGGGCACCTACGAGGCGTTGCGTGCCGACCGCTCCAAGATCCGCGGGTTCACCGAGGAGGGAATGCGCATGCGCTCACCCACGCACGGGTTGTCGACGCGCATGACGTCACAGGACGAGGTGTTCCAGGGCGTGACCGTGCCCAAGGGCTCGCTGCTGCACCTGCGCTTCGCGGCGGCCAACGTGGACGCCGACGAGTTCGAGTGCCCGTACGACCTGGACGTGGACCGTGAGGGCGTCATCAGGCACCTGGCGTTCTCGGCCGGACCTCGGGTATGCCCCGGCGCCAACCTCAGCCGAGTGGAGCAGCAGGTGGCATGGGGTGTGCTGATGGACCGTATCGAGCACATCGAGTACGGCGACGCCAACGACTGGCTGCATCAGCCCGGCATCATGCTGGGCACGCTGAAGTTGAACCTGCGGTTCACCAAGGCGTGACGCCTCAGGCGACCAGCACCGCGTCGCTGACCTGCGATGCCAATCCTGCGTCACAGGTCACCAGGGTCGCACCGAGTTGTGCAGCGAGTTCCGCGTAGAGCGCATCACCCGGACTGAGGTTCGTCGTGCGGCGCCATGCCTGGCGCAACGTCAGGTGGAGGCCATGACGAGTGAAGTCGACGACTTCGAGATCTAACAGGTGTTGCTCCACCTGTAGAGCGTCGAGCACACCTCGGCGATGAAGCCGAGTAAGCGCGCCGAAGACCTCAGCATCGAAGTGCACCGGGACGTGCCAGGCTCCCTGTTGCAAGGTCATGGCCACGCGTCGACCGCGACTCGACTGCAGCGACATCTCCACGAACGCCGATGCATCGACGACGAAAGGGGTCACACATCCTCGCCTTCGAGTTCGGAACGTGCCTCGCGCACCGCAGCCAGCACCACCGTTGGATCCAACTCGACGGGTTCCCGATCCTGAAGTGAGGTCAGCCAGGCGCGTTGTCGAGCTTGGCGCAGTGCCGCCTCGACCGCATCTCGGCACAGTCGCGACACGTTGAGGCCTTCACGCCGCGCTGCTTCGGCAGTGGCGTCAGGTAGGTAGATGTTCAAGCGCGCCATCTCTACATGATATACACACACTCCACAACGTTTCCGGCAGTGACCAACCGATGGGCCCATCGGCACCGTCGCACACCGACCAGTGGCGCTAGGTGTCGGCGGGGCCCTGCGGTGACATGGAAGACATGGAACGAGGGCGCCACCACAACATCGCCCATGTGGCATTGGACACCCACGTCGAGGCGGGTCGCAACGACCACGTGGCGCTGCGATCGGTGGCCTCCGACGGCACGGTGACACAACGCACCTTCGCCGAGTTGACCCGCGACAGCGCCCGCATGGCCTCGGTGCTCGGCGCGTTGAATCTGGAACCCGGCGACCGTGTGTTCCTGCTGCTGAACCGTGGGCTGCATCTGCACACGGCACTGCTGGGCACCCTGCGCGCCGGCATGGTGGCAGCCCCGTTGTTCGCCGCCTTCGGGCCCGAACCCGTGCACCAACGCATGGACTTGGGCGAAGCCCGGGCAATCGTGACCACCCAGGCGCTGTATCGACGCAGCGTGGAACCCATCCGCTCCCGGCTCCCACTCCTCCAGCACGTGCTGATCGTGGATACCGACCACGACGACACACCGTCGGGCACCCTGTCCCTGACGCCTCTGCTGGCCGATGCCGACCCGCACCTGCCGCCGCATCCCGTACACCCCGACGACCCCGCCCTGGTGCACTTCACCTCGGGCACCACCGGCACACCCAAGGGCGCTCTGCACGTCCACGGCGCGGTGGCGGCACACCGCGACACCGCCGTCGAGGTGTTCGGGGTACAGCCTGGCGAGCGCTACTGGTGCACCGCCGATCCGGGGTGGGTGACCGGCACCAGTTACGGCGTCCTCGCACCGTTGGCGGTGGGCGCGTTGAGCATCGTCGACGAAGCCGAGTTCGACCCCGCACGATGGTGGCACCTACTGGCGGCCGAACAGGTGGCCGTGTGGTACACGGCACCAACCGCCATCCGCATGCTGCGCCGACGCGGCGCTGAACCACCGGCCGGCACCGACCTGTCATCGCTCCGTCTGGCGGCCAGCGTTGGCGAACCCCTCGACGCTGCCAGTGTGACCTGGGGAGCCGAGGCGTTGGGCACCCCCATACGCGACACCTGGTGGCAGACCGAGACCGGCTCGATCATGATCGCCACCACCCACGAGATGGTGCCGCGACCGGGTTCCATGGGTCGCCCACTCCATGACGTGGTCGCCGGTGTGCTCGTCTGCGATGACGACGGCAACCTGACTCGCACACCAGATGGCGGAGTGGTGGAACTCGACGACCCCCACACCGCTGGCATGTTGGCGCTGCGACCCGACTGGCCGTCGATGTTCCACGACTACCTGGGTGCCCCTGGCCGGTACCGTGCCTGCTTCACCGATGGGTGGTACGTGACCGGTGATCTGGTGCGACGCGATGACGACGGCTACCTGTGGTTCGTGGGCCGCGCCGACGACGTGATCAAGAGCGCCGGGCATCTGATCGGCCCGTTCGAGGTGGAGACCGTGCTGGCCCAGCATCCCGACGTGGTGGCAGCCGGCGTGTACGGCGTACCCGACCCCGACGTGGGCCAGGTGGTACACGCCTGTGTCGTGCCCCGTGATCCCGACGCCGACGCCGATGATCTGGTGCGTTCGGTCAGAGCCCACGCACGTCGCCAGTTGGGGGCGGCAGTGGCACCGCGCCACATCACCGTGGTCGATGCGCTGCCCATGACCACCAGTGGCAAGGTGATGCGACGGGTGCTGCGCCAACGGGACATGGAAACGGCAGGAGCAGCCTCATGACCGTCGTAGAGGACCTGGACCTGCTGGAACGCATGGTGTTCTTGCGCCGCTTCGAGGAACGCTGCGCCGAGTTGTACCAGCAGACTCGCATACGCGGCTTCCTGCACCTGTACGTGGGTGAGGAAGCAGTGGCAACTGGTGTCCTCGCCCACCTGCAACCCGAAGACGGCGTGGTGGGCACCTACCGCGAACACGCCCACGCGTTGCTGAAGGGTGTGCCGGCCTGGACGGTCTTGGCCGAGATGTTCGGGCGAGTGGACGGGTGCTCGCACGGCCGGGGCGGGTCCATGCACCTGTTCTCGGCCGCGCACCGGTTCTATGGGGGCAACGCCATCGTGGCCGGAGGTATACCCATGGCCGTCGGGTTGGCCTTGGCCGACCAGCTGCAAGGCCGCCAACGCATCACCACCTGCTTCTTCGGCGATGGTGCCGTGGCCGAAGGCGACTTCCACGAGGCCATGAACCTGGCGGCACTGTGGAAACTGCCGGTGCTGTTCGTCTGTGAGAACAACCACTACGCCATGGGCACCGTATTGGAGCATTCCCACGCGGCCACCGACCTCGCCCGCCGGGCGCAGTCGTATGGGATGCCCGCCCACACGGTGGACGGCATGGACGTGCACTGCGTGCTCGAGGCGGCCGAGCGCGCAGTGCACCATGTCCGTCAGGGGGGCGGGCCCGTGTTCTTGGAATGCCTCACCTACCGCTTCCGGGCGCACTCCATGTACGACCCCCAGCACTACCGCACCCGCGATGAGGTGAACACGTGGAAGGAGCGTGACCCCATTGCGGTGCTCTCGACAACGATGCGCGCCGACGGCCGCCTCGACGACGTGACCTGGGAGGCACTGGTCGCCAGGGTGGATGCTGCCATCGAGGACGCTGTGAACCGTGCCGAGGCCTCGCCGCTGGAGCCGCTCACCGATCTGACCCTCCATGTACTGGGTGTGGGCGTCGGGGTGGCCTCGTGATCACGACCTGCCGGGCCGCCATGCGCGACGCCTTGCGACAGGCCCTCACCGACGACCCGCGGGTTGTGCTGATGGGCGAAGACGTGGGCGCGTACGGCGGGTGTTTCGCCGTGTCAGATGGTCTGCTCGCCGAGTTCGGTCCCGAGCGCGTGCGCGACACACCACTGTCCGAATCGGGTTTCGTGGGAGCCGGTGTCGGCGCCGCACTCGGTGGACTTCGTCCCATCGTGGAGCTGATGACGGTGAACTTCTCGCTGCTGGCGCTCGACCAGATCGTCAACAATGCCGGCACGTTGCGGCACATGTCCGGTGGGCAGCTCTCGGTGCCGTTGGTCATCCGGATCGCCACCGGCGGGGGACGTCAGTTGGCCGCCCAACATTCACACTCGCTCGAGGGTTGGTTTGCTCACATCGTGGGGGTGAAGGTGTGGGTGCCCGCCACAGCCCACGATTTCCGGTGGATGCTGCCCGCTGCGCTGGCCGATCCCGACCCGGTGCTGCTGTTCGAACACATGGGCCTCTATGCCACCGACGGTGAGGTGCACCCCACCGAGGCAGGACCACCGCCCGAGCAGGCGATGGTGCGTCGCTCTGGTCGCGACGTCACCCTGGTGACCTACGGCGGCATGCTGCCCGTCACCTTGGAGGCGGCCGAGCGACTGGCGACCGACGGCATCGACGCCGAGGTGATCGACCTGCGCAGTCTGCGCCCACTCGACGACGCCACGGTGCTGTGCTCGGTGCGGCGCACCCATCGAGCTGTCGTCGTCGACGAGGGATGGCGTTCGGGTGGCATCGCTGCCGAGGTGTCAGCCCGGATCATGGAGGGTGCGTTCCATCAGTTGCACGCGCCGGTGGCTCGCGTCTGCGGTGTGGAGGTGCCCATGCCCTACGCCGCCCACCTGGAACAGGCGGCGCGGCCATCGGTGGAGCAGGTGGTCCAAGCCACCCATGCCACACTTCGAGGCACGGCCGCTCCATGAGCGAGTTCACCATGCCGTCGCTGGGGGCCGATATGGACGAGGGCGTGTTGAACCAGTGGCTGGTGGCGCCCGGTGACACGGTGAAGCGAGGCGACATCGTGGCCGTGGTCGAAACCGACAAGTCCGACATCGAGGTCGAGGTGTTCCACCCCGGCGTGGTGCGGGAGTTGCTGGTGGCCGAAGGAACTCGTGTGGCAGTGGGAACCCCCATCGCTCGCATCGACGACGGCGAGGAACCCGAGGCACGGCCACAGCCAACGCCACTTGCTGAGCAGCCAGCCGAGCCGAGCGACGAACGGCGAGCCATCGCCGCACTCATGACCCGGTCGTGGCACGACATTCCGCACTTTCACGTCTCCCGGCGCATCGACCTCACCGAAGTGGCGCACAGCGTGGACGTGTTCAATGCTGCGCGCCCACCCGCAGAACGACTGGTGGTCACGGCGGTGCTCTTGTGGGCCACGGCGGCCGCCGCGGCCGACCTACCCGAGGTGAACGGTTGGTGGCGTAACGATCACTTCGAAGCGTCCTCGGCGGTGGACCTCGGCGTGGTGGTGGCGCGACGCACCGCCGGCATCGAGATGGTGACGATCACGGCGGCCGACTCGCTGACACCCACGGGCGTCATGGCGGCGCTCGACGACGCGGTCACCCGGGTGCGGCGCGGTCGGTTACGGTCGGGCGACGTGAGCGCAGCGTCGCTCACGGTGACGGCGTTGGGTGATCTGGGTGCCGACTCGGTCGCCGGTGTGATCCACCCTCCACAGGTGGCCTTGGTGGGGTTCGGACGAGTCCGACCTGAACCGATCGTGCGTGACGGGAACATCGTCGTGGCACCCGTGGTGGACGTGAGCGTGGCCGGCGATCACCGCGCGCTCGACGGTCTGGTGGCGGCCCGGTTCCTCGAACGACTGGCAGCCCGACTTGCCGAGGTGCATCTCCCATGACCATCGACGCCCGACGCATCGTCGACGACGCCATCACCGAGGTGGCACCCGACCTCGACCCATCGACCTTCGGCCACGACGACGAACTGCGTAGCAACGCACGCCTCGACTCACTCGACTTCCTCCACCTGCTGGCCGCGGTGCACCGCGGTAGCGGGGTGGACGTTCCCGAGTCTGATTACGCCTTGGTCGCCACCTACGGCTCGCTGATCGACTACGTCGCCAGCAGGCGCGCATGATCGCAGGGTCCCGCGCCCCGCTACCGTTCACAGAATCGCCGCCGAAGCCGATACCACCGACGAATTGTCCGACGTCACCCTCGATCGGCTGACGGCCGAGGTGGAGGTGTTCCAACGACGCAAGGGTCACCGCTTCTCGTCCGACGATGTCATCACGGCGTGGGTGGCCATGCAGGTGTGCCCCGCACCGACTCGTGTGCTGGACCTGGGATGCGGTCTCGGTTCGGTGCTGCTGCATCTGGCGTGGTCGGCCCCTCAGGCGCACCTCGTGGGGGTCGAGGTGCAGGATGTGTCGTTCGAACTACTGCGCCGCAATGTGCAGCACAACCACCTGGGCCACCGGGTGGACATTCGCCACGGGGACTTCCGTGACGACACCGTGATGGCCGACCTCGGTGGGCCCTTCGATCTGATGACCGGCACCCCGCCGTACTTTCCACCCGGTACCGCCACCCACGCCCACGACGAACAACGCGCGAGGGCCCGCATGGAGACGCGAGGCGGACTCGAGGCCTATGTCCACACCGGACGCCACCATCTCCACCGGCATGGTTGGCTGGTGGTGTGCGGCGATGCCGATGCGCGGGACCGCATGCACACCGTGGCAGACGAATGCGCCTTGACGGTGGCGGGCGAGGTGGTGGTGATCCCCCGCGAGCACCGTCCGCCGTTGTTCACGGTGTGGGCCCTACGACACCTCGGGCACGAGGCCCACGGGGTGCAGCGCACGCTGACCCTGCGCGACGCCCACGGCGAACGAACCGCCGACGCCAAGATGCTGCGAGCGTTCTCGGGCTTTCCCGAAAAGGCGTGACAGGTCCCGCCGGAACGCGACGGGGGGCCCGATCGGCGAACCGACCGGACCCCCGCAACAACGAGGATGAACGATGTCAGTCTTCGTCGGTGGGCTGGTAGAGCGCCCCGAGGAAGTAGCCGTAGATGAGGTGCCAGATGAGGATGCCGGCGGGCAACTTCCAACCGTCGGGGCCGTCGAACAGGAAGAAGCCGTAGCCCTGCTCGGCCACATAGGCGTAGGGCACCAGCAGACCGGCGCTGATGATGGTCATGATGACGCCGTACAGCAGGCCCTTGGAGATGTTGCCGATGTTGGTCTTACCCGAGAACGGCAGCGAATGCCGTGCGATGAGGCCGAACAGCATGGCGAACACGATGCCGTTCACGAAGTGCAGTGCCTGACCGGCGAAGAACATTCCCGCGGCATTCGAGCCGTCGGTGAAGTAGTTGCCCCAACTGGGGCCGTTGATGCCCAACGCCAACGCACCGTTGTACATGGGCCACGGCAACGTGGGCAGGCCAATGGCCGGGAACACGTAGCCGAAGTAGGTGCCGAGCTGGGTGGCGATGACGCCGACGAGAGCGATGGAACCCACAGGGTGCGCATCGACCCATCGCCGCCACCGCAACGACGTCTGACCTGGAGCAGAACTCGCCATGGATGTAACCCCCTTCATCGCCGGTCACCACTGACCGGAGTGCGGGCAAGTTACCAACCTGCGGTCACGATGTCTGTGACCGTTGTCTCACACGCTCGACGTAGGCGGGACGTAGTCGGTGTTGCGATCGATGTTCATGTACATGTCCATGGCCACCGGGTCGGCCATCTCCTCGGCCAACTGACCCAGCAGACCGGCGCAACGAGCCAATAACGCAACCCCGCGAATGACGCCTTGGGGTATGTGGATGTCGGCCAACACCGCACCGCAGACACCGGCACCGTTCAAGGGGAGTTCCTTACCCAACACCTGCTGATGCACGCGGCCGATGGCCTCGTACAAGCTGAGATGCGGCCCGAACTGGCCGTGCTGGCGCGCCAGCGCGAACAGCACCGGCGTGCGGGGGTCGGTGATCTTGTGCACCGGATGCCCGAGACCAGGCACGAACTGCTTGGCCGACGCCGTGGCCCGCACGGCCTCGAGTGCCACGGTGTCCCACCCGGCGTCGTCGGTGGGCACTTCGTCGAGGTCGGCCAACACGCGGGCCAGGTAGTGCGCCGTGTTCTCGGTGACACCCAGAAACCGTGAACCACCACCCAACAGACCTGCGGCGAGAGCACCCTGCAACGAGTCGGGTGCGCTGAGGTAGGTGAGACGAGCGGCGATGGCTGTGGGCGTGAACCCGTGGTCGGCCAGTGCCGCCAACACGGCCTCGAACATGACGAGTTGCTCGGGCGTCGGGCGCCGCTTCAGCATCATCCAGTAGGCGAGTTCGCCGAAGGACACCTGCCCCATGAGTTCGGGTGCAAGTTCGTGACCCAACAGCCAGATGTGATCGCGGTCCGAGGCTCCCAGACCCGAGCGGTACGTGGGCATGTTCTCACTCATGACTGCAACCACTCCCTGATCTCGTCGCTGTGCTCGCCCAGTTGCGGGGGCGGAAGGCGGTACGACACCTGTGTGGAACTGAACGTGATGGGGTTGCGCACGAGGTCCACCTGTCGGTCGCCCTTACCCAGAGTCACCCGGGGTTGCAGACCCAGACGCTCCGCCAGTTCGATGCCCTCACGAATGGAGTTGATGGGACCGCACGGCACGCCAGCGTTGTTGAGGGCCACGAACAGGTCGTCGGCCGACCATTGCGCCAGACGCTCGATCAGTATCGGATGCAACTGATCACGATTGGCGGTGCGATCGGCGTTCAGCGCGAAGCGAGGATCCTCGGCCACCTCGGGGATACCCAGCACCGCGCACAACGCCTGGAACTGGCGGTCGTTGGCGGCCGTGATGATCACGTCCCGGTCCTTGGTGGGCATGGTCTGGTACGGGTACACGCTGGGGTGCGCGTTGCCCATACGCACCGGCACCACGCCACCGGCGGTGTAGGCGGCGGTCTGGTTCACCAGTCCCGACAGTGCCGAGGACAGCAGGTTCACCTCCACGTGCTGTCCCTCGCCCGTTGCGTTGCGATGGGCCAGAGCCGCCAGCACACCGATGGTGCCGTGCAGACCGGTCATGACGTCGAACACCGAGATGCCCGCCCGCAACGCCGGACCGTCGGATTCGCCGGTGAGACTCATGAGGCCCGAGACGGCCTGCACCACGAGGTCATAGCCGGGAATCGAGGCCCCACCAGCGGTGCCGAAGCCGGTGATGGACAGGTAGATCAGCCCCGGGTTCAGCGCTTGGGCATGGTCGTAGTCGAGACCGAACTTCGCCAGAGCACCGTGCTTGAAATTCTCGATGGCCACGTCGGCCCGACGCAGCAACTCCTGCACCACGGCGATGTCGTCGGTGTTCTTGAAGTCCAACACGATGGACCGCTTGTTGCGGTTGATCGACAGGTAGTAGGTGGACACACCGTCTTTCTCGGGGGGCATCCACGTACGGGTGTCATCGCCGCCAGCGCTTTCCACCTTCACCACGGTGGCACCCATGTCGGCCAGCAGCATGGAGCAGTACGGCCCAGCCAGCACGCGCGACAAATCGGCCACGAGCAGTCCGGCGAGAGGCCCTGTGGCTGCGTCACGGGCGACGAGTTCGTCCACCCGGCGAGCAGCCTGTGAGTTGGGATCCGTCATGGGGCGGATCAGCGGTAGGTGTTGTTACTGGTGTGATCCCCGGCCAACCAGCGGCGCAGCGTCTCGTGTGCATCGGCGGCACGATCGCGAGCGATCTCGTCCACGTGGGGCACGTCCACGGTGAACTCGAGCAGCATGCCGTTGGGGTCCTCGGTGTACAGCGAGCGGCAGTAGCCATGCTCCAGCACGTAGGTGCCCTCGGGCTTCCAGCTGGCGGCCTTCAGACGAGCCTCGAGATCGGCCTGACCCTCGGCGGTCGTCTTCAGCGCGATGTGGCGGAACGGCGACGGCACCAGGTCGGGATCGAACAGGTCCTGATCCTCTTTGTTGGCGAACTGGAAGAACGCCAGCGCACTGCCGTCTGCGAGACCGAAGAACGTGTGGCAGTACACGCGCACCGCTCCGAACAACTCATCCGCCTCGGACCATGTGGCCAGGAGAGGGAAGCCGAGGATGTCCTCGTAGAAAGCACGGGTGGCTTCCTGATCCTTGGTGACGTAGGCGGTGTGGTGCAGTCGCTGGGCCAAGGGTGCCGTGGTCATGATCTCTCCCCGGTGGTGATGAACGGGCTGTCCGCTGGATGGTCACGCTACCGCACGGCGTACAGTCCGTGCCGGGCCGAGCCACCCCCCTGAGGAGCGCATGACATGACCCGTGAGATCGCCAGTACCCACACCGGCAGCCTCCCCAGGCCCGACGATCTGATCCAGTGGATGTGGGCGGTGGGCGATGGCATTCCCTTGGACCACGAGGCGCTCAAGCAGCGCATCTCTGCTGCGGTGACCGAGATGGTGCAACGCCAGACCGATGCCGGCATCACGGTGATCAACGACGGCGAGATGTCCAAGCCCTCCTACGCCACCTACGTGAAGGACCGCTTGTCGGGCTTCGCTGGCGAGTCGGTGCAGAGTTACTTCTTCCAGGACCTTGTCGACTATCCCCGCAGTGCGGCGCGTGTGGCCGAGAACCCAGGGCGACGTAAGCGGTCGGCACCTGCCTGCACCGGGCCCATCACCGTGGTCGACCCTCAGGCGGCGGTCGACGACATGGCCGAGCTGTCACGGGCCGCCAGCGCGACGGGCGCCCGACGCATGTTCTCGTCGGCGGCGTCACCGGGGGTGATCTCGCTGTTCTTCGGCAATGAGTACTACGCCACCCACGAGGAGTACGTGTTCGCCATCGCCGAGGCGATGCGCCACGAGTACGAGGCCATCGCGGCGGCCGGAGCCACGGTGCAACTGGACTGCCCCGACCTGGCCATGGGCCGTCACTCGGCATACGCCCACATGGATCTCGACGAGTTCCGTCGCACGATCGCCGTGAACATCGAGGCGTTGAACCATGCCGTTCGGAACATTCCTGCCGATCAGTTGCGAATGCATCTGTGTTGGGGGAACTACCCGGGGCCACATCATCACGACGTACCGATCACCGACATCATCGACCTGGTGTGGGGAGCGAAGCCTCAGACCGTGCTGTTCGAGGGCGCGAACCCGCGCCATGCTCACGAGTGGGCCGTGCTGGCCGAGGTGGGTGTGCCGGCCGACAAGGTGATCTGCCCCGGGGTCATCGAACCGCAGTCCAACTACATCGAGCATCCGGAACTGGTGGCGCAACGCCTGCAGCAGTGGGCCACCGTGGTGGACCCCGAGCGCCTCATGGCGGGTGTGGACTGTGGTTTCTCGGTTCACGTGGGCATTCAGAACATCGACCCTGATGTGGTGTGGGGCAAGTTGACTGCGCTGTCGCAGGGATGCGAGTTGGCGGCCCGCCGCGTGTTCCGTTGAGCGTCAGCGCCGCATGAGTTGGCGGGCGACGTCGATCTCGGCGTCGCTGATCTCGTGCCCGCGATCCTGGAACACGTCCAGTCGCACCTGCGCTCCCGCCGCCCGGAACACCGAGGCCGTTTCCACTGCTCGGTCCACGGGCAACCAGTCGTCGGCGGCACTGGCGCTCATGTACACCGGCATTCCTGTGAGATCTCCCTCGATGTGGAACCGCGATCCGGGTGGACCGATGAGTCCACCGGTGAACGCCACCAGCCCACCGCAGCGCAACCCCCGGCGCGCCACGTACGTGGTCACCAGCGAGGCCCCCTGGGAGAACCCGCACCACATCACCTCGCCTGGCAGCCGCCCGCACTCGTCCAGCCACACGTGCAGTTCGTCCAGTCGCTGCAGGGACTCGTCGAGTGCGGTTGCGTTGAGTTCCAACGGTGCCAGGAACGGGGCGGGGTACCAACGCCGCTGGGGCGCCCGGGGCAGCACGTACGCCACATCGGGCACCTCGAGACGATCGATCACGTGGGTGACCATGAAGTCCGGATCCTGATCACGGCCGTGCACCAGCACCACCACACGCTTCGCTTCGGCCAAGCGTGACCCTCGAAGCGCCACATCGGTCGGCGGGGTGACCATCACGGCGGCACGCTACCCATGAGAGACTGAGCGCATCATGCGACGCGATACCTCGGGCGAATTCGTGGAGGCGCTGGCGCGGGGTCTAGAGGTGCTGCGGTCCTTCACCCCCGACGTCACCCGGTTGACCGTGAGCGATGTGGCGACCCGTACAGGTCTGGCACGACCGACCGCTCGACGCCTGCTGATGACGCTCGAGGACCTCGGCTATGTCCGGTCGCACGAGGGTGCCTATTCGCTGACCACCCGCACCCTCGAGTTGGGCACCGCCTACGTGAGCATGATGGGTATGTGGGATGTCGCTCGGCCCCTCATGCAGCACCTCGTGGCTCAGACCGGCGAGTCGACCTCCATCGCCCAGTTGGACGGCAGCGACATCGTGTACACCGCCCGCGTTCCCGTCCCCAAGATCATCGCCTTCGCCGTGCAGATCGGCACCCGTTTCCCCGCCGTCGCCACCTCCATGGGCAAGGTGTTGTTGGCCGATCTCACGGCTGACCAACGCGAGGCCGTGCTGGCGTTGCCGTCACGGTCGCACGTGATCCCCCACCGCACGGCAAGCGCGTCGCAACTGGAACGCGAGTTGGCCACCATCCGCAAGCGCGGATGGGCGTTGTCCGACGAACAACTCGCCCGCGGAATCCGCTCGGTGGCGGCGCCACTGCGCAATGCCGAGGGTCGGGTGATCGCAGCGTTGAACGTGACCGTGCACGCCGCCGAAACCACCATCGAGACGCTCACAGAGCATCATCTCCCACTGCTGTTGGACACGGCGGCGGCCATCACCCAGGACTGGGCGCGCCTGGCGCGACTGCCGGTACCCGACCCCTTGACGGGGGTGTAGCCAATCAGTCGGCCGACATGGCGAAGGGTGCCAGTTCGTCGGGGCTGCGACCGTCGTCGGCCAGACCCTCGAGGATGAATTGGTCGATGAGGCGGTGCAGCAGACGCATGCGGCCTTCCTGGTACAGACCGAAACTGACACCCTTGGCCCCACGGCTCTTGAGGCCGGCCTGGACTCGGGGCAGGTTGGCCATGTCCTGTTCGAACACATCGGCCAGACCACCCATGCCCTTGGCTTCTTTCCAGTTCTGCTCCAGTGTCAGCACCTGGGTCTCGGCCCGTTCTGGGCGGGGTTGACCGTCGGGAATCGGAGCCATGCGGATCACGTCCATGAAACACGTGTCGGGCGTTGACCCTGGCCGCCAGCGGTACACCAGCGACTGACCGATACCGGCCCACGGGGCGAACGCCGGGAACAGGTGGTACAGCACGGCGTCGAGGATCTCGGCGTCGGACACCTCGGACAGATCTGCCCCGAACCGCTCGCCCATGGCGGTGCGGAACACCTCAGCCACCATGGGCCGGGCTTGGGTGCCCGCAGGCACCGTGAGGGTGCCCTTGGGTGCCCGTGATGAGAACGTCATCTGGGCGTCGGCCACCTGTTGAGGGGTGAGGTCACCCAGGTGCGGGCTGCCCACGCCAAAGGCGTTGAAGAACCGGGTCACGTACGGCGAGTCGGGCCAGATGGCGTATTCGCTGTTGGTGTCGGCGCAGAACTCCAGGATTTGGGGGTGCGTGGCGATGACGTGATACGCCTCACCGAAGGCCTCCATGCACACCTTCCAGTTCGCCGGTACTTCCTTCACGGCGTGGAACGCCACGTAGCGGTTGGCCATGTCGAAGTCACTGCCGAAGTGCTCGATGAGTTTGTCGGCGTAACGCTCGAAGGGGATGGGATCGGCCGCCATGTTCACGAACACGAACCCGCACCACGTGGCCACGGCGGCCTCGGGCAAGCGTGAACGCTCGGGGTGCTCGGTGATCTGGGGGAAGTCCCAACCCGCCGGCACCTCGGTGAGGTTGCCCTCGAGATCCCATCGCCATCCGTGGAACGGGCAGCGGAACGACGCCACCCGGCCGTCGTCGACCCGCAACTTGGTGCCTCGGTGCAGACACGAGTTGTGGAACGCTCTGATGGCACCGTCGTGGTCACGCACCACGATGAGGGACTGATCGGCGACGTCGTACACCACGTGGTCACCGGGTTGGCGCAACTGGTCTTCGGTGCACGCCATCTGCCACGTACGGGTCCACAGGTAGTCACGCTCGAGTTGTGCAAACTGAGCCGAGGTGTAACGACTGCGGGGTACGTCGGCAGCGCCCTGGAACGCTGTGGAGGTATCGCGCAGCGACACGGGAACCGCTCGAGTGTCGGTTTCCAGCAGTTGCTGCACGGTGGGGCCGGTGCTGCGAGCTTCACCCAGTGCGGTCACGATGGCCTCCCATTCACCCACGAATTGGTCAACGGGTCAAATGTTATGGCGGGGGATGCGCCCTGCTGCTAGCGGAACTTCGAATCTCAGGCGCGAACACTTTCCATGAACTGCCGCAGCCCCTCGATGTGCTGGTCGACGGTGGTGAAACCCGGTGGCTCCACACGCATGAACGCCGCCGCCGTGCTCATGGTGCGCACCGAGTAGTGGGTGCCACCCACCGCCCGCCACTGCTCCAGTTCCGCCCGCCACACCTCGGGGCCCTTGGACCAGTCGGCCAGGGCCTCGAACCCGAAGGAGTCGGGGTCGCGACCTTGAGCCCGCAGCAACTCCTGGGTCTGCTCCACCAAGCCCACGATGCGAGCACCCGAACTCCCGAACAGGAACCCGTCGCCCAGTCGTGCGGCCCGGGCGAGCGCCTGAGGTGACGAGCCGCCGAACCACACCGGAATGTCGGTACGCGGCTGGGGCAGGATGCCACCGCGATCGATGCGATGGAACCGACCTTCGAAGTCGACCACCGGCTCGCGCCACAGTCGCCGCATCACCTCCACCTGTTCATCGAGGCGCGCACCACGGCCTGCGAAGGGCACACCCAGGCTGTCGTACTCCACGTAGTTCCAACCCGTCCCCACACCCAGGCGCAACCGACCCTGCGACAGCACCGCGATCTCGGCTGCCTGTTTGGCCACCAGCACGGTCTGGCGTTGGGGAAGGATGATCACGCCCGTGGCCAGTTCCAGTCGACGGGTCACCCCGGCCAGATAGCCGAACAGCACGAAGGGTTCATGAAACGGATCGTGTTCGGTATAGGGGCCCCACAGCGGTGGCTCGCGATGCTCGTGCACCGCTCCCACCACGTGGTCGTAGGCCACCAGATGATCGAACCCCAGGTCTTCGGCCGCCTGGGCGAAGTCCCGCACGGCCACCGGATCGTCACCGATCTCACAGGTGGGAAACACCGCACCCAGACGAATGTCGCTCATGGCACCATGTTGGCCGAAACGTCGGTCAGTAGCGTGACGCCATGGCGTGGTGGACTCGGCGCAAGAGCGACCAACCACCCGCCGTGTCGTGGCCCGAGGTGCTGCAGCGCCGTTGGGGGCTGTGGTCACGGCTTGGCGAGCACGAGCGCCACCGGGTCGAGGAAGTGGGCAAGCGTCTGGTGGACCAGTTGCGGTTCGAAGCCGCCCGCGGCCTGACCCTCACCGATGAGATGCCCATCGTCATCGCCGCCCAGGCGGCGTTGCTCATCAGCGCCTGGAACCACGACGGCGATCGTGTCGAGCCATTCGCCAGGGTGACATCGGTGATCGTGCACCGCTCCACCGTGGTGGTGCGAGGGGAACGCCAACTCGATGGTGACGTGGGTCGGTTGACCTCCGATGCGCCAAGCCACCTGTCGGGTCAGGCGCATCACCGTGGGCCCGTGGTGCTGTCGTGGGCCAGTGTCACCTCCGATTCACGTCATCCCCGTCGGCGCCAGGCGGTGGTCCTGCACGAGTTCGCCCACCAGTTGGACATGTTGGACGGCGTCGTCGACGGCACACCTCCCATCGACGACCCGCGAACCCGGCAACGCTTCATCGACGTGTGCACCGACACCTATACCGCAGTTCAGGCTGGCGACGACCCCGTACTGCGCGACTATGCGGGCACCAACCCGGGCGAGTTCTTCGCCGTGGCCACCGAGACCTTCTTCACCGATCCGTGGGCACTGCAGGAACACCACGGCGCGTTGTACGACGTGTTGGCCGACTACTACCGACAGGACCCAGCCCAGTGGCCGATGACCTGAGCATCGACCGCACCGTCGTACCCCACGTGATCCCGTTGGACGACACGTCGTGGGTGCACTGGTACCAGGGCTTCGTGCGTTCGCCACATGAGGTGTTCCACGAGGTGAGAGATCAGGTGACGTGGCGTCAGAGCGAAGTGCTGCGCTACGACCGCTATGTGCCCGAGCGCCGCCTGGTGGGTGCCGCACCCGGTGACGGGGTGGCGGTCCCGACGGTGGTGCGCCACACCCACCTGCACCTGCGATCACGGTTCCGCCGGCCCTTCGAGGGTGCCAGCGCGTTGCTGTACCGCACGGGCGACGACTTCCAGGGCATGCACAGCGACCGGGAGATGCGCTGGCTGGACGACACCCTCATCGCCATCGTGGTGCTGGGCGTCAGGCGGCCCTTCGTGCTTCGTCGCCGCAACGACCCCGGTGAGGACCCCGGCGACGACATGGTGGTGACGCCGGGCGAGGGCGACCTGCTGGTGATGGGCGGTGCCTGTCAGCGCGACTGGTTGCACGGCATCCCGCGAGCCCCGACCGATCTCCCACGCATCTCGTTGACGTGGCGATGGACCAGTCGCCGGGGTCGACCCGATACCGCACCCACCTACTTCGACGGGCGACAGTTCAGTGATCGCCCCCGCCGGCCGGGAACGCGATTCGCTCCCTGACATGGCTGGGGAGGGGTGGCAGTCGCAGCGACAGCAGCCACGTGAGCGCCACGAAGGCGGTGGATCCCCACAGCGCACCGGGGAGGCCGCCCCACAGGTACAACGCACCCGACAACAAGGTGCCCACCAGACGGCCCGCCGCGTTGGCCGAGTAGTAGAACCCGACGTCCAGTGCCACCTCGTCGTCGTCGGCGTAGGCCAGCACCAGGTACGAGTGCAGCGACGAGTTCATGGCGAACACCACCCCGAACACGACGAGTCCCCCCACGATGATCACCGTGCGGGCGATGTCGAACGCCACGCCCACGGCGATGAACGCCGAGACCACGCCCAGGACCAACGCCCAGGTGCGGGTGGCCCCGACCTCGTCGCTTCGCCCGCGGCGCAGGCGCAACAGACGTGGTGCCGAGGACTGCACGATGCCGTAGCCGATGATCCACAACGCCAGAAAGGCACCCACCCCTTCGTGAGACCAGTCGAGTTGGTCGGCGAGGAACACGGGCAGCGCCACCACGAACCAGATGTCGCGTGACCCGAACAGAAACATCCTGGCGGCCGACAGACGGTTGATGGCGGTGGACTTCGACAGGATGGACCGCAGGGGCGGCTTCCTCTTCGACTTGCCGATGTCCTGGTTGAGGAACACGGCCAACACCACCACCGTGACCCCTAGTGCGGCCACCATGGTCCACAAGGCACCGTCGTACCCCACCCACGACAGCAGGCCGGCGCCGAGGAAGAACCCCACTCCTTTGAGGGCGTTCTTCGAGCCGGTGAGCATGGCGACCATGCGGAACAGTGCACCGTCGCCCGTTCCGGCGACGGTCTTCACAGCACTCTTCGAACTCATCTTGGTGAGGTCCTTGGCCACACCTGCCAGGGCCTGCATGGCCATCACGAAGGTGACCGACCACCACCGCTGCCACGACGGGTTCTCCAGGGTGAGCGCTGACAACGCCACCATCTGCAACACCAGTCCACCGACCAAGGTGCGGTTGAGGCCACGCCGTGACCCGACCCAGCCTCCCAACAGGTTGGTGAGGATGCCCATGAACTCGTAGGCGAGGAACAAGAAGGCGATGGCGACGGGCGAGTACCCCAGTTCGTTGAAGTGCAGCAGCACCAACATGCGCAGCGCGCCGTCGGTGAGCGTGAACACCCAGTACCCGCCGGTCACGAGGGCGTAGTTCCGCAGGTTCATGTCAGGTACCGACCAGACCCCGGGCCACCTTGGCGGCCAACTCCACCAGGCGGTGGGCGTAGCCCATCTCGTTGTCGTACCAGGCCAGCACCTTCACCATGCGACCATCCACCACCATGGTGGAAGGGCCGTCCACGATGCCCGAACGGGTGTCGTTCACGAAGTCGGCCGAGACGAGTGGACGATCCTCGAAACCCAGAATGCCCTCGAGTGGCCCCTCGGCCGCTGCGCGCAACAGGCCGTTGATCTCGTCCACGGTGACGTCACGGCACATCGTGAACACGGCGTCGGTGAGTGAGGCGTTCAGCAACGGCACCCGCACGGCGATGCCGTTCAACTTGCCGGTGAGTTCGGGGTAGATCAGCGTGATGGCGGTGGCCGAACCGGTGGAGGTGGGGATGAGCGAGTTCAACGCGGAACGCGCCCGACGTAGGTCCTTGTGCGGTGCGTCCACCACCACCTGGGTGTTGGTGACGTCGTGAATGGTGGTGATGACGCCGCGCTCGATACCGATGCCCTCGTGCAGCACCTTCACCACCGGTGCCAGACAGTTGGTGGTGCACGAGGCAGCGGTCACGATGTGGTGGCGGTCATGCTCGTAACGATGGTCGTTGCACCCCATCACCACGTTCAGAGCCACGGGATCCTTCACCGGTGCCGACACCACGACCTTGCGGACTCCGCCGTCGAAGTAGGCCTGCAACAAAGCCGGGGTGCGGAACTTCCCGCTGGACTCGATGACGAGGTCCACCCCCAGCGCACGCCACGGCACATCGCCGGGACTGGCTTGCGACGAGAACGTCACCTGACGCCCGTCGATGACCAACGACTCGTCGTCGACGCCCACCTCGCCCGGGTAACGCCCGTGCACGGTGTCGAACTCGAGCAGATGCGCAGCGGTGGCCGGGCCACCAGACACTTCGTTGATGTGCACCAGTTCGAGTTCGGGGTGACCGGTGAGAGCACGGACGGCCAGCCGACCGATGCGACCGAAGCCGTTGATGGCGATGCGCGTGATCATGTGGGGGTTTCTCCTGGGTGTGGGGGCGAGCCGAACGGTTCGATGCGCTCGGCGAGTCGTTCGAGCGCCTCGTCGAAGGCCTTGCGGGTACCCGTGGCCACGGGATCGGGAATGGACCAGTGCCACCACGCCGAGGGCGGATCCAACTCCTCGTGGACGCTGTCGCACACGGTGATCACTTGGGTGTCGGCTCGGAGGTCGCCGAGTTCCTCCAACGCACGCGGCGTCACACCGCTCAGGTCCAGCCCTCGCCGTCGGGCCGTCGCCACAGCGCCCGGGTGCACTCGGGTCGCCGGTCGAAGCCCAGCTGACGAGGCCTGACCGCCGGTGACTCGCCGCCACAGTGCCGCAGCCAGTGGTGAGCGCGCCGTGTTCTGGGTGCACACGAACAGCACCCGTCCGGGCACGTCGACGGGAACGCGGTACACGGCCGCCAATCGTGCCGACTGCAGGTGCACGTACTTGCGTCGCCCATCGGCAGCCGATGCCCAACGCCTGATGAGGCCCACCTCCTCGAGCACGTCGAGGTGACGAGCCAGCAGGTTGGATCGCAACCCAAGGCGGTGCCCCAACTCGACGGGGGACCGATCGCTGGTGAGCAGTTCGTCCACGATGGCCAGTCGAGCCGGCTCGCCCAAGGCGGCGTGCAGCGCAGCGCGCTCGTGCAAGTTCACATTCGCAGCAGATCACTCACCCAGAAGTGAGTCAATGTGCAGCGAGTGAAGTTCAGGTGAACGATGCGCCGACGAGCTGTTCCGACAACGACCACAGTCGCGAGGCCGCAGCCGTGTCGAGGGCGTACGAGCGCACACCGCGTACCGTGGACATGTCGTCTACCTCGGCGATGTGGCAGTCCTCGAGGTAGCAGCCACCCGTATCCGCCAACTCAGGGGCCGTCGCCGCGTACACCGAGGTGGCGGCTCCGGCGGGAATGGTCTTGAACACGAGTTCATCGGGGCTGCGCTGCTGCACAGCAGCGAAGTCCTCGGGCCCGAGATGCCGACCGAGCTCGGTCATGATCACTCCCGGGTGCACAGCGAAGGCCCGCACACCGCGATCGGCCAGGCGACGGTCCAGTTCCACGGCGAACAGGATGTTGGCGGTCTTGGACTGGCCGTAGGCCACCCACTTGTCGTAGTCACGATGCTCGTAGTTCCAGTCGTCGAACACCACCGGCGACCGATGATGCGCACGGGAACTGAGCGCCACCACTCGGGCCGACCCCGCTGCGGTGAGCGTGGGAAGGAGCAGTCCGGTGAGCAGAAAGTGGCCGAGGTGATTGGTGCCGAACTGCGTCTCGAAGCCATCGGTGGTGCGCCCCAGTGGGCATGCCATCACACCGGCGTTGTTGATCAACATCGACAGGCGTTGATGCCCCTCGGTGAACCACTTGGCGAAGGCTCGCACACTGGCCAACGAGTCGAGTTCCAGCACGCCTCCCGATACGGCCAGCGAACCCGTCTCGGCCTGCAGCCGGGCAACGGCATCGTCGGCCTTGGCGGCCGACCGGGCAGTGATCACCACCTGGGCACCTGCTGCCGCCAACGCTCGGGCGGTCTCGAACCCCAGACCGGTGGTCGCGCCGGTCACCAGAGCGAGGCGGCCGGCGAGATCGATGCCCGCCAGCACCTCCTCGGTCGTGGTGTCGTGGCCAAAACTGCTTCGCTGCGATGCGGTCATGAGGTCATCCTCCCAGGTCAGTGGCACCCACCCTGCCAGGCCGATGGAATCACAACGAAACCAAACGAAGATATCCACACTTTGACTGACGACACCTGGCAGTATCGGCGTGGGGTTAGGCTTCACCGATTGAGGAGGAACCGATGCACTGGTTCTCGAGGTACGACGTCGTCCGCAGGTGGATCTCTCGCCTCACCCAGCAGGTGGCCCAGCACGAGCGTTCTCGGCTGGCTCGTGACCTCCACGACGGCCTCGGCCAAGACCTCTACGCCGCCAATCTCGCACTGTCGTCGCTGCGCGAGCGCGTCCCAGCCGAGGTGACCCGGCAACTCGACGAACTCATCGACCGTCACGTCGTCATGCTCGACGACATGCGCCGATTGGTCGATGAGCGGGCCGAACCAGGTCGCTCGGCTCCCGGCACCATGACCGTCCACACGCTCATCGCCGACCTCACCGACGTCGCCCGGCGGAAACTCCACACCGATCCCATGACCGAGATCGAACCCACCGCCCCCCAGTGCGCCCCCAGTCGTTTGGGGCACGAGGCCGGTTTCGCTCTGCGGGAGATGATCTCCAATGCCGTGCGCCACAGCGGAGCCTCCATGATCGTGGTGATGCTGGACGCCGAGAGTGACCGGCTCAGCCTGTGCGTGGCCGACGACGGAAGCGGCATCCCGCCCGGCGCCACTCGGGGCCGAGGTCTGGACAATCTCCACCACCGCGCCTCGAGGTGCGGCGGGCGCTTCACCTTGAGTTCCTCTCCCGATGTCGGCTCCACCGCCCGTTGGGTCGTGCCGTGGTCCTGCCGGAGAGGCGTGTCACTCCCGACGGCGGCCTAGGCCCGTACTCCCCTCACCAAAGCGGCCGCGTCACGCCCAGCGATCCAGCCGAAGGTGATGGCCGGACCCAACGTGCCACCGGCACCCCCGTACACCATGCCGGTGGGTGCCGCCATCACGTTGCCCGCCGCATACAAGCCGGCGATGACGCCGCCGTCACGGGCGATGACACGTGACCGGGTGTCGGTGGCCGGACCTCCGTTGGTCCCCAACGCCCCGCTCTCCAGTTGGATCGCGTAGTACGGACCCTGGTCGAGGGGGGCGAGGGTGGCCTGCACGCCTGGGAGTGAGCGGTCTCCGTTGAAGGTGTCGTAGGCGCTCACGCCACGTCCGAAGTCGGGGTCCTCCCCACGTGCCGCGAACTCGTTGAAGCGGGTGATGGTGGCTGCCAGCGTGGCGGGTTCCATACCGAGGCGCACCGCCAACTCCTCGGGGGTGTCGGCCACGTGCATCCACTCGGGCACTCGCTCGCCCGCCGGGCAACCCGCCACGTCGTAGCGCAGTTTGTGGCCATGGTCGAAGATCAGCCAGCACGGCTGATTGGGATACGTGAAGCGCGCCGGGTCGAACGCATGGAACGCACCGCCCATGGCGTTGTAGTTGCCGGCCTCGTTGGTGAACCGGCGCCCCTCCCGGTTGACCATGAGGGTGCGCGGCCGGGTGCGCTCCAGCAGGATCAGCCGCACCGTCGGCGCTCCCCACGCCGTTTCGCCGGGGATGCGGGCCACCGGCACCCACCAAGCGTTTCTCATGTTGCCCAGGCGGGCCCCGGCGTCCAGGGCCATCTGCAGACCGTCACCGGTGTTGGTGGGCGAACCAGCCGGCGCCGTCATGGGACCACGCAGGTACGTGCGCACCAACTCCTCGTTCCACTCGAAGCCACCGGTGGCGACGATGACCGCTCCCGCCCGCACCACGCGCTCTCCCTCGTCGGTGGCGAACATCACGCCCGTCACACGATGGTCCTCCACCACGAGACGCGTGGCGCGAGCCCCGACCTGAGGCTCGATACCCCGGTCCAGACAGGCCTTCAGCAGTGCCCCGGTGAGTCCCAACCCCATGCCGTGGAGGCCTGCGGCCACACGTTCGGCCAGCACCTCGGGGGCTGGCATGGCAGTGGCTCCGCCCAGTGGGGTGTCGGTGAGCTTCACCGGGTGCACCCCACGGAGGTTGCGAACCTTGGCCGCCCACTCGCCCAGTTCGGGAAACGGAAACAGCGCGTTGTCGAGTGACCGTCCACCACCGGGCAACCCACCGGGATGTTCGGGGTGATAGTCCGGGTATCCGTCCACCAGATGGAACTGGCACGGGGTGTGCTCTTCCACCCAGCGCACCGCCTCGGGACCCTGGTCCACGAACGCTGCGGCCATGTCCGAGTCGATCTGACCCAGCGACAGGCTTTCCAGGTAGTCCAGCGCCATCTGGCGGGAGTCGACCACACCGGCGGCTTCCTGATGGTGGTTGTTGGGCATCCAGATGATGCCGCCGCTCATGGCGGTCGTCCCACCTACCAGGTCGGACTTCTCGAACAGTCCCACGGTGGCACCTTCGTGTGCAGCCGTCACCGCTGCCACCATGCCGGCGGCACCGGTCCCCAGCACCACCACATCGAACTCGTCGACCTCGAACTCGGCGGCCATGACTCTCCCCTCTCCGCAACCCTGCGCCATCCTGTGGCGCACGACGAGACCAGTCTGGTCGTTGATCGACCGAGATTCCCGAGGTGGAGCGTTGACCACAGCCGACACGACACCGTGGTCGCCCGACGGCGGCATCCACGAGATCCCCCTGCACGACGTGCCCGGCAGGTTGTGGCTGTGTGGCAAACAGGTGGTGGGACCCGATGTGGAGGCGGTGCTGCACCGAACCGGGGCGCACACCGTGGTGTGCCTGGTGCAACCGCACGAGATCTCTTCCCGCTACCCCGGCTACGTGCAGTGGCTGACCGCCAACCAACCGCAACGGGCGCTATGGCACCCCGTGGGCGACCTCGGCGCGCCCGATGTGGATGACGCCCGCCGTTGGATCGACGAGTTTCACCTGCGCGTGAACCGCGGCGAAGGACTGGTGATGCATTGCGCTGCGGGGCGGGGGCGAGCCGGCACCATGGCGGTGGGGCTCCTGCTCACACTGGGCCTGTCGCTGCCCGATGCCCTGACCCACGTGCGGGCGCATCGACCCGGCGCCGGACCCGAAGCAGGCAGTCAACTGGCGTTGGTGAGACGACTGGCCGAACTGCTCGCCGAGCCTCCCGAGGGCGTTGCCGGGCGCCACTAGGGTGCATCCATGCAACGTGAAGCGTGGATCATCGATACGGCTCGCTCGCCTCGTGGAACGGGCAAGCCCGGCAAGGGTGGCCTGGCACATCTGCACCCGCAACGGGTCCTGGCCCAAGTGCTGGACGCCCTGCGTGAGCGCGTGGGTTTCGATCCCTCCGACGTGGAGGACGTCGTCACCGGAAACGGTGCGCATGCTGGCGACCACGCTCACGACATCGGCCGCATGGCCGTGCTGGACGCCGGCTGGCCGGTGACGGTTCCCGGGGTCACACTCAACCGGTTCTGCGGATCGGGCCAGCAGGCCGTCACCTTCGCCGCCATGGGCATTCTCGCCGGTCACCAGGACCTGGTAATCGGTTGCGGGGTGGAGTCGATGAGCCACGCAGCCGCCAACGGCACCGACGGCTTCCACGCCAACAACGCGCATCTGCTGGCCATGCACCCCCAGGTGCCACAGGGACTGTCGGCCGATCTCATCGCCTCGATCGACGGCTACAGCCGCACCCAGTGCGACGAGTTGGCCGTGGAGAGCCAACGGCGCGCCGGCGTGGCCCTGGCCGAGGGACGCTTCGACCGCAGTCTGGTGCCCATCTTCAACGAGGACGGAACACTGGCCCTGGACCGGGAACAGCATCCGCGTCCCGGCACCACGTTGGACTCGTTGGCCGGTCTGGCCCCCAGTTTTCCCAAGATGATGGACTGGTCCATGGCCCAGTCGCCCCACACCATGGCCGAGTTGATCGCCCAGAAGTACCCCGGGGTCGATGTGCATCACGTGCACCATGCCGGGAACTCTTCTGGCGTGGTCGACGGTGCCGGCGCCGTTCTGTTGGCGTCGCCCGACTACGCCCGGGCACATGGACTGACCCCCCGGGCCCGCATCGTGATGTCGGCCGTCGCTGGCGACGAGCCGTTGATCATGCTGACCGCCCCCGGGCCCGCAGCCTTGAAGTGCCTGGCCAAGGCGGGCATGACGGTGGACGACATCGACCTGTTCGAGGTGAACGAGGCGTTTGCCTCGGTGGTGCTGCGGTTCTTGCGCGACACCGGCGTCGACCCCGCCAAGGTGAACGTGAACGGTGGCGCCATGGCGCTTGGCCACCCCATCGGAGCCACGGGCGCCATGCTCATCGGCACGTTGGTCGACGAACTGGAGCGTCAGGATCTCAGCACTGGCCTGGTGGCCATGTGCACCGGTGGCGGTATGGGTACCGCCACCATCGTCGAACGCCTCTGAGCGCCGGGCATGCCCACCACCCCCCGCTTCGGCAGGCTGGGCCCGTTCTTCGTGCTCACCGCCGCCCTCACCGCCGGGCACGGCGTGTTGCTCACGGTCCTCGACGACTACCGAGACTCCTACGGCATCAGCGAAGGCGCCTTGGGCGTGGTGGTGGGGCTGGGCTTCTTCACCAGCTTCCTCGCCGCCGTCACCATTGCACCCCTTGCCGACCGTGGCTTTGCCCGTCGCCTCGTGATGGTGGGGCTCTCCCTCGATGTGGCCGGTCTCCTGCTCACAGCGTTCAGCACCAGTTTCGTGGCGTTGGCATCGGGGCGGTTCATCACCGGCATCGGCACCGGTATGGCCGTACCGGCCATACGCCGCATCGTGGTGCTCGCCGAACCTCAACGCCTGGGCAACAACCTGGGTCGCCTGCTGGCCTTCGATGTGGCCGGACTGGCATTCGGCCCGGTGGTCTCGGCTGTGCTGGCGGGCCCCTTGGGGTTGGGGGCACCGTTCCTGGTCGTGGCCGCCGTCACCCTGGCCGTGAGTCCGGCGGTACTGCGCACGCATGTCGACGAGCAACGCGACGGTGGCCCCGCCGAACGCTTCGCCTGGTCGCTGTTGCGCAACCGCGCCTATGCCTCGGCCGTCATCCTGGGGTGCACGGTGTTCCTCATGATCGGTTTCTTCGATTCGCTGTGGGCACTGGCCCTGAGCGATCTCGGGGCGTCGAAGTGGCTGATCAGCCTGGGCGTCACCATGTTCGCACTCCCCCTCATCGTGCTGGGCGCCTTGGGTGGACGCCTTGCCCAGCGCCTGGGGCCCTGGAGACTGGGCACCTGGGGGCTGTTGGCCGCCTCGGGTTTTCTGCTGTCGTACGGCTACGCGCCGGGTGCCGTGGTCATGTTCATCATCGTGATGGTGCATTCGGTCACCGACGGCCTCACCATCTCCAGTGCTGGCGTCGCGGTGGGACTCTCGGCTCCTCCCGA
>CAYMUC010000018.1:0-37364 GCA_964393535.1 uncultured Ilumatobacteraceae bacterium | reverse complement strand
GACACGTCGCCGGCCTTGGTCTCGATGACGGGCAGAGCCGTGAGTGATCCGGCACCATTGGCATCGGACAACTTGGCCGCACGCTCGAGCAGACGGCTGTGCAGGTAGAACACGTCGCCCGGGTAGGCCTCGCGGCCCGGAGGACGACGTAGCAGCAGTGCCAACTGGCGGTAGGCCTCGGCCTGCTTGGACAGGTCGTCGTACACGACGAGGGCGTGCTCGCCCTTTTCCATCCAGTGCTGGCCCATGGCGCAACCGCCGTAGGGGGCCAGGTACTTGAAGGGAGCGGGGTCCGAGGCGGGGGCCGCCACGACCACGGTGTACTCCATGGCCCCGTACTGGCGCAGCGTCTCCACCGTCTGGGCCACGGTGGAGCCCTTCTGGCCGATCGCGACGTAGATGCACTTCACACCCAGGCCACGCTGGTTGAGGATCGTGTCGATGGCGACGGTGGTCTTGCCAGTCTTACGGTCACCGATGATGAGCTCACGCTGACCCCGACCGATGGGCGTCATGGCGTCGATGGCCTTGATTCCGGTCTGCAGGGGCTCGTGCACCGGCTTGCGGCCCATGATGCCAGGGGCCTGGATCTCCATGCGGCGGGGCTGTGCGCCCACGATGTCACCACGGCCGTCGATGGGCTCACCCAGGGCGTTCACCACACGACCCAGCAGAGCGTCACCCACCGGCACGGACAAGATGCGCCCGGTGGCCTTGACCACCTGTCCCTCTTCGATGCCGTCGGCATCGCCGAGCACCACGGCGCCGATGGATCCCTCTTCGAGGTTCAGGGCCAAGCCGATGGTGCCGTCCTCGAACTCCAGGAGTTCGTTGACGGCGCAGTCGGGGAGACCCGACACAGCGGCGATGCCGTCACCGACGCTGGTGATACGTCCGACGGTGCGAGCCTCGAGGGAGACCTCGAAGCCTTCGAGATTCTTCTTGATCGCAGCGGCGATGTCGCCGGCGGAGATGGTCAGCTCTGCCATGGTGTGCGTTGCTCCGTTCTGTGAACCGGCGACTACAGCCGGCTCTTGAGCTGGTCGAGACGAGTGCGGATGCTGCCGTCGATCACGTCGTCACCGATGGTGGCGACGACACCCCCGAGCACAGAGGGGTCGACGACGACTTTCAGATTGAGTTGCTTGCCCGTGGCATTGGCCAGAGCGGCGGCGAGACGAGTGCGCTCGTCGTCGGTGAGCGGCCGTGCAGTACGCACTTCGGCCACCTCGAGTTGCTTGGAACTCGAGGCCCGCTCCACCAGGCGATCGGCGATCTTGGGGAGGTCCTTGGCACGGCCTGAGCCCACCACCATCGAGACGAGTTGGACGGTGGTGGCCGTGGCCTGTCCGCCGACCAGATCCTGGATGACGGCGAGGCGCTTCTCGACGGGGATGGCCTCGTCGCTGAGCGTGCGGCGCAGTTCTTCGCTGGACTCGAAGGCACGGGCGAATCGGAAGAGCTCGTCTTCCACCTCGTCGAGCGTGCCCTCGGCCCGTGCGACCTCGAAAAGACCTCGGGCGTAACCCTCGATGCGATCGTCACTCATGATCCGGCACCCACCTTGGCGATGAAGTCGTCGATGAGACGGCGCTGCGTGTTGTCGTCGAGCGAGTCGGTGACCGCCCGCTCGATGGCGACAACTGCTGCACGGGAGATCTCCCCTTGCAGTTCCTCGCTCACACGGCCCGTGGCGCTCTGGAGATCGACTCGAGCCTTGGCGAGCAGATCGGCGACGTCCTGCTCCAGTCGGGCACGACCCTCGGCGAGCAGGGCCGTGGCTTCGGCGTCGGCCTCGGCCAGCAGGCGAGCGCGCTCGGCGGCGATGTCACCGAGTGCCGTGCGGATCTGCGCAGCCTCGGCGTCAGCGGCCGTACGTGCTGCCTCGGCAGCGTCCAGTTCCGCCTGGATGCGAGCGGTGCGTGCCGCCAGCCCCTTCTTGATGGGCGGACCGGCGAACTTGTACAACAGACCGGCGATGATGAGGAACGCCAGACCACCCCAGATGATCTCCTTCAGTTCGGGGAAGATCGGGTGGATGGACTGGGACGGATCCTCCGCCGCCAGGAGGGCGGTCACGAAACTCATGCGCTCACCACACGGGATTCGAGGGCCTCGGTAACGGCCCGTTGGACATCGTCGGCATTCACCGGTGCGCCCAGTACCAGGGCGGCACCCTGAGTGGTCACATCGGTGACGGCTGCCTTCACCTGATCACGAACCGCAGTACGAGCGGCCTCGGCCTGCTCGAGTGCACGCCGACGCTCGGTCTCGATCTCGGCGTTCACCTCGGCCAGACGCGCCGCCCGCTCAGTCTCGAGCGTGGCGCGAGCAGCATCGAGCCGTGCCGCAGCCTCGGACCGCACAGCAGCCAGGGCCGCCCGGTACTCGGCGACTTCGGACTGAGCTGTCGCTGTGGTGGCCGTGGCCTGCTCGTGATCGCTGTGGATCTTGTCGTAGCGCGCCTGCATGCCCTTGCGCAGCACCGGGAACAGGAACTTCATGACGATGAGCAGCACCAAGAAGGAGCCACCACCCCACAACAATTCCTTCATCTCCGGCGCGATCGGGTTCGGCCCGAGGTCGACCGGCTCACCACCGGTTTCGGCGGCGAGCAGGGCCTCGGCGAACCTGGACGCCACCAGTGTCACGCTCTGCATGACGGCTCCTTCGCAGGGACAGGGGACTCAGACACGACGCGGATCAGGCGAACTTCAGCAGAATGAAGACCACGAAGCCGATGAGGGCCAGGGCCTCGGTGAAGGCGATACCGAGGAACATCGTGGTACGAACCATGCCGGCGGCCTCGGGCTGGCGGGCCATGGCCTGGACCGACTGGCCGACGAGGTAGCCGATGCCAAGGCCGGGGCCGAGGGTGGCCAGGCCGTAGGCGAAACCGGCTGAACCGGCAGCCTCGATGTTCTTGGCGTCTGCGGGGTCTACCGCCTGGGCGGCGAGGCGAGCAATCGCTTCCATGTTTGTGGTTCTCCTGTTGTGCTCTGAGTTGGGGAGATGGGTTGGTGAAAGGGTGAGCGCTTCGTCAGTGCTCGGGGTGTTCTGCGCCGCCGATGTACACGGCGGTCAGGATCACGAAGATGTACGCCTGCAGGAATGCCACCAACACCTCGAAGCCTGTGAGGAAGGTGAGCATGGCGAAGGGAAGGACGCCGACGGGGATGAGGGCGACACTGTCAGCGGTCACCATGGCGTGGGTGAGCACGGCGAAGGTGACCAGCAGGATGTGACCCGCCAGCATGTTGGCGAAGAGACGAACGGCCAGTGAGAAGGGCCGCACCAGCACCGTCGACACGAACTCGATGAGGGCCACGATGGGCAGCAGCGCACCCGGCACGCCGGGAGGAATGACCATGTTCTTGAAGTAGTGACCGACGCCCTGAGCCTTGATGCCAGCGCCGTGGAACACCAGCCAGACCAACACCGCCAGGAACATGGGAATGGCCATACGGGCGGTGGCTGGCATCTGGAAGATGGGGATGATGCCGGGAACGTTGCAGAGGTAGATGAAGCAGAACAGCGTGAGCAGGAACGGCGTCCACTTGAGGCCATGCTTGCCCATGGTCTGCATGACCACGGCATTCTCGATGAATTCCACCAGCACTTCGGCCAGGTTCCGCACCCCGGTGGGAGCCTTCAGCGGATCCTTCCGATTGGCCAACCAGAACACCAACGTGGTGATGACCACGGCCAAGACGGCAATGAGCGCAATCTTGTTGAAGGTGGGGAAGATGTCGCGCCAACGAAGGACTTCGTTGATGGGCGGGAACTTGAGTGCGATCACGTGAGGGACCTCGGGGAATCGGCTGAGGGCTTCAGGCCCGGAAAAGCGAGGGTGGCGGACACGTACTTGAACTCCCAGGCCAGCAGACCGAGGTGAGCGGCGATGATGGTGATGCCCAACGGCAACAACTCCACCCATCCGGCGTCGCGCACCAGGTAGACAGCGAGGAAGATCAGGCTCAGGCGCACGAGGTAGCCGAACAGGGCGGCCCCCATCATGAGTCCGAGGGAGATGCGAGCAGTGGTGGACACCAGCACCGCTGCCGCAGCGAAGTTCACCAGCACCAACGCCAGGCCGTAGGCGCAGCTGAGCGCACCGTTCCAGCCCCAGATGACGCCGAACACGGCGATGGCGATGGGCGACACCATGAGGCCCCGCCGCACCAGGTCCTTGGAGATTCCCGCTTCAGGCGCCGGACCCTCCAGACGGGTCACGAACGGGCTGGGTGATGCCGGCGCCATGGTCACGATGCGCTCCCGGTCGCACGACCCTGGAGTCGGCGCTCCTCGAGATCCTTCATGCGTACCGTGTACGCGGCATACATCTTGGTTCCCAGGCCGATCACGGCCAACACCACCATGGCGATCATGAACACAGGTTGGGTGCCCAACCAGCGGTCGATCAGCCATCCGAGGCCCAAGAAGACGACGAGCGTGCCTACGGACTCCATACCCTGCGCGAGACCATCATCGGTCCGGGGGGTGTATCGGCGGCGGGGTGTCTTGGTCACGTCGAAGGCGCGGGTCCGCAGCCGGAGGGCTGCTTGTGAATGCCTTCGCAATCTAGGGGACGACGGCGGTCGCCGCAAAACCCGGAGCTCACGAATCAACACTCTGGTTGGCGCGACGTACTTCGGGATGCAGCACCGTGTACAAGGCGAGGCCCAGGGCTGCGAGCCCGAACACGAGAAGGCTTCCCCCGGTGTCGGTGAAGGCCGGGTACAGCACGAATCCCGACAGCAGCGCCGTCCACAGCCACAGGATCAGCACACTGCGTCGCTGCCCGTGACCGAGCGCGATGAGGCGATGGTGGAGATGTCCCTTGTCGGCCGTCGAGACCGCCTGGCGGCGAAGACCGCGACGCACGATGGCGAACACGAGGTCGAAGATGGGCACCCCGAGGATGAGCAGAGGGATGAACAGTGGTGCGAGGAAGAAATACGTCTGACCGATGAACTGCTGGGTGTCGGGGTCGGCGCGCCCTCCCACCACGCTGGTCGACACCGCCATGAGCATGCCGAGGAAGAGCGCTCCCGTATCGCCCATGAAGGTCTTCGCCGGGTTGAAGTTGTGCGGCAGGAAGCCAAGGCACACCCCAAGGGTGATGATGGCGATGAGGGAGCCGACATTGGGTTGGGTGAGCAGGCCGAGATCGTCGAGTCGTTGGCTGTACAAGAAGAACGATCCCGCAGCAATGGCAACGATGCCTGCCGCCAACCCGTCGAGGCCATCGATGAGATTCACGGCCTGGCTCATGCCGATGAGCCACAGCACCGTGACGAGGGGGGTCCAGTCGTTCGACAGGTAGACGACATCGAAGAACGGAACCCGGAAATAGAACATGGTCACGCCGAACCACACCAACACCACGCCCACCATGACGGTGCCGGCGATCTTGGCCGGGGCCGACAGATCGCGGATGTCGTCGGCGAACCCGACAGCCGCCATGAGCACACCGGCCAGTGCCACGCCGAGCAGTTCCGAGTTCCGCTCGAACAGCACGTCGAACCGGCCCCAACCCCAGGCCACGGCCAAGGCCACGAGGAATCCCGCCACCATGGCCAGCCCCCCGACTTCAGGCGTGGGGGTGAGGTGCACCCGTCGCGGGTCGGGAGCGGCCATCCAACCGCGCCGACGGGCGAGCAGCGCCACGACCGGCGTGAGGGCGAACGTCACCAGTGCGGCGACGCCCCCCACCACCAGGTAGCCGACGGTGTCAGGCATGGACCCGCCGGGACGGGATCAGGGATATGCGGGGAACCGGGCGCACAGTGCCGCCACCTCGGCCCGCAATGCGGCCAGTGCCGTGTCGTCGTGGCGTCGACGCAGGCTGCGGGCGATCAGGTCGGCGATCACCGGCATCTCGGTCTCGGTCATGCCCTGCGTGGTGACCGAGGGGGTACCGATACGCACGCCACTGGTCACGAAGGGGCTGCGGGGATCGTCGGGAATGGCGTTCTTGTTGAGCGTGATGCCGGCAACGTCGAGCACGGCCTGGGCTTCCTTGCCGGTGAGGTCGGCGTCGAAGGACCGGAGGTCCACCACCATGAGGTGGTTGTCGGTTCCACCCGACACCAAGGTGAACTGCTGCCCCGCCAAGGCGGCGGCCAAGGCGGCTGCGTTGTCCACGATCTGATGCGCGTACTGCTTGAAACTGGGGTGCATCGCCTCGCGGAAGGCCACGGCCTTCCCGGCCACGGCGTGCTCCAACGGCCCACCCTGACTGCCGGGGAACACGGCCTTGTCGATCTTGGGCGCCAGTTCCTTGGTGGACAAGATGCAGCCACCGCGGGGACCGCGCAGGGTCTTGTGTGTGGTGAAGGTGACCACGTCGGCGAAGGGCACCGGGTTCGGATGGGCACCGCCGGCGATGAGTCCAGCGATGTGGGCAGCGTCGAACATGAGCAACGCGCCCACTTCATCGGCGATGGCGCGGAAGGGCTCGGGATCCAGTCGCCGGGGGTAGCTGGTGGTGCCGGCCACGATGAGTTTGGGGCGGTGCGCCAGTGCGAGATCACGCACTTGGTCGAGGTCGATGCGCTGATCGGAACCCGAGACCCCGTAGGACACGAAGTTGTACAAGATGCCACTGGCGTTCACCGGCGAGCCGTGCGTGAGGTGACCGCCGTGATCGAGGCTGAGACCCAGCACGGTGTCGCCCGGGTTCAGCAGGCCTAGGTACACGGCCATGTTGGCGCTGGCCCCACTGTGGGGTTGAACGTTGGCGTGTTCGGCACCGAACAACGTTTTCGCACGTTCGATGGCCAGAGCCTCGATGTCGTCCACATGGGCGTTGCCGCCGTAGTAGCGCTTGCCGGGGTAGCCCTCGGAGTACTTGTTGGTGAGCACCGAACCGGTGGCCCGCATGACCGCCGGCGAGGTGAAGTTCTCGCTGGCGATCAACTGGATGCCGGTGTTCTGGCGGACCAACTCGCGCTCGATGAGGTCGAACACCTCGGTGTCGGGGTCCAGGTCTGAGGGCCAGGGCATATCAGGCGTCTCCCGCTTCTTGGGCTTCGATCTCGGCCAACTGCGCCACGCGTCGGGCGTGGCGGCCTCCATCGAAAGGCGTGGACAGGAAGAGTTGCACGATCTCCTCGGCAAGGCCCAACCCCACCACCCGTGCACCCATGGACAACACGTTGGCGTCGTTGTGGGCCCGGGCCATGCGAGCGGTGTAGAGGTCGTTGCACAGGGCCGCCCGCACGCCACGCACCTTGTTGGCCGCCAACTGTTCGCCCTGACCACTGCCTCCGAGCACGATGCCCATCTCGGCCTCGCCGTCGCGCACCAGGCGCCCCACACCAGCGCAGATGGGCGGATAATCGACGCTGTCGGTGGAATGCGTCCCGCAGTCCACGACGTCATGACCTTGCTCGCCGAGCAGGCGGACGAGGTGCTGTTTCAGGTCGAAGCCGGCGTGATCGGCACCGATGGCGATTCGTGACATCGCCGGGGAGTGTAGGGGCGTCGTAACCTCGCCACCGTGCCTCTCCACCCACATACTCCCGTCCTGGTCGGAACCGGTCAGGTGGTGCACCGCGCCACGGGTCTCGACGATGCGCTGGAACCCGCCGAGTTGATGGCGCGTGCCGTGCGCGACGCACTCGCCGATGCCGGTGTGCCGCACCTGAACGACGTTCCGGTTCTGCGGGTGGTGAGCCTGCTGTCGTGGCGGTATCGCGATCCGGCGCGCTTCGTCGCCGAACGGGCCGGACTCACGGTGGGGCGCACGGGCAAGACCACCAACGGCGGGAACAGTCCCCAGACCCTGGTGAACGCCACCGCCCGGCAGATTCAGGCCGGCGAGTTGGACTTGGCCGTGCTGACCGGTGGCGAGGCGTTCCGCACCCGGATGCGTGCGCGCAAGACCAACGCCACGCTGCCCTGGCCCGAGGTACCCGAGGGCGTGGAAGCCGATGAGAGCCTGGGCGAGGACCTGGTGATGAACCACCCCCACGAGGTGGAGCGCCAGATCATGATGCCGGTGCAGATCTACCCGATGTTCGAAACGGCACTGCGCGCCGAGGCCGGGCGGTCGGTGGAGGAGCATCAGATCTTCCTGAGCGAGTTGTGGGCCCGGTTCAGCGACGTGGCCTCGCGCAACCCGTACGCCTGGGTGCGCCAGGCGCTCACCGCCGAGCAGATCCGCACCACGGGACCGTCCAACCGCATGATCGGGTTCCCGTATCCCAAGTACATGAACTCGAACAACGACGTCGACATGGCTGCGGCACTGATCATGTGCAGTGTCGAGCGGGCCGAGGCCCTGGGCATTCCTCGCGACCGGTGGATCTTCGTGCACAGCGGCACCGACTGCCACGAGCACCCGTTCGTGTCGAACCGGTATTCCTTCACGCGCACACCGGCCATCGAGATCGGTGGCCGAACAGCGCTCGAGTTGGCCGGCACCAGCATCGACGACGTGGACCTGGTGGACCTGTACTCGTGCTTCCCCTCGGCCGTGCAGTTGGGCGCCCGCTCGCTAGGCCTGGGACTGGACCGCCAACTCACCCGCACCGGCGGTCTGCCCTTCGCCGGCGGTCCGTGGAACAACTACGTCATGCACAGCATCGCCACCGTGGCGCGGGAGTTGCGCAACGGTGCCGGTGAGCGCGGCCTGGTGTGGGCCAACGGCGGGTACGCCACCAAGCACGCCTTCGGGGTGTACGCCACCACGCCGCCCGCCGAGGGCTTCCGCTACGCCTACCCCCAGGACGCCATCGACGTGCTGCCACGCCGTGAGCTGGCAGTGCCCACCGAGGTGGAGGGGGCGGTGACCATCGAGGCGTATTCGGTGATGCACACCCGTGAGGGCGAACCCGAACGGGCCATCGCCACGTGTCTGCTGCCTGATGGGCGACGGGCGTGGGGCACCTCGGGCGACGTGGCCCTGGCGACGGCGATGTGCGAGGGCGAGTGGGTGGGCACCTCGGCTTCCATCACATCCGACGGCACGTTGCAGGTGGGGTGACGACGCAGCGTGACCGACACCGGCAGTTTCCCTCGTCGCTTCGCCGCCACACAGCGCTTCACGCTGGGTGAGCCCCGCAACGTCACGGTGTCGCCCGATGGTCGGCGGGTGGTGTTCGCCCGCAGCACCCGGGGTGATGACCCGGTGAACCGTCTGTGGGTCGTGGACGTCGACACGGGCGAGGAACGCATGGTGGTGGATCCCACTTCGCTGGGATCGGGCGACCTGGCCGAACTACCTCCTCAGGAGCGCGCCCGACGCGAACGTGCCCGAGAGGGCGCCGGTGGCGTGGTGGGGTTCGCCACCGATGCCGACGTGGCCATGGCGGCCCTGGCACTGGGCGGCGAACTGGTGGTGGCCAACCTGCTGGCAGGCACCGCTCGGCGAGTTTCCACCCCACTGCCGGTGTTCGACCCCCGACCCGATCCGGCCGGCACCAGGATCGCCTACGCCAGTGGAGCAGCCCTGGCCCTGGTGGGGGTCGACGGCGCACACCGGGTGCTTCTCGACGGTGCCGAGACCAGCGACACCGTGTCATGGGGCTCGGCCGAGTTCATCGCGGCGGAGGAGATGGGCCGCAGTCGCGGCTTCTGGTGGTCGCCCGACAGCAAGTACCTGGCCGCGTGCCGGGTGGACGTGGCCCCAGTGGACGTGTGGTGGATCACCGATCCGGCGCACCCCGAGCGCACACCGGTCACCCACCGGTACCCGGCGGCCGGCACCCCCAATGCCGTCGTGACGGTGCACGTGGTCACCGTGGATGCACCTGGTGCCCTCGATGGCTCCGACACCGTCCGACTGGACATCGACCACACGGCGTGGCCGTACGTGACGCAGGTGTCGTGGACGAGCCCGGACGAAGTCCTGGTGTCGGTGCAGGCGCGGGATCAACGCCGGGTAGCGGTGCTGTCGTGCGATCCCCGCACCGGCGTGGCCACCGTGGTGGCCACCGATGCCGATGACGACTGGGTGGAACTGGTGCCAGGTGTGCCGGCCCGCTTGGGTGACGGGCGGTTGGTGCGTGTGGCCGACCGCAACGGCGCTCGGCGCCTGCTGGTGGACGACACCCCGGTGACGCCACCAGATCTCCAGGTGCGATCGGTGGTGGCGGTGGCCGGCGACGTCGTGACCCTGCAGGCCCAACCTCTGGAGTCCCCCGAGACCCTGGGCGTGTGGCAGTGGCACGTCGCCAACGGACTCCGTGTCGTGGCCCGAGGCGAGGGCGTGATCACGGGAACGGTTGGCGGAACGACGGTGGTGACCCGCACGGCGACGCTCGACCAGCACGGCTCACTCACGCAGGTCCTGGGTGGCCCCACGCTCACCTCGTTCGCCGAGACGCCCACCGTGGATCCCCGACCCCTTCTGCGGCGCGTCGGCGACGATCGCCTGCCCACAGCCGTCCTGCTTCCCCGCGACCACGACGGGGGAAGTCTCCCGGTGCTGCTCGACCCCTACGGTGGCCCGCACGCTCAACGAGTGGTGGCCAGCCGAGCCGCCTACCTCACCTCACAATGGTTCGCCGATCAGGGCTTCGCCGTGGTCGTGACCGACGGACGCGGCACCCCGGGCCGGGGGTCGTCGTGGGAACGTGCCGTGCGAGGTGACCTGGCCACGCCCGTGCTGGAGGACCAGGTACGGGCACTCCATGCCGTGGCGTCGGAGTTCCCCGAACTGGACCTGACTCGGGTGGCGATCCGCGGTTGGAGTTTCGGTGGGTACCTGGCGGCGTTGGCCGTTCTGCGACGACCCGACGTGTTCCACGCCGCCATAGCCGGGGCCCCGGTGACGGACTGGCGGTGGTACGACACCCATTACACCGAGCGCTATCTGGGCCATCCCGCCACCGACCCCGAGGCCTACGAACGGACGTCCCTCATCGGCATGGCTGGCGATCTCGAACGCCCCTTGCTGCTCATCCACGGTCTCGCCGACGACAATGTGGTGGCGGCGCACACGCTGCAATTGTCGAGCGCGCTGCTGGCGGCGGGACGCCCCCACGAGGTGCTGCCGCTGTCGGGTGTGAGCCATATGACTCCACAGGAAGTCGTGGCCGAGAATCTCCTGCGGCATCAGCTGGCGTTCCTGCGTCGCTGCCTCGGGTGACCCTGCCCTGCGCCGGGTCCACCGGCTACGGTCGACGCCGTGCGCGACCGACTCGCCAAGATCTTCGAACACCTTCCCGTAGCCGCCACGGCAGACCGTGAACACGAAGCAGCAGTGGAACTGCTGCTGCTGGTGATCATGGTCGACGGCCGCATCTCGGGGGACGAACTCGATGAGATCCGCGCCATCACCAAGGACCAGGGTTTCGAGAGCCCGACGTTCTCCTTCGATCAGCATCTCGGAGTAGCTGTTGCCAAGGTGCGCTCGGCCTTGGCCCAACCCGGCGGTGTGGAGGAATTGTTGGACGACATCTCCGAGCGCATCAGCTCACAGGTGCTGCGCTCGTCGTTGTTCGCCGCCGCTCGCGATGTGGCCATCGCCGACCACGACCTGGCAGAGGACGAGCACGACCTCCTGGGTCAGATCGCCGCCCGCTTCGGCTGACGACCCAGGACCATGCGGGGACGGCCCGCCAGATCAGGGCGAACGGTGACCTCCACGAACCCGGCCTGCTCGAGCAGTCCACTCACGTCCGGCCCCTGGCGATGGCCGATCTCCATGGCCAACACGCCGTCGGGCATCAGCCAGTGCGGAGCCTCCGTGACGATGGCCCGAAGGTGTGCGAGGCCGTCGTCACCCCCGAACAGAGCTGTCGAAGGCTCCCACTCTCGCACTGCGTGATCGAGTTCGTCGTCGCCCACGGCGATGTAGGGCGGATTGGCCACCACAGCGTGGAACGACCCGCGCAGATCAGAGGGAAGTGCCTCGAACCAGGAGCCCTGCGCCAGACGCACACCGGCACCGGCGCGACCGAGGCCGGCGAGGTTGGCCCGAGCCACCTCCAAGGCATCTCCCGAGACATCGGTGAGCCACACCTCGGGTGAACGCCTCCACAGTTCCTGTGCCAACGACAGTCCGATCACGCCCGATCCGGTGCCCAGGTCGGCCAGGCGCAGCGGCCCATGCGCCACCTCGGGGAGGGCCTCGATGACGACATCCACCAGCAGTTCGGTCTCGGGCCGTGGGATGAGCACGCGACGGTCGACCATGACGTCGAGGTGCCGGAACGCCCAGCGACCCATCACATAGGCCAGGGGTTCACCGCTGCGAGAGCGCGCCACCATGGCGTCGAGGTGTTGGACCATACGCACCGTGGCTCGTTCGTGGAGTTCCGCCAGGAACTCGTCGCCATCGAGACCACTGGCGTGTTCGCAGAGCCAGCGCGCCTCCACCCGCGATCCCACGGCCTGCTCGGTGTCACGCCACAACTCGGCCCATGTGATGTGCTGCTCGTCGTCGGTCACAGCGCCTCGTCGGCCATCTGTCGGGTGCGCTCGTCGGCCTGCAAGGCCGCCACCACGTCGTCGAGGGAACCGGCCAGCACATCGGCCAGTCGGTAGATGGTGAATCCGATGCGATGGTCGGTGAGGCGATTCTCCTTCACGTTGTAGGTGCGGATCTTCTCGCTGCGTCCGCCACCTCCGGTCTGGGCTCGGCGCGCCGAGGACGCGGCAGCCTCTTGTTCCTCGCGTTGGAGCCGAGCCAGACGAGCCCGCAGCACCTGCATCGCACGGGCCCGGTTCTGCAACTGGCTGCGCTGGTCCTGCATGGACACCACCAGCCCCGACGGCCGATGGGTGATGCGCACCGCCGAGTCGGTGGTGTTCACACCCTGACCACCGGGACCGCTGGCGCGAAACACGTCGATGTCGAGATCGCGTTCGTCGAGATCCACCTCCACCTCGTCCACCTCGGGCATCACCGTGACCGTGGCCGACGAGGTGTGGATGCGACCCTGGCTCTCGGTGACCGGCACGCGCTGCACCCGGTGGGGGCCGCCTTCGTACTTCAGGCAACGCCAGGCGTCCTCGCCCCGCACCACCAAGGTCACCTGGTTCACACCGCCGAGGTCACTCGGGTCCAGCGACAGCACCTCGACCTTCCAACCCTTGGCCGCGGCGTAGGCCTGGTACATCTCGTACAGGTCCCGGGCGAAGAGGTTGGCCTCCTCGCCACCCTCGGCACCGCGAATCTCCATGATCACGGCCCGGCCGTCATGGGGGTCCTTGGGGATGAGGAGCTCACGGATCTCGGCCTCACAGCGCTGCATCGCCGCCTCGGCCTCGCGAAGCTCGGCGCGCCACAGGTCCCGGTCCTCGGCCGACGAGGCGTCCTGTAGCAACTCGCGAGCCGTCTCGGCGTCACCCCGAGCGCGCTCCCAGGAACGCATCGCCTCCACCAGCGGGGTGAGGTCCTTGTAGCGACGCGTGACCGTACGCAAGGCCCCGGGATCGCTTGCCACGGCAGGATCGGCCATACGTGCTTCGAGCTCGGCCAGCTCATCGGTCAGCACATGGAGCCGTTCGATCACGGCGTCAGGCTACGAGCATCACCCCCTGACTAGCGTTGGACCATGGCACCGGCTCGTCCCCATGCACTCGACACCGATCTGCTCGCCTACCTGGCGGCGCATGCCGCGCCATCGCCCGACAGCGTTCAACAAGGACTCATCGAGGCCACGCACGAGCGAACGGGCTGGGCGGCCATCATGCAGATCGGCGTCGATCAGGGCGTGTGGTTCGAGATGCTCACCCGGGCGATGCGAGTACAGCGGGCCCTCGAGATCGGCACGTTCACGGGGTACTCCGCACTGGCCATCGCCCGTGGACTCGCACCCGGGGGAACGCTGTTGTGCTGCGACGTGAACGCCGACTGGACGGCGTTGGCGCGCGAGCACTGGGACCTCGCCGGGGTGGGCGACCGCATCGAGTTGCGCATCGGCCCCGCTCTCGACACGTTGGCCTCTCTGGCCGACGACGACCGCTTCGACCTGGTGTTCATCGACGCCGACAAGCCCAACTACGGCAACTACCTGGCCGCCGTGCTGCCCCGACTGCAACCTCACGGGGTGGTGTTGGTGGACAACACGTTGTGGTCGCGACGCGTGATGGACCCCGGTATCGACGACGCCGACACCGTCGCCATGCGGGCCTTCAACGATGCCGTCACCGCCGATGAACGCCTACGCAGCGTCATCGTGCCCGTGGGCGACGGCGTCACGATGATCCAGTGGCGTTGACCCCGTCAGCCTCGAGGATCAGGGTCGCCCCTGGCGAGATGCCTGCCTCGGCCCATCGAGCGGTCGGCACCTCGAGTGCCCAGCGATACGGGCCATCCGGACGCGTCACCGGGCACGACACCTCGGTGTCGGGACATGGGACCATCTCGGCGGTCGACACCACCGAGCCGTCCTCGGCGACGTATGCGATGGTCAGGGGCAGCCGGGTGTTGCGCATCCAGAAGCCACCCTGGGTGGGTGCGTCGAACCAGAACGCCATCCCTAGTCGGCCCTCGAGGTCGACATCGGTCACCTCCATGAGGCCGCGCTTCCGCTGGGGTTCCGAAGCCGCCAGCCACACGGCAAGGCGTTGCTCGCCACTGGGTCCGCGCACCACGACGGTGGCGGTGCCAAAGACACCGAACTGTGACGACACCGACGTCGTCGATGTCGCCGCCGGTTCATCAAGTCGGTCAGTGCAACCGGCCAATGGCAGCAGCACGGCGACCGCCAGGGCAAGGCGGCGACGCACAGGAGTCAGTGGGTGACCCGAGTGGTGCTGGGTCCGGCCGGAGACCCTGCGAACATCGCCTCGGCGTCGAAGCCGATGCGCTGATCGGGCACCACCTCGATGACCACGCGACCCGGCGTGTCGAGATGTGCCACGAACGCCGCCTGCTTCGCTGCATCGCCAGGTCGCACCTTGGCGGCCAGTGCACCGTACATCCAGGTCCTGGTGGCCTGGTCGTCGTGCACGATGGCGGTGCCCTTGTAGGTGACCGCCTGGCTGACCCCGATATCGGTGCCTCGACTGGTCACGGCGATCGCGACCCTGGGACGAGCCAGCACCGCCGGGACCCGTTTCCGCTGCCGTGTGCAGGTGAGCCAGAAACGCCCGTCGTGGTACACGTAGTTCATGATCACCCCGACGGGATCACCCGCCGAGGTGGTCCACATGAACGTGCACTCGGTCTGGACCTCGAGCAGGGTCGCCTCGCGGTCCCCCGACAGGGTGAACACCGAGACGTCTTCGTAACTGTCGACGTACCCCGAGCCGTCTGCGTGCTGGTCGTCGGCCATCAGTAGGGCATGGTCCCGCCGTCGATGGGGAACAGACAGCCGGTCATGTTCCGAGCGGCGTCCGACGCCAGGAACAACGCCACGGCTGCCACTTCCTCGACGGTGTTGGGACGCTTGATGGCCGACTCGCCCGAGAACAACTCGATGAGTGCCTCGTAACTACCCAGACCCATGGCGATGGCCGAGTCCGGGCCGGTGGCCCGCACGATGTCGGTCTCGATGAGGCCGGGGAGCAGCGCATTCACGGTGATGCCCAGCGTGCCCACCTCGAGTGCGGCGGCCTTGACCAGACCGTTCACGGCGTGCTTGGTGGTGGAGTAGCCGGGAATACCGGGCTTGCCGAGCTTGCCCTCCACCGACGAGGTCACCAGGATGCGGCCGTAGCCACGGGGGATCATGTGCTGGAGCGCCTTGCGCATGCCCCAGAACACATGGTTCAGGTTCCAGTCGATCTCGAGGTTCCACTCTTCGTCGGTCATCTGGAACACCGGCGCCGTGTTCTGCACGCCACCGGAGTTCAAGCAGCAGATGTCCAACTGCCCGAAGTGCTCGATCGTGAAGTCGATGAGACCCTCGACGGCCTCCTGCTTGGAGGCGTCACCGGCGTAGAACGCCACGTTGTCGCCGCCGCCCATCTCGGCGATGCACTGCGCGCCCTTGGCCGCATCGCGTCCGTTCACGACCACCTTGGCGCCCTCGGCGAGGAAGGCATCCGCCATCCCCCGACCGATGCTGCGGGTGCCCCCGGTGATGCATGCCACCTTGCCGTCCAACTTGCCCATCGTGTTCCCTCGGTTCTCGTTCGTGCGTCGTTCAGTGCTGTGCGATCGGTGCGATACGGATCAGTACGGGGCGGTGCCGCCGTCGATGGAGATGAGCGAGCCGGTGATGCCGGCGCCAGCGTCCGAGGCCAGCAGCACGGCAACCGCCGACACGTCCTCGACAGTCATGAGTCGCTTGATGGCGGACTCCTGGGCGAAGGCGTCGAGCAGTTGCTGATAGGTGATGCCCATGGCCGCCGCTGCACCGGGGCCCTCGGCCATCATCACATCGGTCTCGATGGCACCCGGACACAGAGCATTCACGGTGATGCCCAGGGTGCCGACCTCTTTGGCCGCCGACTTGGTGAGGCCGTTGATGGCGTGCTTGGCCGACACGTAGGTGGAGATGCCGGGCTTGCCCACCTTGCCCTCCACCGACGAGATGGACATGAAGCGCCCCGAACCCTGGGGGATCATGTGGTGGAAGGCTCGGCGCATCAACCAGAACGTGTGCCAGAAGTTCCACGTCATCGCCTCGGCCATGGACTCGTCGGTGAGTTGCGCCACGGGTGCGTGGTTGGCGGCGCCACCGGCATTGGCCACCACGATGTCCACCCGCCCGAAGTGGTCGACGGTGCCGTCGACGACGGCCTCACACACCTCACGCTCCATGACGCTGCCGGCGATGATGTGGAGGCGGTCACCGGCCCCGAGTTCGGCTGCCGAGCGCTCGGCCTTGGCCCGGTCACGACCGTTCATGACCACGAGTGCTCCCTCGTCGAGGAAGGCCTTCACGATGCCCAGTCCGATCCCACGGCTTCCGCCCGTGACACAGGCGACTTTTCCATCCAACGCACCCATTGGCATGCCACTCCGTTGCTTCGTGTCGCCGTAGACGTCGGCGAATGACGCTCTCACGGTAGCGGATGTGATCGAGGTCACCCCGACTGGACCGGTGGGCTACGGTCGCCGTCATGACTGCGACCCCGCGCCGCCGTCGAGCCTGGGCGGCAGCCCTCTCGTCGGGTCTGACCCTGCTGACTGCCGGCTGTTTCGCCGCAGAGATGAAGCTGACGGTGAACGACGACGACACGGCCGATATCGCCTACACCCTGCTGATCGACATCGACCAACTCGGTGAACTGGCCGGCGTGTTGGGCTCGTCGCTGCCCGATCTGGATGGCGTGACGGGGGACCGACTCGTGCAGGAGTTGTTCCAGGGCGAAGATCCGTGCAGTGACCTGCGCGAGTCGCTTCCCGGGCGAGAGGTCAGCTCCACCGATGCGTCGCGTGGATCGCGACGCGGTGTGGAATGCACGGCGCTGGGCGTTCCCCTGAGCGAACTCTCGAACTTCGGCAGCGACACAGCCCTGAGCATCGTGCGGTCCGATGGCGACACCACGGTGGACATCACGTTGGTGGACGTACAGAGTCTGGCCGAGGACAGCCAAGACCTCGGCGCCATGGCCGGTGAGGCGTTCGCCGACCTCTTGGAGATCAGCTTCGTGGTCGCAGCGCCCGGCACCCTGGGCGAGACCAATGCCACGACGGTCGAAGGCAACACCGCCACCTGGATCGTCACCCCCGATGCCCCCTTCGTGGTCGACGGTGATGCCCAGATGCGGGGCGTCTGGACCGGTGACTCGTCGTCGGGGGGCCTCGGTGCCGGACTCGTGATCACCCTCGTGGTGGCGGCACTGGCCGTGGTCGCTCTGGTGCTGGTGTTGGTGCGTCGCAGAGGTCGTCCGGCCCCCGGATCTCCACTGCCTCCGCCTCAGGTGGGCGGCGGGGCGTGACGCTGTAGCCACAGCGCCACCCCACCCCGAGGGGCCACCACCACGGGTGCCTCGGCGACCACCTCACCGGCAGCATCGACGACGGCCACGACCCACGACACCGACAACGTCTGGCCGCGCATCGTGATAGGGCCTCGTGCGGGTACGGCGAGGCGGAAGGCAGCAGGTGCACCACGGGAGGTGTCGAGCACCTGCGTCGCCATCGTGACATCACGCGGTGATGCACTGCGCACCCGGCACTGCAACTGCACGGTGCCAGCCCACCTCGTCTCACCGGCACCGACCACCTCGCCTCGCACGGTGTCTCCGCAGGCAACCATGGCAGCAGCCACGGTGATGCGAACAGCGGCACTCACGACAACTCCCCGGCACCGAGCAGGTGGGCCGCCACGGCGGGAGCCACATCGATGCGATGACGGGCGGTCGCAATGTCACCATCGGCGGTGACCAGATCCACCGTCAGTTCCCAGTCGATCCGGTGCCCGGCGACGTCCATCGTCGGCGAGGCGGTCAGGGGGATCACCAGATCCACCTCGGCCTCTCCCCCACGGTCGGTGTGCAGTACCCGGTGCGGGCAGTCGAGACTCAGTGCCACCACCGACGCCGTCGCACCTTCACTGGTCGGCACACTCTCGGTACAGGTGAGAACGGCCCGCAGTTGCCACGTGTCATCGGCTGGCGACAACGCCCGGAACCGCGCCGTGACCGAGGAACCCAGGGGCAACGGATCGCCCGTCGGGAGCAGCACCTCGACCGAACCAGCACGTGAACGGCGCCACCACACCATCACGGCGATCGACACCAGCACCCAACCGACCACGATGGCTGTCACCACACCGCCTGTCATCGCGCTCGCTCCTCTCGGCGGTCACGCCGCTACCGTTGTCCCAGTCAACCACAGTCAGGAATCCCGACCTCATGGACTTCCGTCGTCTCCAGTCGAGGAACCGTTGGGCCACCCGGGCCCTGGTGCTCGCCTCGTTCCTGCTGTTGGCCTTCGTTGCGGCATTCGTCTCGCTGCTCACCATCGGCGGAGTGCTGGCGGCGGTGGTGGCGGTGGTGCTGGCGGGTGTGATGTCGTTCATCGGTTACCGCTCCAGTGATCGACTGGCCCTGAGCGCGACCGGCGCCAGGCCTGCTGATCCCGACGAGTTCCGCCAGTTGCACAACGTGGTGGAAGAGATGGCCATTGCCGCAGGTGTGCCCAAACCACGGGTGTACGTGGTCGACGACCCCGCCCCCAACGCGTTCGCCACTGGCCGGGATCCCCAGCACGCAGCGATTGCCGTGACCACGGGTCTGCTGCAGAAGATGAACCGACAGGAACTGACCGGCGTGGTGGCCCACGAGATGGCGCACGTCCGCAACCTGGACATCAGGGTGATGACGGTCGCTGTGGCCACAGCAGGCGCCATTGCGATCATCGCCGACCTGTTCTTGCGGCTGGTCGTCTTGGGTGGGGCGTCCCGCGGGCGGTCGCGGCGCAGTTCATCCCGTAACGACGGGGCCATGGCACTCATCGCGTTGGTGGGTTTCGTGGTGGTCGTGGTCATGGCACCCCTTGCTGCGGGTCTGCTGAAGGCGGCGGTCAGCCGGTCGCGCGAACGCCTTGCCGACGCCTCGGCGGTGGAGTTGACCCGCGATCCCTCGGGTATCCGTCGGGCGTTGGAGAAGTTGCAGGCCGACGTGACCGTGGTACGCCGTACCTCCCACGCCACCTCCCATCTGTGGATCGAATCGCCCGACGACACCCAGCGCGGGCACCGGGGCAGTTTCGTCAACCGCCTGTTCGAGACGCATCCGCCCCTCACGGAACGCATCGAACTGCTGCGTCGCATGGAGGGCCTCGCCCCATCGGCGGCCCCCGACCCTGCGTTGCTGGCCGAGTTGGCGCAGGTCGAGACCCCATCGGTGCTCTCGACGCCCACCACCGCCGAGGCGTGGACCGAGGTGAGCACACCGGGCACCGTGATGGGCCTGGCACCACCTACCGAGGTACCAGCCCTGCCGCCCGCAGGCTGGTACGCCGATCCGGCCGACTCGCTGCAGGTGCGTTGGTGGGACGGTCAGCGCTGGACCGACCACGTTGCGGTCCCCGCCGCCTGAACCGGCGGCTTCGCCACGGCGACTAGGTTTCGACTCACACGAACGGGGGGACGTCGACATGTCGCAACAGGGGATCACAGGCCTGCGTTTGGCGGTGGCCGAGACCACCGAGGTCCTGCGCAGTCTCACCGAGGCCGAATGGGCAGCACCCTCGGGATGTGCCGGGTGGACGGTGAAGGACCTCGTCGCCCACATCGCCTCCAACTACAAAGAGACCGTCGAGCCGTCGCCACCACCGCCCGAACCCGTGAACCTGCCGGCCGAGCAGATGATGGAGTTGCTGGTGGCACCCCGCAAGGAGTGGTCGGCCAGCCAGGTACTGGACGAGTACCTCACCTACTCCCAACCCGCCATCGACGTCCTCGCCTCCATGCAGGACGAGCCTCTTGCCTCCACCGTCATCCCCCTCGCCGACCTGGGCATGTACCCCATGCACCAACTCGCCGACGCGTTCGCCTTCGACGGGTACTGCCACCTCCGAGTGGATCTTCTGGCCCCCATGGGCCCGCTGCAACGGGTGGTACCTGCGCCTACCGCCGACCATCTCCACGCCACCCTGGGCTGGATGCTCGCCGGTCTGCCCCAGATGCAGCCTGGCCTCGAACGGTCCCTGTCGGCTCCGCTACGCCTGGATCTCACCGGCCCGGCTGGCGGCTCGTGGGTGTTGAACCCCCAAGCAGACTGCATCGTGGTGACGGCCGACGACGCCCATGACCTGGCCTCGGCCACCACCGTGACCAGTGACGGTCACGCCTTCGTCGTCTGGGGGACGGCGCGGGCCTCATGGCGGGACCACACCGAGATCGAAGGGGACGCTCAGGTGGCGACATCGTTCCTCGATGCGTTGAACATCATCTGAGAACGAGGTCGTCACAGCATGGATCTGGGATTGAGCGGACTGCGAGCGGTCGTGACCGGTGGCTCGCGTGGTATCGGGCGGTCGGTCGCCGAGGCTCTCATCGCCGAAGGTGTCACCGTGGCGATCTGCGGCCGCACGGCCGACACGCTGGACAGCACCCGTGCTGCGCTGGGTGAGCACTGCCTCACGTCGGTAGTGGATGCCAACGATCACGACGCCTTGGCGGCATGGGTGCAGGCCAGTGCCACCACCATGGGTGGCCTGGACATCGTCGTGTCGAACGTATCGGCACTGGGTGGGGTACCCCGATCGCCCGAGGGTTGGCGGAAGAACTTCGAGGTGGACGTGTTGTCGTCGGTCGCCCTGGTGGATGCCGCCCTGCCATGGTTGCGCACCAGTGACGCCGCCAGCATCGTGCAGTTGGGGACCATCACGGCGGTGGAGTACCACGGTTTCCCCGGCGGTGGCTTCAGTTACGGAGCCATGAAGGCGGCCTTGGTGAACTACATGAGCCAACTGGCGATGGAACTCGCTCCCGAGGGCATCCGCGCCAACACGGTGTCTCCTGGACCGATCTTCATCGCGGGCGGCTCATGGGACTACATCCAGCGCAAACTGCCCGACTACTACGCCGACAATGTGGCTCACCAACCGTCGGGGCGACTGGGCTCCCCTGAGGAGGTGGCGCGAGTGGTGACCTTCTTGGCCAGTCCGGCTGCGTCGTGGGTGACCGGCGAAAACGTGATCGTGGACGGCGGCTTCACGCGACGTCATGCGTTCTGAGCCCGACCGGTCCCGTTGATGGGCGTTCTGGTCGAGGTCATCGGCTGGTCGGGTGCCGTCCTCATCGTCACGGCCTACGCACAGGCGGCTCGCGGGCGATGGCCGGCAACGGGGCGGCACAGCGCGGTGGTGAACGTGATCGCCGGGGTGTGTCTGGTGATCAACGGTGCGTATCACGGGGCGTACCCGTCGGTGGGGCTGAACTCGGTGTGGGCCGTGATCGGCGTGCTGGCCCTGTTGCGTTCAGCGGGTGAGGCTCGGCACCGGACAGGTGGACGTCGAGCGCAACCGGGCTCGTAGCGCCCAGGCCAGCAAGACCACCGACACCACCGCCAACCACGGCTGCAGCGGTTCGAACCACTGGCGCGCACCGGTGGTACCCAGTGCCAACACCACCAGTTTGTTGCACACCGGACAGCCCACGGCGAAGAACGACAGGGCCCCACCCACGCCACCAGTACGCCCGGGGCGGTCGAGTTCCACCGTGGCGTCGCTGCTGGCTCGCACGTAAGTGGCCGCCAGGAGACCACCCAACAGACCCGTCAGCACCAGCACGGGATACGACCACCAGGTCACGGGCACCGGACGCCCGAACACCGGATTCGGGATGACGTCGGTGGGCAGGCCGACCACAAGGGTGACCACGACTGCAGCGACCACGGCGGTCACCCACTGGCGAAACCGCCATGCGCGCAGGGTGGTCAACACCCCTCCAGTGTGCCGGGTGGAGGGCGGGTTCGGTCGCCCGAGGTGCCGTGTGGTTCGATCCATGCATGCCTTCGAACTCCCCGGACCCACTGGTGATCGCGTCCGTGAACGTGAACGGATTGCGGGCAGCGGCCCGCAACGGTATGGCCGCCTGGGTGAACGAACGCCGACCCGATGTGATCACCATGCAAGAGGTCCGAGCCCCCGACGCCCTGGTGGACGACCTGGTGACCGAGGTCATGGGTGACGGGTGGCAGGTGGTGCACGCCGAGAGCGCCCAGAAGGGTCGAGCCGGTGTCGCCGTCGCCAGTCGACGTCCGCTCGAGGCATGGCGCACGGCTTCCGACGAGCCACGCTTCGGCGACCTGGGTCGGTGGATCGAAGCCGATCTCCGCACCGCCGACGGTGGGCTGTTGACCGTGGTGTCGGTGTACGTGCACACCGGCGACGAGACATCTGCCGAACGTATGGCGGAGAAACTGGGCTTCTTGGAGGCCATGACGGCCCGTATGGAGGCACTCCGCTCCACCGGAGCCGAAGTGCTGGTCACGGGCGACCTCAACGTGGCCCACCGCGAGGTGGATCTGAAGAACTGGAAGGGCAACCTCACCAGCGCCGGGTTCCTTCCCGAGGAACGGGCCTGGTTCGACCATTGGTTCGACACGCTGGGCTGGGTGGACGTGGGGCGACGCCTCGCAGGTGACGGTCCCGGCCCGTACACGTGGTGGTCGTTCCGCGGGCGGGCCTTCGACAACGACGCCGGGTGGCGGATCGACTACCAGATCGCCACCCCAGGTCTCGCGCAGCGCGCTCGTTTCACAGCGGTCGATCGCGCCGCCGCCTACGCCGAGCGCTGGTCGGATCATGCGCCGATGGTCGTTGGCTACGAGGCCTGATCAGTCGTCGTCGGCGCTGCGGGCGGCCCGGTAGCTGCGGTACACAGCGATGAGTGCCTCGCGCTGCTCGTCGGTGAGGTAGGGGTCCGCACGTAAGACCGCCACGGTGTCGACTGCGCGGGTCGTTTCCGCAGCGTCGGCGGCGTCGGACTGATCATCCAGCATGCCGGCCTGCTCGAGCAGATCTTCAGCGGAGAGGTTCAAGGCCTTGGCGATGGAGCGAACCACCCGTACCGAGGGTTCGTGAAGGCCACGCTCGATCTGACTGAGGTACGGATTCGACACGTGGGCCAGTTCCGACAGTTGGCGCAGACTCATGCGGGCCAACTGTCGGTGTTGTCGGATCGCCGCCCCGAGTGCGTCGAGGCGGCGACCCCATTCATCGGTCATGTGATGATCCCGCCGCGATCAGGCGGTGGGCAGCACGGCCTTGGCCACCTTGGTGGCGAAGTCGGCCTGGCTGCGGGCCAGGGCGGCGGCGAACTCGACATTGGTCACGACGACCTTCTGCACGGTGGTCACGACGGGCAGGACCGGAGCGGGAATGAAGCGCTCCAGCGCCGAGCCGAGGCGCTCTGCGGCCACGAGGGCGGCTTCCTGGCCCTGCTGCACGCGCTCCAGCACGGCGGTACGTGCAGCGTCGACCTTGCTGGTGGCAGCGTCGACAGGGGCCTTGGGGGACTTGGTGGTGGTCTTGGTGGTTGCCATGCTTGAAGCATATGGCAGGTTGCTAGATATTCCTAGCACCGTGCTCGCCGAGGATCCTGCGAGGTGTGAGCCGACGGTGCAGGCCGAAGCGATCCACGGCGCAGCGGCGCACATGGGCCACCGCCTCGTCGACGTCATCGGTGACGCACAACAGCTGGAGATCGTCTGCATCGATGGTCGCACTGGCCACCATGCCCTCGAGTTGCTGCTGTAACGGTGCCCAGTACTGCGATCCCATCACCACGACCGGAAAGTCGTGGATCTTGGCGGTCTGGATGAGGGTGAGGGCCTCGAACATCTCATCCATGGTGCCGAAACCACCCGGCAGCACCACGAAGGCGTACGAGTACTTCACCAACATCACCTTGCGCACGAAGAAGTAGTCGAAGTCGATACTCACGTCGAGATACGGGTTGGGTTGCTGTTCGTGGGGCAGTCGGATGTTGCAGCCCACGCTCACCCCACCGGCGTCACGGGCACCACGGTTTGCCGCCTCCATGATGCCCGGACCACCGCCGGTCATGATGGTGAATCCCATGGACGACAACGCTCGGGCCACCGAGCGGGCCTGGTCGTAGTGGAGGCTGTCGGGCTGCACACGGGCCGAACCGAATACGGTCACGCAAGGCCCCACGAAGTGCAGTCGGCGAAAACCGCGGACCAGTTCGCCAGCCATGCGGCCCACGCTGCGGAGCTCACGTCGCCGCGACCGAGGGCCTTCCAGCAGTTCACGCTCGACGCCACGCCATGCACTCACCTGCTCCAGCCTAAGGACCTCGTTACGCTGACCCCGTGAACCGTCGCCAGGCCGTCGCCGCTGTCATCACGATCGTGATCACCGTGCTGGCCCTCGCCCTCGTAGAACGACTGGGCACCACCTACCGCGAAGGCCTCGACGTGACCGCCGATGCCGCCGATGTGACGGTGGCGGGCATCTCCTCGGCGAGGGCGTTGGCCGCTGAGGTGGCCGAACTGGCGGCGGCCACCTCCACGGTGATCGACAGCGTGGCCGAGGTGGTGCGCGACGGGGCGGCGACCTCGAGCGACGTGGGTGAGGCCTTGCGCAGCAATGTGGCCGACGGCATCGTGGGCACCAGTGGTGTGGCCGACGATCTGGCGCAGTTCATCGAGTTCCTGGAACGACTGATCCCCGGTAATCGCGACTCCCTGGCCGAGGACCTTCGCCGTGTGGCCGACGGTCTGGCGCCGCTCCCCGATCAGTTGCGCGACCTCGGCGACGGTCTGACGGCGACGGCCGGTCGCCTCGAAGCATCGGCTCCTGGCGTGGTGGCCGCCGGTGGTCAGTTGGCCGACGTGGCACGACGGTTGGACGACGCGGTGGAGACACTGGACACCGCCGGGGCGCTTGCCGAGCAACTAGCCGATCAGGCCGACGACGCTCGGCGGCGGGCCGATGGTGACGTGTGGATCGCCCGCCTGCTGGTGGTGCTGGTAGTCGGCGGTGGCGGCTTGGCCGTGACCGCCGGACAGGCAGGCCGTCAGTCGGGACGTCAGTCGGCCAACGAAGCCACGTAGGCCCGCCGGGGGTCGTCGATGCCGTCGACGAGCTCTCGCCACAGCACTGCAACGGCCTCGGGACCGTGGACAGGCCGAATGTCGAGCCAGCTCTGGGCCCAGTGCGCGAACTCGGTCCATCGGTTCGCCATACGGGCGTCGAGGCCGCCGCGACCCCAGTCCTGTTGCCGCTTGGCGATGCGTGCCGGCGCGAAGAACATCTCGCGGGCGACTCCGGGAGGTTCAGACGCCTGCACTCCCAGCTGATCCCAGTGGGTGATCCCCACGGTGAGCGACCGGGTGAGGTGATCGCCGAGTGACGTATGGACCCGTCGGGTGACCTCGGCATTCCCGGCGATGTCCACGTAGACCGCACGAGTGGGGTCCTTCTCCACCGCGCGCGTCTCGTCGTAGCCGAGCACTTCGGTCCACACCCCCAGGGCCTCGACCGCCTCTCGGCGACTGGCCGAGGTGAGACCCACGCGGGGGATGCCCAGCGCTTGCAGCGACCATGCCACGGCCAAGGCGGTCTTCGACGACGCACTGGACACGACCACCCGCTCGGGCCGTCCCGACGGGTCGTCGTCGATGGCATCGGCGATGAGGAAGCCGGTGACGAACAACGGGTTCAGCACCATGCGCAGAGCATCCGCCAGTTCGTGCGGTTGATCGGCCACCCGCTGGTACCGGTTGTACACCGCCGCCATGGGCTGACGGTGAGCAGCGAGATCGGTGAAGCCCGAGACGTCGGCACGTCCGGGGATGACCACCAGTTCCGCCCCCATGGGGAAGTAGCCGTAGACGCGCTCGCCCATGACCACCGCATCGGTGTGCGATTCGACGACCTCGCCGAAACCCCACACCGGCACGCGACCCCATGCGGTGTCCCCTGTGGGAAAGAAGTCCCAGTAGCGCATGACATCACCCATGGCGGCGTAGGTGACGTTGTTGGCGGTGAGGGCGAACGACTCGATGCGGAGCCGGGCCTGCCCCTCCTCGAGCGGCGGATGTGGCCGATCGACGATGCGTACCTCGGCGAGGCGTCCGCGACCGACTTCCACGAACGGGGTGTAGGGCGTCATGGAATCATCCTCGCACCTGTGTCAGGCCAGTGCGCGCAGACCTTTGGCCCGAAGCAGTGCCGTGATGACGCACAACAAAGCGGCGATGCCGAACAGGCTGAGCGCGGCACGCACACCCAGGATCGACGCCACTACTCCGGCTGCCAACCCGCCGATGGGAAGCAGGCCGGCGTTCACGAGGGTGCTCAGTCCCATGACCCTGCCCATGCGATCGAGTGGGGTGAGTTCCTGGATGAGTGACTGGTTGAGGTTCATGTACATGCCGCCGGTGAAACCCCACAGCACCATGAGGATCTGCAGGAACAAGAACGACGGTGCCACACCCTGAAGGATCTGCCCCGTGGTGCCCATCACCAGGAACCCCATGAAGAACAGGCCCCGCCGCCGAATGTGGTGGCGGTAGCGCATGAGGACGAACGACATGGACACCATGCCCAGCCCCAGCAACGCGAACAGTCGGGCGGCTTCGCCTGCGTCGCGCCCGAACACATCGCGGGCGAGCCGGGGCAGCAAGGTGAACGATCCCCCACCCATCAGGCCGCCGCCCACGCACAACAGGCCGAACAACGCTCGAAGTTCTGGGTGATGCCACACGTACCGCAGACCCACGGCGATGTCGGCGCGTAGTCGTGTGCGCTCCACCACAGGCGGATGAGGCGGCACGTCGAGGCGCCAGATACTGGCCACACCGGCCAGGAGAAAGGTCGCCTGCACGGCGAACGCCCAGGCCACACCTCGGGCGTCGATGACACTGCCCACCATCAAGGGCCCGGCGATCATGGCCACGTTGGCCCCGATGGTCATCACCACGACGGCGTGCATGACGCGCGTGGGCCCCACCAGTGCCGGCACCAATGCCGAACGCACCGGGAGGGCGAACGCCACCACCACACCGAACACCACGGCGATCGCCACCGCACCCGGAAGGTTCACCCATCCGGCACCGACCAACAATGCTGCGCCGGCCAGCACGGCGGCACCTGCCGACTGGGTGATCACGAGGATCCGGCGTCGGTCGTGTCGATCGACCAGTGCTCCCGCGGTGAGTACCAGTGCACACACCGGTGCACCGAGGGCGAACACCACCAGACCCGCCGCCCAGGTGGGTGAACCCAACGTGTCGTCGACCAACCAGATGAACGTGAATCGATCCGCCGAGACGACCAGACCCATCATCACGGCGTTCATCCACAGCAGCCAGAATCCGGTTCCCCGCAACGACCGTGCCGCCGCGGCGTCAACAGTCGCAGTTGCCCCCACGCACTCGAGCGTAGAGGGTCAGTTCACCTGTCGTTCAGTTCGACGTCATCTCGTGGTCACCGGGTCGAGGCTCAGAACAACCCCAACGCGTGCATGGCAGTGGCCACACGGGCGAAGCCGGCGATGTTGCCACCTGTGATGAGATCCCCGGGAACGCCGTACTGGTCGGCGGTCTCGGCGCAGGTGCGGTGGATGTTGCGCATGATCTCGGCCAAGCGCTGTTCGGTGACCTCGAAGGACCAGGAATCACGAGAGGCGTTCTGCTGCATCTCCAGTGCCGAGGTGGCCACACCACCGGCGTTGGCCGCCTTGGCGGGCCCGAATGCCACACCGGCTGCGGTGAGGATCTCGATGGCTTCAGGGGTGGAGGGCATGTTGGCACCCTCGGCCACGGCGAGACAGCCGTTGTTGACCAGGGCGGCGGCATCGGCGGCGTGGAGTTCGTTCTGGGTGGCGCTGGGCAAGGCCAGGTGGCACGGAACCTCCCAGATCGACCCGTCCTTCACCAACCGGGAACCGGGTCGGCGGTCGACGTAGTCGGAGATGCGGCCGCGCTCCACCTCCTTCACCTGCTTCAGCAACTCGAGATCGATGCCGGCGGGATCATGCACGTAGCCGCTCGAGTCGGAACACGCCACCACGGTGGCACCACACTGGTGCAACTTCTCGATGGCATAGATGGCCACGTTGCCGGATCCCGACACCACGGCGGTACGACCCTGTACGTCCAGACCGCGTGCCGCCAGCATTTCCTGCAGGAAGAACACGGTGCCGTAGCCGGTGGCCTCGGTGCGGCCCAGCGCACCGCCGTAGGCGACGCCTTTGCCGGTGAGCACCCCCGACTCGTATCGATTGGCGATGCGCTTGTACTGGCCGAACATGTAGCCGATCTCGCGTCCGCCGACGCCGATGTCGCCGGCCGGCACGTCGGTGTACTCCCCCAGATGCCGGTGCAGTTCAGTCATGAACGCCTGGCAGAACCGCATGATCTCCCGGTCGGAGCGACCCTTGGGATCGAAGTCGCTGCCCCCCTTGCCACCACCGATGGCCATGCCGGTGAGTGCGTTCTTGAAGATCTGCTCGAAGCCGAGGAACTTGATGATGCCCAGGTTCACCGACGGGTGGAACCGCAGACCACCCTTGTAGGGACCCAGGGCACTGTTGAACTGCACCCGCATGCCCCGGTTCACATGCACCTCGCCACGGTCGTCCTCCCACACGACGCGGAACATGACCTGGCGCTCGGGTTCGCAGACGCGATCGATGATGCGCTCGTCGACGTACTCGGGATGCCGCTCGAGGTACGGCCCGAGTGTTTCCACCACCTCGCGCACGGCCTGGTGGAACTCGAGTTCACCGGGACTGCGGTCGATGACCCGTTGGATGGAACGTTCGACCAGTTCGTGACGAACGGGATGATGTGCAGGGGACATGCAGGACTCTCCGACAAGCGATGAACGACGGGGAGCCGTCGGGGCACGTCGTTGGGCCCGGCACACGGCAACGTCTCACGTTAGGACCGTCGACCTGAGGGCAACCAGGGCCAACAGCACTGCTGTCGACCGCCGTATCGCCGCAGTTCAGTCGCGCACGATCCAGTAGAAGGCTGCGGGATCGGGGCGCAGGTTGCGCCAACGGCTCATGCTTGCCGTGGTGGCCAGCAGGGTGTCGCCCGCACGCAGCACCGGGGTGTCCTCACCCACGTGAACCTGCACCAGACCGCGGGCCACAGCCACCAGTTCGGGACCCTTGTGCACCACCGGCACCGACATCTCCTGATGTGGCTGCAGTGTGATGAACCAAGCCCGCACACCCAGTTCGGGATCGTCGGCCAGGGCCACGACACCTTCGGCCACCACAGGCCGGTGGCGATCGAAACGAGCCAATCGATAGCCAGGGTCGGGTTTGGCACCGACCACTCGATCCAGACTGACTCCCAGTCGGTCGCTCAGGGTGAGCAGGGTGTCCAGCGACAGACCACGCGCCGTGGACTCGGCCTGTGAGATGGCACTGGGCGTCACCCCGGCGACGGCCGCCAACTGCGCTTTGGTGAGGCCGAGGTCGCGTCGCAAGGCGGTGAGGCCCTGAGCGAGACGGCCATGCGTGGGGAGCAGTGTCAAGACGACCCTGTCGGCCTGGGTATGGATCTGATAGGCCGCCCCCGCCACCCCGCCGGGACGACCCTCGGCCTTCAGCAGGTGCAGGTGCTCACCACGCACCTCGAAGAAGCACTGGGTGATCTGTCGCATCCGTTCCAGCAGGTTCGCCCCCACCTGCCGACTGGTACGCCACGTGGTGATCGTGCCGTACTGCAACATGGAGGGGCAGGTTCGGGCGAAGAAGGCCATGGCGCGGTCCGAGCCCCACCGGCGTACCAGTGCTTCGAAGCCGTCGATCACCACGTGTGCACCTGGAACATGTGCGAGTCGGCGATCCAGTTCGTCGGCCAAGGCCTGGGAGCCGGCCCACACGGACCCCGAGGTGGCATCGAGGAGCTCCACCCCGGCAGGCCACGGCCCATCGAGATCATGACGATCGACCGCCACCACCAAGGTGGGGTGACGGTTCCGGCCCCGCTGCAGGAAGGTGTTCACCACCGTGTGAAACCACGGACTCGGCTCGGCCACCCACACCACGTTGTCGCCGGGGATGAGGCCACCGATCGCCTCGTCGAGGTCGTCACATCCGGTGGATGCTGCGTGGTTGCCGGTCAGGGCCATTGCCCGCCAACGTTAGCGCTGCTGTTGCAGCAGGCCGATCACAACACTTGCTGAAGGCGTCGAGCCACCTTGTCATGCTCGTTCAGCATGGTCTGCACCCCGGGATGCACCAGACGCCCGTCACGAACCACGAAGCGACCGTGCACCACCGTGTGGCGAGCCGATGTCGGACCGCAGCGCAGCCAGGCCTCCACCGGATCGGCCACGGCCCCACTGAAGGCGGGTCCCTCGAGCGACCACACCGCCACGTCGCCCACCGCACCCGGGGCCAGGACACCGAGTTCACCCTCACGCCCCAGGCAACCGGCACCGCCCAGGGTGGCCATCTCCAACACCGCCCGCGCGGTGATGGCCCCTGCCCCACTGCGCAGTTTGCCCACCAGGAGCGCCTGGCGAGCCTCCATCCACAACGATCCGGCATCGGCCGACGACGAACCGTCGACTCCGAGACCCACCTTCACGCCCGCCGCCCGCAGATCGACCGCCGGAGCGATGCCCGACGCCAGGATGAGGTTCGACGACGGACAGTGAGCCACCCCGATGCCAGCGGCCCCCAACCGACGGATCTCGTCGGCATGCGGCATGACGCAGTGCGCCACCCATGTGCGATCGCTACACCAACCGGTGCGTTCGAGGTACTCCATGGGTCGACATCCGAACGTCGCCAGTGAGAACTCGTCGTCCTCGGCATTTTCGGCGAAATGCGTATGGAGACGTACGTCGAGTCGTTCGGCCAACTCGGCCGAACGCACCATGAGGTCCTCGGTGACACTGAAGGGGGAACACGGTGCCAGAGCGACGCGCACCATGGCGCCGTGCGACCGGTCATGGTGGCGATGGACCGCTTCCTCGGACGCTGCGAGGATCTCGTCGTCGTCGGCCACCACGTCATCGGGTGGGAGGCCACCGTCCTTGTGCGACAGGGACATCGACCCCCGAGTGGGATGGAACCGGACCCCGAGATCGCGAGCCGCCTCGATCTCGGCGGTCAACAAGTCACCCGCCCCCCGAGGGTGCAGGTAGAGGTGATCGGTGGAGGTGGTGCACCCCGACAACGCCAACTCGGCCAGACCGATCCACGCCGACACGTGCACGGCTTGTGTGTCGATGGCACGCCACAGTGGATACAGCGACTGCAGCCAACCGAACAGGGGTTTGTCGGTCATGGGCGGATACGCCCGGGTGAGGTTCTGGTAGAGGTGATGGTGGGTGTTGATGAGGCCGGGTGTCACCAGACAACCCCGGGCATCGATGCGTTCCACCGCTTCGGGCGGCGGGGTGAGCGCATCGCCGACTGCGCTGATGAACCCGCCGGTGATCGCCACCCAGCCGCCGGCGAGCTCTCGGCGTTCGGAGTCGACGGTGGCCACCAAGAGGGCATCGTGGATCAACAGGTCGCAGCGCTGTGTCATGCCAGAGGCTCCTCGGCGAGTCGGGCGAACATGGAGGTGAGGTCGTCGAGAGTGGTGAGCGGGTTCACGATGCAGACCCGCAACACGGTCTCACCATGGAAGGTGGTGGGCATCACGAACGAGGTTCCCGCCGCCAGTTCAGCGTCACACCACGCCTGATACTGCGAGGCCGTCCACCCACGACGGCGAAAGGTCAGCACGCTCAACTCGGGTTCCAGCAGCAGTTCGAGATGCTCGGATTCTTCGATGGCGGCGGCGGCCTCGCGGGTGACGCCGAGGGTCGTCTCCACGGCCTGGGCGTATGCGCGTGTGCCGTGGACGGCCAGGCTGAACCACAGCGGCAGACCTCGGGCGCGGCGAGTGAGATGATGAGCGAGGTCCGATGGATTTCGGCCTTCTGCAACGTCTGCGGTGTGCAACACGTCGAGGTACTCGGCGCGCTGGGTATGGGCAGCACGGGCCACATCGGGTTCTCGATACACGAGTGCACAGGCGTCGAAGGGGGCGAACAGCCACTTGTGCGGATCGACGATGAACGAATCGGCCCGTTCGATACCGCTGAAGAGGGGTCGCACGCTTGGCGCCACGAGGCCCGCAGCGCCATAGGCCCCGTCGACGTGGCACCACGCCCCGAGTTGCTTCGCTACATCGACAGCTGCCGACAGGTCGTCGATGATGCCCAGATTGGTGGTACCACCGGTGGCCACGACGGCAAACACTCGGTCGCGATCGGTGGCGTCCAGCGAGGCCACGGCTTGGTCGAGGGACCAGCGGGTGAGACGGCCGGGCCATTCGGCGGGAGCCATCACCACATCGACGTCCATGACCTGGGCGGCCTGCGCCACCGACGAATGGGCACCCGAAGAGGTGAGGATGAGGCCACGGGTGCGATCGTGGCTGCCACCGGCACGATGTCGCCACCGCCAACGGGCCGCCAACAGGGCCGACAAGTTGCCGGCAGTGCCGCCACTCACGAACGTGCCGCCGGCCGTGGCGGGGAATCCGGCGGCGCCAGCCAGCCAGGCGACGGCCTCGTTCTCGGCGTGTACGGCACCCGCGCCCTCGAGCCACGACCCGGCATAGATGTTCGATGCCGACACGACCAGATCGAACAACGTGGAGGCTTCGGTAGGCGCCCCGGGCACAAAGGCCAGATACATCGGATGATCGATGGAGATACAGGCTGGGGCCAGCACCTCGGTGAAGCGCCTGAGCGCTTCGTGACCTCCCAGACCCTCTTCGGTGATGGAATCACCCAACGCAGCGGTCAGGTCCGCCGGTGTCCGTGGGTGGTCCAGAGGTGGTGGCTGGAGGCGCAGTCGATCGAGGGCGTACGCAAAGATCTCGACCGCCAGCGCCTCGGTGGCGTCGTCGTGGCGGTGCACCGGGGAGCCCGGCTCAGGTGTTCAGGTCGACGAGTTCGCTGCCCTCGTGACGTGCTTCGCCGTCCTTCCAAAGCGTGTGACCCAGCACCGCGGCGAGCAGAGCGGAGCCCAACCCCACGATGACGGGGAACAGCACCAGGATGACGACGAGGACGATGGCTCCGGCCATGAGGGCACCCTACTTCGCCGGGGCGTACGCCCACATCTCGATCTCGACCCGGAATCCGCCTGGGAGTTCGTTCACACCCACGGTGGAGCGAGCAGGCCGATGGTCACCGAAACCGGCGAGGTAACCCTCGTTGAACTCGGCGAAGGTGCTCATGTCGAGGAGAAAGCACATGGTCTTGAACACGTCGGTGAGCTGTGCACCGTGCTCGGCCAGCAGCACTTCGGCATTGGCAACGGCCTGGCGGGCCTGTGCCGCCACGCCGTCCACGAGGACGCCGTCGCGCACACCGCCCTGACCGGAGACGACCACGAGGTCTCCGGCGCGCACGACAGGGGTGTAGGGACCGAGGGGTTTCGACATGCCGGCGAGCCTACGACGCCGGGTGCGATGTCATCGTCACAAGAGTTGTTTGCGGACCCAACTGGCCAACAACTCGATCGCGTACACGACCACGAAAATGGTCAGCACGATCGCCCCCGTGGTCTGCAACTGGAGCACGCGCAGCGAATTGAACAGCAGGAACCCGATACCGCCACCGCCGACGATGCCGAGGATCGTCGACGTCCGCAGGTTGATGTCGAGCACGTAGAGCAGGTTGCCGATGATCGACGGGAATGCCTGTGGAATGACCGAGGTGGCCGACTCCTGGAAGCGGGTGGCGCCCGTGGCGAACACGGCCTCTCGGGGAACGGGGTCGACCTCCTCCACAGCATCAGCGATGAGCTTGGCGAAGAAACCAGAGGTACCGATGGAGAGCGCCAAGATGCCGGGCACGGGCCCGAGGCCGATGGCGGCGATGAACAGCACGGCGAGGATCAACTCTGGGAGACCCCTGACGAACACCAGGAACAGTCGTGCGACGCCGTACACCACCTTGTTGGCCGCCACATTGCGTGCCGCCAGAAGCCCGAGCGGCAGCGACAAGATGGCGCCGAGCACCGTTGACACCAGGGCCACGGCGATCGATTCGATCATGCCCTCGACGATGCCATCGCGCGCCGTGGTGAAGTCGGGCGGGAACAGCCTTTGAGTGACGCGCCACATCTCGTCCACCGAGCCGACCAGCTCGCCGGGTTGCAGTGATGTGGACCAGAAGGCGAACACGACGAGAAAGGCGAACAGGGCACCATAGGCCGCCTTCATGATTCGCTCCCCGGTCCATGGTGGACGGACTGTCTGATGGTCGAAGGGGCGCACGCCTGTGCTCGAGGTCGGCGTCCAACGGCGTACCAGGCGGGCACCCAGACTGCCTCGAGGTGTGGTTCGACCGACCAAGGTGCGATCGCCGCCCAACAACGTCGATCGGACTGCGGCGGACAATGCCTCCATGACGGTGATGAAGACGAACACCACGATCACCACACCCAGTGCCTCGTCGTACTGCAGGGTGCGCAGTGTCTTCTGCAGAAGGAACCCCACACCGCCAGCGCCTACCAGACCCAGCACGCTGGAGGACCGAAGGTTGATATCGAGGCGGTACAGGGTGATGGCGATGAACGACGGCGTCACCTGGGGCACCACCGACGTGATGATGCCTTGCCATTTGGACGCACCCACCGACGTGACCGCCTCGCGGGGCACACGATCGGTCTGCTCGATGGCGTCGGCCAGCAGTTTGCCGACCATGCCGATCGAGTGAAGGCCGAGGGCGAGGACCCCCGGCAACACACCGATACCCAGGGCGCGGACGAAGATCGCCGCGAAGATCAGATCGGGTACCGCTCGACTGAGCACGATGATGCCGCGACAGACCGCCATGACGGCGGGATGCGGTGTGGTGTTCCGAGCGGCGCCGAACGCCACCGGAATGGAGAGCACGACGGCGATGAACGTACCGATGACCGCCATCCACAAGGTCTCGAACGTGAGACGTACGGCGGCTTCGAACTCGCTGAACTTCGGTGGCAACATGCGGCCCAGCAGGCTCTGGACGTCACCGAAGCCGGCCACCAGGCCACTGAAGGACATGCCGGTGTGTCGCCAGGCCCACACGAACGCCACGGCGAACCCTGCCAGCACGAGGCGGAGCACCACCTTGTTGGTGGTGAGTGGCCTCTTGGGCATCTCGGGTGGCGCACCCGAAGGTGGCCGCGTGGGCCGTACGTCGAGATGTGCTGTCATGACCGAGACTTGGCGATCGAGCGTGCCTCGACCGATGGCTCCGGTTGGCCGTCAGGAGTGACACGTTGGTACACGTCCATCACCGCCTGCTGATCCAATGCGTCGACCTCTTGGTCGAGGACCACCCGGCCATCTCGAAGGCCGACGATGCGCTGCGCCCACCCCAGGGCCAGTTCCACCTGGTGCAGCGTGCAGATCACCGTCATGCGGTCTTCGACCACGATGCGGAACAGCACGTCCATGACCTGCGCCGACGACTCGGGGTCGAGCGAGGCGACGGGTTCGTCGGCGAGCATCAGGCTGGGCCGCTGCATGAGCGTCCGGGCGATGGCCACACGCTGCTGCTGTCCGCCCGACAGGGTGTCGGAACGCTGGAAAGCCCGGTCGGCCAACCCCACGCGGTCGAGGTGCTCCAAGGCCTCGCGCCGTAACGACTTCGAATACGACAGCACCCCGAAACGTGGTCCACGCAAGCGCCCCAGTGCCCCGGAAAGAACGTTCTCCAGACAGGTGAGACGACCGACCAATCCGAAGGACTGGAACACGAAACCGACGTTGCGCCGCAACTCTCGCAACTCACCCCTTCGGGCGCGCACCACGTCGGTGCCGAACACCTCGACGTCACCACCCGTGGGCTGATGCAAGCCGTTGAGATGCCGCAACAGGGTGCTCTTGCCGCTGCCCGACAGTCCGATCAGCGACAGGAGTTGCCCCTTGGGCACCTCCAGACTGACCCGGTCGAGGGCCAACGGCCCGCTGGGGAATTGCTTCGACACCTCGCGCACTCGCACAACGGGGTCACGGTTCAGGTCGATCATGGGTTGCTCCTCGAAGTTCTGGTGGGAAACGAGAGGGGCTGGCAGACCAGCCACCAGCCCCTCACGTCATGGGTTCTGTGATCGGCGACCCGTCGGGATCAGCCCTGACAGCGAGCCGACTTGGTCTGCTCGCACACGAAACGCACGCCGTCGTAGAAGTCATCAGCCACTTCGAGCCAGCCCCAGGCGTTCTCGTCGGTGAGTCCGCAGGTCTCCACCGACTGGCAGATGCCCGATGCCACGAGCGCCGGGGAGTTCGCCTCCTCGAGCACGATCCGCTTGATCTCGGCCAGCAGCGTCGGAGGCAACTCGGTGCGCACGGCGATCGGGGAGCCGGCGATGATCTCGGACTTCCAGACGGTCTTGATCTCGCCCTCGGCGATGTCGCCGGCCTCGATCAGCACGCTGTCCACCATGGCGTCGAAGGCGAAACCGGCATCGCAGTCGCCGTTCTTGATCGACAGCACCGAGGCGTCGTGGCCACCGGCGAACACCGGCGTCACGCCCGACTCGGGGTCGATACCCTCGGCGATCAGACCCGCTGACGGGTACAGGTAACCCGATGTCGAGGCCGGGTCGACGAAGCACACTTTCTTGCCGGCGAAGTCGGCCAGGCTGTTGATCTCGGTGTTGGAGCTCAGTGCGACGCCGTAGGACTGATAGCCGGGGGTGGCGTCGGGAGCGTCCACCAGAGCACCCACCGGTTCGATCTTGGCGCCGTTGAACCCGGCGATCACGTAGGCGAACGGGCCGTACTGGGCGAGGTCGACCTTGCCGGCGATCTGGGCCTCGATGATGCCGGCGTAGTCGGTGGCCTGGAAGAACTCGACCTTCAGACCCAAGTCACGCTCGAGAACCTTGATCAGCGGGTCGTAGCTCTGCTGCAGGGCGGTCGACTCCTCGGAGGGGACCGCACCCAACACCAGTTTGTCGGGCCAGTCGGCCTTGGGGTCGGGAGCGGCTGTGGTGGCCGGTGCAGATGTCGTGGCGCCACCGGCCGCCGCCGTGGTCCCCGGGGCAGCCGTCGTG
>CAYMUC010000017.1:0-38219 GCA_964393535.1 uncultured Ilumatobacteraceae bacterium | reverse complement strand
GTGCGCACTCCAGATCCGAGGGTTCCAAGATGGGCAGCATCATCTCGCCGATCACCGCCGCCGAACCGTCCATGTAGCCGCGCAGATCGTCCCAGGTGTCGTACTGCTCCACGGTCAGGTCCATGGTCATGGACCGCAGAAACCGGCGGAAGCACTCGGCGTCGAGGTCGAACGCTCGTACCGTGTGCACCACCGCTTTCAGCACCGGGTCGTCGCTGCGGCCCCGTTCCAGGTCGGCGAAGAACCGCTCGCCGAACAACGCCAGCGCCGTCGCCCGAGCCGCAGTGGCATCTTCGCCGAAGCCCGGTGTGAGATCGTCCACGATGTCGTCGGCATACCGACAGAACCCATACAGCGCATGCACGTGATGCCGCTTCACCGTCGGCAGCACCTTGGTGCTCCAGTAGTACGTCGTGCCGTGTCGTTGGTTGAACTGCCGACACAACTCGTACGACTGCTCGAGCGTCACCGGACCACTGGGCAGCAGGTGCGTGGTGGGGGTGGGCGCCCCCCGACGCCACGGCGCACGCATCAGCGACCTCGGACGTACTCGTCGACCCGTTGCGCGGCCAGCTTGCCCGACACCAGCACCATGGGCACCCCCACACCGGGGAGCGTGGAGGACCCGGTGAACACCAGGCCGGGTACCCGCTTGTCGATGTTCGAGGGACGGAACGGACCCGTCTGCAGCAACGTGTGGGCGAGCGCGAAGGGAGTGCCGCGCTCCATGCCCTGTGCTTCCCAGTCGAGGGGATCCAACACCTGTTCCACCACTACCTCGGTGGGGTACCCCAGCGACGCCACCCGTCGGCGAAGGTCATCCATGATGCGGTCTCGTTCCCGGCTCCAGTCGATGCGGCCGTCGAGGTTCGGGGTGGGCTCCAACACGTACAGCGACGAATGGCCCTCGGGGGCCAGGGTGGGGTCGTCAAGGCTGTGCAGGGTCACCAGAATGGACGGGTCGGGCATACGCACACCGTCGTGGATGAGCGCCTTGAACGCCCCGTCCCAGTCGTGACCGAAATGGATGTTGTGGTGTGCGGCCTCGGGCGGTGGTGTGCCCTTCACACCGGCCACCCACAGCAGACACGACGGCGAGTACTTGCCTCGGCGAGCGGCTCGCGGAGCATCCACGCCGCCCAGCAAGGTGCGATAGGCCACGGGCAGGTCGGGATTACACACCACCACATCGGCGGAGATCCGTTCTCCATCGGCCAACTCCACACCGGTCACCGCACCTCGACTGCCCTGCGCCCGCAGGATGCGCGCCACCGGGGCGTCGTAGCGGATGCTCACTCCGGCCTTCTCCACCGCCTCGGCCATGCCGGTCGCCATGGCATGCATGCCACCCACGGGCACGAACACGCCTTCGACGGAGTCCATATAGGTGATCACCGCGTACAGCGACAACGCCTCGTACGGAGCCAGGCCCGCGTACATGGCCTGAAACGAAAAGATGCGCTGCAGTCGCTCATCGTCGAAGAACGACGCCACCTTGGGCCCCAACTTGCGGAATGCGCCCAACTTCACCAACTGCAGCGCCGCTCGCCACGGCTTCACCAGGTCGAACGGGGAGTCCAGATTGGCGTCGATGTAGTGAGGCATCTCCACTCGGTACAACTCGGCCAGCCAGTCGCAGAACCGTCCGAACGCCTCGGCTTCCTTGCCACCGGCGAAGGCGCGTATCTCTTCGGTCATGGCGTCGCGGCCGTGGCGTACGTGCAGCGTAGAACCGTCGGCGTACACCGCCCGGTACATGGGGTCCACGGGCTTGATCGTCACATGGTCGGCCATGTCGGCACCGGCCGCCGCGAACGCATCGGCCAGCAGGTTCGGCATGGTCAGCACAGTCGGGCCGTTGTCCAACCGGAACCCGGCCTCGGCCACCATGCCCGCCCGACCACCGGGGATGGATGCGCGCTCCAGCACGGTGACGTCGTGGCCCCGCTGCGACAGATGGGCAGCCGCGGACAGTCCACCCAGACCGGCACCGATCATGATCACGTTCATGTGCGCTCTCCTGCCATGTCAGATCTCCCGGTGGCTCACGTAGGCCGCCAGCAGTCGCAACTCGTGACGGGCGGTCGGGTCGATGGGTGCTGCGTCGATGGCAGCGACCGCAGCATCGGTCAACTCGGCGATGCGTTGCTCGAGCGCCGCCAGTGCACCGCAGTCCACGATCACCTGCTGGATGGCGATCACTTCGTCGTCACCGAGATCGGGACGCCCCACCCGGTCCAACACCGCCCGTTGTGCTGGCGTGGCTCGCTCGGTGGCCATCGCCATGAGTGGGGTGGGCTTGCCTTCCCTCAGATCGTCACCCACCGGCTTGCCAGTGACAGCCGTGTCGCCGAAGGCCCCCAACACGTCGTCGCGCATCTGGAAGGCGTCGCCCAACGGCAGGCCATACCCCGACAGGGACTCCATCAGCGCAGCGCCGCGCACGTCGTCGGCCAACAGTGCCCCCAGGTGCAACGGCCGCTCGATGGTGTACTTCCCACTCTTGTACCGGCAGATGCGCGAGGCCTTGTCGAGACGACGCTCACGGCGCACCGAGCCGAGGATGTCGAGGTACTGACCGATGTTCAACTCGATACGTAGTTCGTGCCACAGCGCCCAGGCAGCAGGCGACGCACCCTGCAGCAACACGTCGGCGTACACGAAGGCCAAGTCACCCACGAGAATGGCCACGCCTTCGCCGAAGCGACGGGCCTCACCGTCCCAACCATCCTGGCCGTGGCGCTCGATGGCCACCTGATGGGCGGTGGGAGCACCTCGCCTCGTGGTGCTGCCATCCATCACGTCGTCGTGGAACAGGGCGAACGCGTGCAACAACTCCAGTGCCGCCCCGGCATCCACGATGATCCCGTTCGCCGGATCGCCACCGGCTGCCACATAACCCCAATGGGCGAAGGCGGGGCGAAGCCGCTTTCCGCCGGCCAACACCAGGCGACCGATCTCGTCGATGGGTTCCGCCAGATCGCTGTCGAAGCCGGCCCAGCGAGTCCGTTCCACCTCGAGCAGACCCCCAAGACGGGCGTCGACTCGCCGTGCTACCTCGGCAAGTGAGGCCGGGGCAGTGGGAAGCGACATGCGGGTCAGGCTAGGCGTCGGCGTCGAGCAGTACGTGATCGACCTGCAGACGCGCCGCTGCGATGCGAGCGCGGCAGAACTGGATCAACTCCGAGGCTCGGGCCACTCGTGCTGCCAGCACGTCCACGTCCACGGTGTCGCGGTCCAACTCAGCCAGTATGCGCTCCAGTTCGGCCAGGGCCTCGGCATAACCGGGGCCGTCGGCTGTCTTGGTCGTCTCGCTCATCTGATCTCCTCCACTCGACTGGTGAATGCGCCCGACGCCACGGTGGTGTGCACCACGTCGCCGGACTGCAGCGCAGCGACATCACGGACCACCATGCCGTCGGGACCGCGGGTGATGGACCATCCACGAGCCATCACACGAACAGGGTCCATGGCCCGTACCTGCGCCTCGAGGGCCTGCAGGTGACGATCTGCGGCGTCGAGGGCCCGTTGCGGACGACGCGCCAACTCCTCGGAACGGGCGACGAGGCGCGCATCGGCCTGCTGCAGCGCCGCCGACGACCGGTGAGCGATGGCCGTCCACGCGGTCTCGGTGGCCTGCACCCACATCAGCACTCGTTCGATGAGTGCACCGGCCACGGCCGTCGGGGTCTTGAACGAACGATGCGCAACCTCGTCGGCCACACTCACATCGATCTCATGACCGATGCCGGTGAACACGGGCAGGTCACATCGGGCGATGGCTCGCGCGACGGTCTCGGTGTCGAAGGCCGCCAGATCGGTCTTCGAGCCGCCGCCGCGAATGACCACCAGGACATCGAGATCCCCCCGCCCACCCAGTTGGTCCAGTGCTGCGGCCACCATGTCGGGCGCGTCGTCTCCCTGCACCCGCACGTCCGCCGCCAGCAGTCGGAACCCCATGGCACTGCGTTCGATCTCCGCCGTGAAGTCGTGCCATGCAGCACTGCCGACACTGGTGATCACGCCCACCCGAAGCGGCACCGCTGCCAGAAACTGCCGCCGGTTGGCGTCGTACAACCCCTGCTCGCGCAGTCGCCGCACCAGGGCATCGCGCTCGAGCGCCAACTCGCCCAGCGTGTAGCGAGGGTCCACATCGCTCATCTTCAAACTGATGCGGCCGTTGGGGGCGTAGAAGTCGACAGCGCCGAAGATGCGCACCTTGAGACCGTCGCCGAAGTCGAGATTTGCCTGAGCCAGCATGGGGCGTAGCCGGTTGCGATGACCCGCGAACCACGCCACATCGATGGATGCCTTCCCCTCGGGGCCGTCCTCCGCCAGGCGGAAATAGGCGTGCGTACCCCGACCGTTCCAACCCTGGACCTCGCCGCGCACCCACACGCCACCGCCCAGGCCGGTACGCAAGGCCTGGTTGATGAGCGCACCCAACTGCGACACGCTCAGCGTGGCGTCGTCTGGTGTCGCGTGGTCGAACGAGTTGTCCACTTCGGTCATCGGTTCACCGCCACCTCCCGAGTGTGCCACTTCCCCGCATCCTCCGTTCGGATCATTCGCCCACCGAACCGGGCCAACGCGAGGCCTTTCCCGCAACAACGGCCGAGGCCATCATTACGGTGCCAGCCCATGACGGATCGGGGCAGTACCGCTGTGGAGGCGATCATCGCCGTCACCGTGTTGGGCGTGGGTGGCATCGCCATTCTGGGGGCGTTGCAGGCACTCACCACCACCTCGTCGGCATCGGCGCAGCGTTCCACCGTGGCAGTGGCGCTGTTGTCGGCCGTTGCAGTGCTCACCGATCCGTGTACCTCGGGCGTCGGGGTCGTCGAGGCCACGCCGCTCGAGCCCTGCTCCGAGCCGGGGCCGCGCCGGGTTCGGTTGTCGGCCGGTTCGGGGAGCAGCCACCGACACCTCACTGTGGTCGTGGACGGCGGACCATGACCGTGGTCGAGGTGTTGGTGGCCTCAGGGGTGTCGGCGGTGGTGGCCAGCGGTCTGGCGTCGCTGTCGTTCACCGGCGGTCGTACCCTCGACGCCGGGGCCCGCCGATGGGCCGAGGTCGCCGCCGTCAGCACGGTGCTCACCCAGTGGCCCAACGACCCATCGCTTCAGTCGCCAGCACCAGGGTGGTCGGCGGGTGTCGCCTCGCTCACCGCCAGTGATGCACCCGTCATGACGGTCACCTGGACCCGACCCGACGGTTCGGCCCTGTCGCTGTCCATCAGGCGGCACGCCTCGTGAAGCGATCAGCCGATGACCGGGGGGCGGTGCTCGTCATCACCCTGGCGGTGGTGACCGCACTAGGCCTGGTGTGCGCCGGGTTACTCGAGGGCACCCGTTCCTTCCTCAGGCGGGAACGGGTGGCCTGGTCGGCGGTCGTGGCCCTGGCTGATGCTCAATCGGGCGAAACCTGGTGGGTCGGCCACCTCGAACGCCAACCGCAACTGACCTGCTCCCAACTCATGGCCCGCTCGCCACCCGAACTCGCCAACGGCGGGGAGTTGTCGCTGTCATGCGCAGGTGGCCCGCCCCAGCCGTGGTCGGTCACCGTCTCGGCCACCCACGACGCTCGGCGAGCCGTGATCTCACTCATCCTGTCGGTGGGCGTGGACGGCTCGGTGCAGGTTCAGGAACGAGTACTGGTCACGGGTCCCAACCCGGCCTTCACCAACGCGGCGTAGGCACCCTGGCGGTCCAGCAGTTCGGTGTGCGTGCCTTCCTCCACGATGCGCCCGGCGTCCAACACGACCACCCGGTCAGCGTCACGCACCGTCGAGAGGCGGTGGGCGATCACCAAGGCGGTCCGGTCGCGCAGCGCCTCCTCCAACGCCGCCTGCACCTGAGCCTCGATCTCGTTGTCCAGGTGACTGGTGGCCTCGTCGAGGATCACCACGGCGGGGTTCTTCAGCAAGAGTCGAGCGATGGCCACGCGCTGCTTCTCCCCTCCCGAGAGCTGATAGCCGCGTTCGCCCACCACGGTGTCGTACCCGTCGGGCAGTGCGGCGATGACGTCGTGAATCCGAGCCGACCGACAGGCTGCTTCCACCTGTTCCCGGCTGGCATCGGGGCGGGCATAGCGCAGGTTCTCCAACAGCGACTCGTGGAACAGGTGCGGGTCCTGCGTCACCACCCCGATGGCGTCGCGCAGCGTGGCGAGGGTCAGGTCCCGGACATCATGCCCATCGATGCGTACGGCTCCGCCGGTGACGTCGTACAGACGCGGCACCAGCGACGCCATGGTCGACTTCCCCGAACCCGACGCACCCACCAAGGCCACCGTCTCACCCGGTGCCAGGCGCAACGTCACCTCGTGCAGAACGTCCCTACTGGGGTCACCTCCGGCAGCACTGGCGCTCGACTCGAGCGAGGCCACCGACACCTCCGAGGCCGGTGGGTACCGGAACGTCACTCGATCGAAGTCGACCGCACCGCGAGGGGCGACCAGGTCGAAAGCACCCGGACGCTCGTCCACGGCCACCGGCGCGTCCAACACCTCGAACACCCGCTCGAAACTCACGAAGGCCGTCATCACCTCGATGCGAGCGTTCGTGAGACCGGTCAACGGCTGATAGATCCGCTGCACGTAGGCGGCCATGGCCACCAGGGTTCCCGCCGACAGACCACCCGATACCACCAGGTGTGCACCCACCCCGTAGATGGCTGCTGCACCAAGAGCCCCCACCAAGCCCAGCGCCACGAAGAACACCCGGCCGTAGAGGGCCTGGCGGATGCCGATATCGCGTACGCGCGTCGCCCGCGCCGAGAAAGCCCCCACCTCGGTCCGGTGCCGTCCGAACAGTTTCACCAGCAGTGCCCCTGCCACGTTGAACCGCTCGGTCATCTGGGTGTTCATCTCGGCGTTCAACGACATCTGCTCACGGGAGATCGCCTGCATACGCCGGCCGACCCGCTTGGCAGGAAAGATGAAGATCGGCAGCACGACCAGCGACAGCAGGGTGAGTCGCCACTCCAGCAACAACATGGCCGTGAGGGTGGTGGCCAGTACCACCACGTTGGACACCACACTGCCCAACGTGGACGTCACCGCCGTCTGGGCACCGATGACGTCGTTGTTCAGTCGGCTGACCAGGGCACCTGTCTGGGTGCGGGTGAAGAAAGCCACGGGCATGCGTTGCACCTTGTCGAACAACGCCACGCGCAGGTCGTAGATGAGCCCCTCGCCGATGGTCGATGAGTACCAACGCTGCACCACCGCCAAGAACGCGTCCGCCAAGGCCGCCCCCACCACGACGGCGGCCAGCACGGTGATGCGGTTGCGATCGGCGTCGGGAATGGCGTCGTCGAGAATGGCCCGGAACGCCAAGGGTGGCACCAACGCCACCAGAGCCGCCACGAGGATGCTCACGAGGAAACCGGCGATCTGCCATCGGTACGGATGTGCGAACTGCCTGGCCCGACGCAGGGTGCCGCGCTGCAGTCGGGCACCCTTCACCGCCGATGCATCGCCGGGAATCATCGAGTGGGGACCCATACGCACGGGGGCAGGCTACGGCCGTAGTCTCGGTCCACATATGTCCGCGCTGCGCCGTGCTGCCGCTCTGTTCACCGTGTCCGCTCTGATCGGCCTCGCCGCCTGCAGTGGCGACGAGGCCGACAACACAGGCAGCGACGCCGCTGGCACCACCCCCGCCCCTGCATCCACCGCAGCCCCGGGTACCACCAGCGACCCAGCCGATCCGTCTGCTCCCACCACGCCGCCACCGCCAACGCTCGCCATCGGTTGGTCCGACTGCGGCGACCGTCTCGAGTGCGGCACCCTCGAGGTGCCTCTCGACCACGACGATCCCGGCCGAGGTTCCCTCTCGCTGTCGCTGGTGCGTCACCTGGCGCGCAAAGAGAAGCAGCGCATTGGGTCCTTGTTGGTGAACCCGGGGGGGCCCGGCTCGGGGGGCACCTACCTGGCCCGCAACGCCGATGCCATCTACGCCGGTGATCTCCTCGACCGCTTCGACATCGTGGGGTGGGACCCCCGCGGCACCGGTGACAGCGCACCTGCAGTCGACTGCACCGACGACTACGACGAGTTCTTCGGCCTCGACATCCCACCCGCCGACGACGCCGCCCTCCAACGCATGATCGACACGGCGGAGCGCTTCGGCCAGGCCTGTCTGGCACGCAGCGGCGATCTGCTTCGCCACATCTCCACCCGTGACTCCGCTCGTGACATGGACCTCATCCGCCAGGCCCTGGGCGAGGGCACCATCTCCTATTTCGGCTTCAGTTACGGCAGTGAGCTCGGCTCGGTGTGGGCCACGCTGTTTCCCGACACCGTTCGTGCCGCCGTGTTCGACGGTGCTGCCGACCCCACCGTGGACCAGGTGCAAAGCGTGTTGCAGCAGGCCGCCGGGTTCGAGGATCAACTCGACGTGTTTCTCGCCAACTGCTCCAGCGACCGTGACTGCGCCTTCCACAACGGTGGTCGAGCAGAACGGGCCTACGACGAACTCATGATCAGTCTGGGACGCAACCCCCTGATCGTGTCGACGGACCGCCTTCCCGTCACCCGCGGTGTGGCGTACTTCGCCGTGGGCAGTGCGCTGTACACACAGAACTTCTGGCCGCGCCTCGAGCGTGCCCTGGCCGCCGCCCAGAACGGGGACGGGTCGGGGCTACTCACCCTGTACGACGAGTACCTCACACCCCCATGGGGTTCGGGCAACGAGTTCGAGGCCTTCATCGCCATCACCTGTCTCGACGATCCCGGTCCTCGTGGTGTCGAGGCCGCACTGGAGCAGACCGACCAATTCCTCGAGGTCGCACCGCGGCTGGGTGCGGGCTTCGTGTACAGCTTCGAATGTGCCCTGTGGCCGGTGGACCCCGTCGAGAAGGTCGCTGTCTCGGGGGTCGGTGCAGGGCCCATCGTGGTCATCGGCACCACAGGTGACGCCGCCACGCCCATCGAGAGCACTCGGGCCATGGCACGGGCCCTCGAAGATGGGCGTTTCGTCTCGGTGGAGGCCAATCAGCACACGGGATACGGCGTGAATCGGTGCATCGTCGACGTCGTCAGCGATTACCTCGTCGACCTGAAGGCTCCCGCCGACGGCACAGCCTGCAAGTAAGCAGAAAGCCTGGGCGACTGAACGCCACCCAGGCTTTCGACACGCTTGTGTCTGGCGGAAGGAGTGGGATTTGAACCCACGGAGGCGTGAACCTCGCACGCTTTCGAGGCGTGTCCCTTCGGCCGCTCGGGCATCCTTCCGGGGCGGAAGGTTAGCGTCGTCGTGCGAAGAACTCCCCAAGCAACGTCGACGATTCCTCGGCCAACACGCCGTGCTGCACAGGAGGGTTGTGGTTCAGGCGGGGATCGGAACACACGTGATACAGGGTGCCGGTGGCGCCAGCCTTCGGGTCGGCCGCCCCGAACACCAACCGACCGATGCGGGCGTTCAACAGGGCTCCGGCACACATCACGCAGGGCTCCAGCGTGACCACCAGGGTGCAGTCGTCGAGCCGCCAGCGACCCAAGGCCGCGGCCGCATCGCGCAAGGCCAACACTTCGGCATGAGCCGTGGGGTCCCCGGTGAGTTCGCGTTCGTTGTGACGGCGGGCGATCACCTCGCCGTCCCGAACCACCACGGCGCCCACGGGGACATCGTCGTGAGCCAAGGCAGAGCGCGCCTCGTCCAATGCATGACGCATATGGGCGAGGTCGTCCGTGTAGGACATGGCGGAGAGAGTGGGATTTGAACCCACGGTGACTTGCGCCACACACGCTTTCCAGGCGTGCCGATTCGGCCGCTCTCGCATCCCTCCGTGACTTCGGTTGCCCGAAGTCGGTGCCCCAAGAGCGTAACCGACAGGTAAGGTGACGCCACCGTTCGTTCGACGGTCGCCGGTGCGGCCGCTGGGTGAGGTGGCGGTCGGGTCCTGTGCAACGGGCGCCCGTGAACCAGGTCAGGACCGGGAGGTAGCAGCCTTCAGCGGCGCAACCCGTGTGCCGCAGATCGCCTGGCCGTCACCTCAGCCAGCGGCGGCCCGCAAGGCTCGCTCCATCAGGCGTGGTGCACCCAAGTCGTGCGCCAGACTCTCGAATGCCGTCGAAGGTCCCTGCCAGCGCCAGTCGTCCACCACGCCGATGGTCACGTCGTCGCTCACCTCGGTGCGCACCGTGGCCACGTCGCGGAACAGCAGTGCCAGATCCCACTGCTCTGTCAGGGTGGCGGACAACTTGGCGGCACCGCGTACCTTCACCTCCCACGTGCCGGCGTCACCCGGGATGTGCTCGAGGTGGCCGTAGCGGGCCAACACGCTCGAGGTCGACGTCGCTCCCCAACCGGGAAGTCCGGGAAAGCCGTCGGCGGTGTCGCCCACCAATGCCAGATAGTCGGGGATGGAGGACGGCGCTACACCGAACTTGGCGATCACCCCGTCGTGATCGGTCACCACGCCGGTACGGCGGTCGTACTGCACCACCCGATCGCCCACCACGCACTGGGCGAGGTCCTTGTCGGGGGTCACCAACACCACCTGCGTCACCCGGTCATCTGCACCGGCGACAGCAGCCCCTGCGGCCAGACCGTCATCGGCCTCGTAGCGCCCCATGGGCCACACCGGAACGCCCAGTGCCTGCAACGCCTGCTCCAGCAAGGGCATCTGATGCACGATCTCCTCGGGCAGACCCTCCCCCGTCTTGTACCCGTCGTACAGTTCGTTGCGGAAGCTCTCGATCTCGTGGTCGGTTGCCACCGCCACGTGGGTGGCACCCTCCTCCAACAGCATCACGGTGGAGGTGAGCGCACCGATGGTGGCGGCGAACGGCGACGGGTCACGATGTTTGCCTGCGGCACCGAAATGCTGGCGGAACAGTTCGTACGTGCCGTCGACGAGGTGCACCTTCATGACCCCCAGTGTGCCCCACCGCTCGGGGCACTGCTCGCGCCACGGTTCAACGCGCCAGAATCGGTTCATGAGCGCACCCTCACGGCGGCAACTGATCATCTCGGGCGGTTGGGCGCATCCCTTCGACCGCACCGCACCGTTCCTCGCCGAGGTCATGCGTCCCGCAGGGTTCGAGGCCACCATCGCCCAGGATCTCCACGAAGCGGCTGACCTGCTGGGCCAGGGGCCATTCGACATCCTCACCGTCTACGCGTGCTGGTTCGGCATGGCCGACGCTCGCTACGACGAGGTCCGTTCCATCTGGGCACGCCAGACACCTGCCGCGCTGCGCTCCGGTATCGACGCTCACGTGTCGGCAGGAGGCGGCGTGTTGGCCCTACACACGGCACCGATCTGCTTCGACGACTGGCCGAGATGGCCCGGCATCGTGGGCGGAGCCTGGAACTGGCAACGCTCCTGGCACCCCCAGCCGGGCGACCTCGTGGTGGAGACCGACGACGAGCACCCGATCGTGCGCGGACTGGGCACCTTTGGTGTACTCGACGAGCGCTACACGGATCTCGATGTGTCGGGTGAGGCCGAGGTGATCGCCTGGACCGTCGACGGTGACCGTCAGCCGGCGATCTGGACTCACCTCGATGGCACCGCCAGGGTGGTCTACGACGCCCTGGGCCATGACGAGCGTTCGCTGGGTCACGCCGACCATGCAGTGGTGCTGAGGCGAGCGGCACTGTGGGCCGTAGGTGCCAGCGACCGCGAGGTGGCAACCACCCGATGAGCACGCCCTCGGACACCGCAGATCTCGAAGCCCGCCTCGCGCGTGTGGAGGCCCGCCAGGCCATCGTCGACCTGTTGACGCAGTACACGGTCCTGGTGGACCAGTACGACATCGACGGCGTGGCAATGTTGTTCACCCCCGACTGCGTGACCGACTACGGCCCCGGGCGCGGCGGGATGGTGAGTGGCCGCGAACAGGTGCGGGCACGTATCGCTCGGGGGCAGGCCGAGTTCCGGCGCACACACCACCAGCACGGTCAGATGATGATCACCCTCATCGACGACACCACGGCCGAAGCGCTCAGCTATCTCGCCGCTTGGCACGAGCGATGGGACGGTTCACGAGACCGCGTGTACCTGCGGTATCTGGACCGACTGGTGTTTCACGACGGTCGTTGGCTGATCGCCGAACGCAAAGTCGTCGTGTCGGGGGTCGAGGGCTTCGACGGCGTGGACTGGGTGTGGGTCGAGCGGAAGACCCCACCCGACCGTCACGCCTAGAACGACCTACAGGACGGCGTCAGCGACAGCAGCTGCCACCGAACGCAGTCGTGCCACGTCGTAGGGAGCCTTCAGGTACAGGATGAGGTGATCGGCACCGGCATCCACGAGTTCGCGTGCGGTGGCGGCTGCCGACACCGGCTCCAACGGCTCGAACAGGTGCACAGACACTTCGATATCGGCCGGGTTGCGGCCCACCACAGCACAATGCTCGTGCAGTACCGCCAACTTCGCCTTCAACTCATCACCGGTGCGCCCGGGGAAGTTCCAGTGGTCGGCGTACTTCGCCACGATGCGCAGCGTCCGCTTCTCACCACCGCCGCCGATGACCAAGGGCGGGCGGGGTTGCTGCACGGGCTTGGGCTCACAGAAGGCATTCGTGAGTTGGTAGTACTCGCCCTGGAAATCGCTCACGGGCTTGGTCAGCAGTGAGTCGATCACCTGGCAGGCCTCGTCGAGTGCGTCCATGCGCTTGCCCAAGGGTGGGAACTCCATGCCGTAGGCCTTGTGCTCGTCCTCGTTCCATGCGGCGCCCAGACCGATCTCGAGCCGGCCCTTCGATACCACGTCGATGGTGGCGCACATCTTGGCCAGCAGTGCCGGATGCCGATACGTGTTGCCCGACACCATGAGCCCCAAGCGCAACCGGCTGGTGATGCCAGCCAGGTACGCCAGTGCCGTCCAACCCTCGAAACACGGCCCGTCGGGGCGGTCGGTCATGATCGGGTAGAAGTGGTCGAACAACCATCCGCCATCCAATTCCGGGATGTCATCGGCGGCTCGCCAGATGGCCTCGATCGGAGCCCACTCGGTGTCTTGTGGCTGGGTCTTGAAGGTGATTCTCATGGTGTGCCCCCACGTCACGAGTGCTTGAGGCGCACCATAGCAGGGCGTCGTGAGGCCTCTAGTTACGCACGAAGTGCCCTGATACGGTAAAGGCGGGTTCGGGAGGGCCGAACACCTGAGGAAGTGGGGAAGCACAGATGAGTGAACGATCAGCGCGCTCGACCAACCCGGTCTTGGCCAGCAAGAACAAGCTGAAGCTAGGGGTCTTCGGCGTCAACGTCAGTAGTGGCTGCACCATGACCGACCTGCCGCAGACGATCAAGGCCGAGTGGGCCGAGTCGGTGGCGATCGCTCAGGCCGCCGAGCGCGCCGGTATCGAAGCCATGATTCCCGTCGCCCGGTGGAAGGGCATGGGCGGCAAGGTCAACTTCAACCACCGCAACTTCGATCCGTTCACCTGGGCAGCGGGGCTGTCGGCGGTCACCTCGACCATCGGTGTGTTCGCCACCTTCCACGTCCCCACGGTCCACCCGGTGCGCGCCGCCAAGGAAGTGGCGACCATCGACCACATCTCCGGCGGTCGCTTCTGCCTGAACCTTGTGGCTGGTTGGAACGAGCAGGAGATCGCCATGTTCGGCGCTCCGCAGCGCCCCCATACCGAGCGCTACGACCTCGCCGACGAGTGGATCACGCTGTGCAAGGAACTCTGGACGCGCGACGACGAGTTCGACTTCGACGGCCAGTTCTTCAAGGTGCCCGGCGCCTACTCGGCACCCCATCCGGTGCAAGACCCTCATCCCGTGCTCATGAGCGCGGGCAACAGCGAACGCGGTCAGCACTTCGCCGCCAAGCACACCGACCTGAACTTCGTGGTCGCACCCGACATCGCCACTGCCGGCGAGATCGCCAAGAACGTGAAGACCATGGCTCGCGAGGTGTATGGCCGTGAGATCCAGGTGTTCGGTCAGGGCTACATCGTGTGTCGCGACACCGAAGAAGAGGCGATCGCTTTCCGCGACCACTACGTGAACGATCTCGGAGACTGGGAAGGCGTGGGCAATCTGCTGGACGTGTTGGTGCCCAACTCGCAGAGCGCGCTGGGCGATGGATGGCGCAACATGGCCTCCAACCTCATCGCCGGCTACGGCGCCATTCCCCTGGTCGGCACGCCCGAGCAGGTGGTCGCCGGCATGCAGGCGTTCTCCGACGCCGGCCTCGACGGCATCAGCATCAGCTGGGTCGACTACCTCGCCGGTATCGAACAGTTCGACAAGGTCCTGCGCCCCATGCTCATCGAGGCGGGGCTTCGCCAGTCGTGAGTACTGGGCTCGGGTCGGCTACGCCGTGTAGCCGGCCCGGGCCAATGCCCGCCGTGTCAGTTCCCGCGCCAGATGCGTGCGGTACTCGGGAGTGGCGTTGCCGTCACTCCAGGGTTCGGTGCCTTCGGCCACAGCGTCCACCACGGCGTCCACCGAAGCACCAGCAGCCAGTGCCGCCACAGCCGCCGCCGCTCGATGGGGCGTGGTGTTCATGTTCACCAAGGCCACGCCCGGCTGCCGTCCCAACTGCACGGCCACAGCCACGATGGCGTAGTCCATGGCCCGCCGGTTGAACTTCTCGTACGCCCACGCCTCACCCGTGCGCTTGGCGAAGCGGATCTCGGTGAGCAACTCACCATCGTTCACGGCCGTCTCGAGGAAGCCCACGAAGAACTCGCTCGCCGGCACCAGGCGCGTTCCCTGGGTGCTGGTCAACACCATGGTGGCGTCTAGGGCCAAGGCGGCCGCAGGAAGGTCGGCGGCCGGGTCTCCGTGCACCAGTGATCCACCGATCGTGCCGCGGTTACGGACCTGCGGGTCGCCCACGTGACCCGCCACATGGGCCAACAGTCCCAGGTGCTCGGCGAGCAGAGGCGACGTCTCCACCAGGCGATGCCGAGTGAGAGCGCCCACGGCGATGTGATCGCCGCGATCCTCGATGTAGGACAACTCGGCGAGGCGACCGATGTCGATCAACACACTGCTCGATACCAGGCGCAACTTCATCATGGGCACCAACGAGTGCCCACCGGCGAGGAACTTCGCATCGTCGTGCTCGGCGAACAACGCCAGTGCGTGCTCGACCGAGGTGGCCTCGACGTAATCGAACGAAGCAGGGATCATGATCAGGCTCCTACGCTGCTCGACGCCGCGGCTTCAGTGGACTCGGGCAACCCGTCTGGGTGCTCCACCGCCCAGCGAACTGCGTTCACGATCATCTGGTACCCGGTGCACCGGCACAGATTGCCTTCGAGTGCATGGCGGATCTCGTCCTCGCTGGGGTCGGGGTTCTCCGACAGCAGGGCCGTGCAGGCCATGACCATGCCCGGCGTGCAATAGCCGCACTGCAGGCCGTGCTCCTGGTGGAACCCCTGCTGCACCGGACTCAACGGCTCACCCGGTCCGGCCAAACCTTCGATGGTGGTCACGTTGCAGCCACGCGCTTGAACCGCCAAGACGGTGCAGGACTTTGCAGCGACACCGTCGAGGATCACGGTGCAGGCACCGCAGTTCGAGGTGTCGCAACCCACGTGCGTGCCGGTGAGACGCAAGACATCACGTAGGTAGTGCACCAGAAGCACCCGCGGCTCCACGTCGTGGGTGCGGGTTTCACCGTTCACGGTGACAGAGACGGATACGGTGCTCACTTGGCCTCCTGGAGAGCGTTCCACACGGCAAGCGGTGTGACCGGCATGTCGAGGTGTCGTACACCCAGATGGCTGAGCGCATCGACCACGGCGTTGACGACCGCAGGTGGTGTCCCCACCGAACCGGACTCGCCGATGCCCTTGGCACCAAGAGAGTTGTTCGGCGTTGGCGTGTTCACCCGGCCGTCGATGTAGTTGGGCAGTTCGGTGGCTGCCGGCACGAGATAGTCCATGAGCGTGCTGGTCTGGGGCACGGCGTTGTCGTCGTAGCGAATGCCCTCGTACAACGCCTGGGCGATGCCCTGCGCCACACCTCCGTGCACCTGACCCTCGGCCAGCAACGGGTTGATCACGGTTCCGCAGTCGTCCACCAGGTACATCCCGGTGATGTCGATGTCGCCGGTGCCCGGGTCGATCTCGACGGTGCAGCAGTACGCGCCCGAGGGGAAACTGAAGTTCGGCACCTGCTGGAACACCGTGACGTCCAGCGAACCGGGTTCGGTGTCACCAGGAATCTCGAGGGGACGGAAACTCTTCCAGGCCACCTCGCTCCACGGCACGCTGCGAGCGGGACTGCCGTTCACGGCGAACCCGTCGCCTTCGAGCACGATGTCGGCTGGATCGGCCTCGAGCAGGTGAGCGGCGATCGCCTTGGCCCGAGCCACCACCTTCGTGCTGGCCGTCCTCACGCCTTCGCCGCCCACGGCCGTGGCACGCGAACCCATGGTGCCGATGCCTTGGGGAATGGTCGCGGTGTCACCGTGGCGCACGCTGATCTTCTCGAAGGGAATGCCGAGTTCGCTGGCGGCGATCTGAGCGAACGTCGTCACCGTGCCCTGACCGTGCGGCGAGGCACCCGTGTACACGATGGCGCTGCCGTCGGGCTGGATGCGCACCTGCACCGACTCCCACGAGCCCAGGTGACCGAAGCCCTCCAACGAGCCGGGAGGACCGAACGAGGCGATCTCCAGCCAACTGGAAAAACCGATGCCGATGAGCTTGGCCCCGGGGGTGGCCCGACGGCGGGCCTGCTCGGCCTTGAGCCCCTCGTAGTCGAACAGCGTCAGCAGTTTGTCGATGGCGGCTGCGTAGTCACCGCTGTCGTACACCGCCAACGGCGAGTGCGAGGCGTAGGGGAACTCGCTGGCGGCAATGAAGTTCCGGCGGCGCACCTCGACGGGGTCGATGCCCGACTGGTCGGCCACCAGGTCGACGATGCGCTCGATGAGGTAACTGGCCTCGGGTCGCCCCGCACCTCGGTAGGCAGCCACCGGCGTGGTGTTCGTGACGACGTTGCGCCACGAGATGGTCACCTTGGGAATCTTGTAGCAGCCGGCGGCCATGGCCGTGGTCAGCACGGGAAGGCCCATGCCCGTGGGATCCGGGTACGCCCCCTGGTCCTGGGTGACCCGGACACGCAGGGCCAGCAATCGACCCTCGTCGTCGTAGGCCACGTCGACGTCCTGTTCCTGCGCACGGCCGTGGTACATGAGCACCTGGCACTCACTGCGGGTCTGGGTGTACTTCACCGGACGACCCAACGCTTTCGACAACGCGCAGGCCAGGAAGTACTCGGGTACGAAATTGATCTTGGCCCCGAAGCCACCACCGACATCGGGAGTGATGACCCGCGTGGTGTCCTGCGGAATACCGAAGTAGGTGGCGACGGTGTTGCGCAGATGGTGGGGGGCCTGGAAGGTGGCCCACAGGGTGAGACCCGACGGACCCCAATCGGCCACACAGGCGTTGGGCTCGATGGGCACCGCCGCGCAACGGTTGTTCACGAGATGCAGCGTGGCGGTGTGCGGCGCGGCCGCGAAGTCCGCTTCGAGGTCGTCCACGAAGGGTTGCTCGAACACCGTGTTGCCACCCAACACCGGGTGCAGGGCGGGTGCCCCTTCGGCGAGGGCTGCAGTGAGGCTGGCCACCGCCGGGATCGGCTCGTAGTCCACGACCACGAGTTGGGCGGCGTCGTTGGCGATGTACCGGTTCTCGGCCACCACCACGGCGACGGGTTCTCCCACGAAGCGCACCACCTCGGTGGCCAGCAACGGACGCCCCAGTCCTGGGAGACCCAGGGTGGGAAGGTGCGCGATATCGGCTGCTGTCCACACGGCCAGCACCCCGGGAAGCGACTTCGCCTCCTCGGTGTCGATGTTCACGATGCGGGCGTGGGGTTCGATCGAGGTCACGAACGCCATCACGGCAGTGCCGGCTGGCGTGATGTCGTCGACGAACTGGCCGCGTCCGGTGAGCAGGTTGGGATCTTCTTTGCGCAGGACTCGCGCACCGATCAACGACATGTCGTCTCCTCAGTTCGACCGATGGGACAGAGAGCAATCTAGGCGGCTGGCCAACGGTAGGTCGTCACGGATCATGACGCCGCTGCTTCCAGTGCGTCGTGCTGGCGCTTCTTGGCGGCCAGACGCACGGTGCGGCGCTCGAGCAGGCGGGACATACCCACGGCGATGACGAGGGCCAGACCGAAGAACAGCTGGTTGAGCCAGCGGTAACTCTGAAGAGCCAGTTCCACACCCTTCACCAACGACAGCAGCACCCAGACCGCCGCCATGGTCCCCCAGATGTTGAAGCGACCCTTGAACTGTGTGGAACCCAGGAATGCCGCAGCGAAGGCCGACAGCAAGAACGGGCCACCAGTGTTTGCATTGCCAGCACCCACACCGGCGGTCTGCACCACACCAGCGATGCCAGCCACCAGCGCGCTGGTCATGAGCGCCCCGAAGGTGTATCGGTTCACCTGCACACCGGCCAGGCGAGCGGCATCTTTGTTGTCACCCGTGGCCTGGAGATACCGCCCGATCGGCGTGTGTTCGATCACGTACCACAACACCACGGCGATCACCACGAGATAGGCAACCTTGGCCTGGACCCCGAACAGGAGCTCTGTGCGGGAGAGGTCCTTGAAGCTGTCGGGCAGACCCGTGATCTGCACGCCTCCGGACCGCCACTCGGCATAGGCCGACAGCACTGCCCCCATACCCAGGGTGGCGATGAACGAGTCGATCCCGACCCTCACCACCAGGATTCCGTTGATGGCACCGGCGATGAGGGCCACCACGATGGCGGCTCCGATGGCCGGGTAGATGGACCATCCCTGCTCCACGATGAGCCACGACGACGTGATGGCCGACGCACTCATGACACCGGCGATGGACAGGTCGAAGGCGCCGGCGAGCAGGGGTACGCACAGACCCACGGCCACGATCGCCGGCACGGCGAAGGAGATGTTCAGCACCGACTTGTGGGTGACCCACGAGAACCACAGGTCGGGGATCCACAGCGCGAACAGGAGAAAACCGGCCCCGTAGATGTACACGATCGAGGCGCGCGACGGCGACAGTCGTCCGAGCGTCGAGCGACGAGTCGCCACGGTCGGTTGCCCCTCGGCGGAGGTCAGGTCATCTGAAGTCATGCGGGTGCCTTCACTGCTGTGGATGGTCTGGTCATCTCAGCAACTGCTGGACGATGGATTCGGCCGACAGGGCTGCACCCTGAAGTTCGGCGATGGGACGGCCATTGGCCAACACGATCACTCGGTCACACACAGCAGCCAACTCCTCGGCCTCCGAGGAACACACCACGACACCCATACCTTCGGCCGCAGCATGGTCCAGGAGCGCATAGATGGTGCTCTTCGCCCCCACATCGACCCCTTGGGTGGGTTCGTCGAGCACCAGCACCGCCGGCTCCTTACGCAGCCAGCGGGCGATCACCGCCTTCTGCTGGTTGCCTCCACTGAGGGTGGTGAACAGACGCTCGGGCTCGGCGGGGCGCAGTTCCACCCGCTCGGTCCAGCGCGACACCTCGGTGCGTTCACGGCGACGCGACAGACGTCCCCTCGACACGAGAGGCCGGAGATGGGCAAGGCTCACGTTCTCACGGATCGTCTGATTGGCGATGGAGCCGAACCGCTTGCGCTCGGCGGGAACCAGCGCCATGCCGGCACAGATGGCCTCGTGGGGATCCTCGGGCACGGGTGTGCCCTTCACGAGCACCGTGCCAGCCGCTCGGTGCTGGGCACCGAAGAGCAGGTTGGGCAGTTCGTCACGACCTGATCCGACGAGTCCGGCGAACCCGACGACCTCGCCGGCACGCACCACGAGGTCCAGACCCTCGAGGCGATCGCCCCACAGGTTGCGGACCTCCAGCACCGCCTCACCGACATGCTCGGGTTCGTGATCATGAGAGGCGAGATCCTCGAGCGGACGTCCGACGATGAGTTCGATGAGTCCGTCATGGGTGAGATCGGCGACCTGTCCGGAAGCGACGACCTTGCCGTCGCGCAACACCGTGTAGTCGTCTGCGATCTCGAACACTTCGTCGATGCGGTGCGACACGAAGATGACACCAGCACCTCGGTCGCGGATCTTGCGGACGGCGTCGAACAGGCGCAGCACGTCGAGACGCGCCATCGATGCGGTCGGCTCATCGAGGATGAGCAGTCCGCCGCCGTCGTCGTCCCAGCCCTCGAGAGCTCGGGCCAGTGCCACGAGTGACCGCTCCGAAGGCGTCAGGCCACCGACGGGGACACGCACGTCGAAGGTGGCACCGATGGTCGCCAGGTGTTGGGCGGCGCGGGCCGACTCCTGCTTCCAGCGCACTCGACCCAGGAAGCCGGTCTGGAAACCGCGACCCAGAGCAAGGTTCTCCACCGAGTTCAGCGAGTTCACCAGGCCCAGGTCCTGGTGCATCACGTGGATTCGATCGGCGCGGCCCACTGCGCTGCTGTCCAGATCGAGAGGTTCACCCAACAGGGTGGCCACGGCGCCCTCGTCGGCTCGGTGGTAGCCGGCGAGGATCTTGATCAGCGTGGACTTTCCAGAGCCGTTCTGGCCCACCAAGGCATGAACCCGCCCTGGCTTCACGACGATCGAGGCATGGTCGAGCGCCACCTGACCGGGAAAGGTCTTGGAGACCGTTTCCACGTTCAGGACTGCGGTGTCGACCATGCTCATGCGATCGCCGTTGCTGCCAGGGCGGGTATCAGCCGAGTCTCAGCCCAGGTTCCAGAGTGCCTTGAAGAGGTCCTGATGCCCGTCGATACCGGGCCACGCAACGGTGGGGTCGGCGATGTCGGCAGCGGTGAGGATCTTCAGGGGAACACCCGAGATGGCGATGTCGGGGTGACCCTCGATGTCGGTGAGGGGACGAGGAGCGAACTCGCCAACACCCTGACCAGCGATGGCGCGCAGACCGGCGTCGATGGCACGCCAACCCAGCAGACCCGTGGGCAATGCCACGTCGGCAACCTGCAGCGCACCGTCAGCGATGAGCTGGTAGTTGGCCGGCGTACCCGCCTGCGAGATAGCCGGAACGCTCACGCCGATGCTGCCCAGAGCATCGGGCATGCCCAGCAACATGTCGCCGAAGCCGGTGACGAGGAAGTTGATGTTCGGGTTCTTCTGGAACTCGCTGATCGCAGCGGCGATGTGCTCACCGGCGATCAACTGCTCCACCGTGAAGTCCAGAGCGGTGACGTTGCAGTCGGGGCACACAGCAGCCATCTCGGCCTTGAAGCCCTCGGCCTCGAGTGCCAGCACCGGGAACTGCGGGATGTTCAGGTACAGCACGTCGGCCTGACCCTCGGTCTGTGCCGTCACGTAGTCAGCCATGAGCACGCCGTTGAAGTAGTAGTCGTCGCCGGTCACGAGGTTGGCGGCGATGCCGTCGGCCTGATACGGCTCGGGCAGCGACCACGCCACCACCGGGACGTTCTTGGCGTTCAGCTCGGCCAACGAGGTCTCGAACCACGCACGGGGGTTACCCGAGGTGAGCACCAGATCAGGCTCGGCCTGCACTGCGGCCTGGAAGGCGGCCTGCACGGTGTCGGCGGTGTCCTGGTGGGTGAAGACCTGGAGCGAGCCACCGATGGCCTCGACGGCCTCGGCGATACCCACGCGAATGGCTTCACAGACCGGCACCGAACACTGCACGTAGGCGACCTGGAGGTCGGCAGGCACGGCAACGCTCTCGGTCAGACCGAGGTCGGTGAGCGACTTGCTGAACTCCTCGACACGAGCCTGCGCCAGTGCGAGTCCGGACAATTCGTCTCCGCCGGTGTCCTCACCGCCGCCAGCAGCCGTGGTGTCGGGAGCAGCCGTGGTGTCCGGAGCAGCCGTGGTCTCGGCAGCGGCCGAGGTCGTGGGTGCGTCGGCCTCGTCGTCGTTGCCACAGGCCACGACCGACAGTCCCAGCACCGACAGTGCTGCGAACGCGACAAGACGCTTGGTTTTCATGGGGTCCCCCTTCGTGGACGGCGAGCACCGCCACAGTCTCGGATTGCTAACATACGTCGCTCCTAGTCGTCAACTGACTCACGACTGCAGGAGCACATGCGACCCGTGGTCAGCGCGACATCTGACCACAGTCCACCGGAATGATCGCACCTGTGATCATCTCGGCATTGTCACTGGCGAGGAACAGCACCATGTCGGTGATGTGATGTGACTCGGCTCGCCACTTGGCACCCGGCATGTTGCCGCCGGATGAGAACATTTCGAACGCTTCGTCGGCTGTGACGCCCGCTTCGGGAGCCAGACCCAGCACCATGCCCGAGCCCTGGCCTTCGCCGGGCTTGATGGTGGCCGGGCACACGGCGTTCACGTTGATGTTGAACTCGCTGAGCTCCATGGCCCACGACACGGTGAGGCCGTTGATGGCGTGCTTGGCCGCCACGTAGTGCGACAGCATGGCGTGACCAGAACCGGTGACGGCCGACGAGATGTTGACGATCTTGCCCGAGCCACGGCCGATCATGTTGTCGACCGCGTACTTCGTGACGTAGATGTGACCCTTCACGATGGTGTCGATGATGGCGTGCATGGTGGAGGACCGCATCTGGTGGATGGGGTCGAGCGCCGCCACACCGGCGTTGTTCACGATGACATCGATCCGTCCCCCGAACAGGTCGAGGGCCTTGTCGACCGAGGCCTTCACGGCGGCCTCGTCGCGAATGTCGCACGGAAGCGGAATGCAGCGCTGGCCACGCTCCTCGACGGCCTTCACGGTGGCCGCCATCATTTCAGGCGTGGCCAACGGATAGATATCGGGGATGGGCTCGGTGATGTCGATGGCAGCGATGTTGCAGCCGGCTTCGGCGAAGGCCTTGGCGTGGCTGAACCCCTGGCCCTTGGTGGCCCCCGTGATGAGTACGTTCTTTCCTTCTAGGCCACGAAGCTCGACGCCCATGGTGATCCCCCCTCTGTGTTTCGAGAATGACGTAGGTCGGCGAGTGCGCTCCCGACCGTCGTTAGCCACCTTATTACGTCGGTGACCGGACGAAAATGACTCACATGCCGAGTGGCCGTCCACCATCCACCGGGATGACTGCGCCGGTGGTGGACCGCAACATGATCGCGGCTTGCACTGCGTCGGCGACATCGTCTGGTGTGGCCAACCGCCCCAGTGGTGTGGCCGCCGTCTGAGCGGCCAGGACCTCCGGGGGCATGGCCGCAGCGTATTCACCCTCCACCCAGCCGGGCGAAACCGATACCACTCGGATGGCCGGTGCCAGCGCTCGCGCCAGCGACCGGGTCATGGAATCCACGGCCGCTTTCGACGCGCAGTAGGCCACGTTGCTGCCCAGTCCCGTCACCGCCGCCACCGACGAGATGTTGACCACCACACCGCCGCTCCCTGCCGCCAGCAACGGTTGGAACGCCCGCACGGCGGCGAACCCACCGCGCCAGTTCACCCGGAAGATGCGATCGATGGTGTCGTCGTCGAGAGCCGCCAGATCGGCGTGAGGAACAGGGCGGGTGACTCCTGCTGCGTTCACCAGCACGTCCACGCGTCCGTACCGGGTCTCGATCGACGCCGCCAAAGCATCGAGTTCGTCCGAGTGATCGACACGAGCCCTCACCGCCAGATGCCCCGATCCGGAAAGCGCTGTCACCAGTGCCTCGGCCCGTTCCAGACGTTCGGCCACACACACCACGACCTGCGCCCCCAACGAGGCGAGGCGGTGGCAGATGGCCGAGCCGATGCCACCTCCGCCACCGGTGACCACGGCGACCTGGCCGGCGAGGTGGATCACTGGACGCTCGACCCGTACCGCCGGACGCGCAGATCGGCCTGCTCCTTGTGACCCCAGAAGCGCTCGATAGCGCACAGTCGAGAGCCGTAGGAGCCGATGAGAGCGCTGGCCTCGGGCGTACAACGCTGGTAGGTGACCGTCTTGATGAACTTGCCCACCCACAGGCCGCCGGTGAATCGCCCCGCCCGCCGCGTGGGCAGGGTGTGGTTGGTGCCGATGACCTTGTCGCCGTAGGACACGTTGGTCTCGGGACCGAGGAACAATGCCCCGTAGTTCCGCAGCCGGTCCAGGTACCACTGCGGATTCTCGGTGAGAATCTCGATGTGCTCGTAGGCGAGTTCGTCCGACAGCACGGCCGCCTCTTCGTGGGAGTCGACCACGATCACTCGGCCCCAGTCGCGCCACGCGACCGAGGCGACATCTGCGGTGGGGAGCACCGTCAACTGCCGCTCGACCTCCACCACGGTGGCTTCGGCCAGTGCGCGGTCCAGGCAGATGAGGACGGCGGGCGAGGTGGGCCCGTGTTCAGCCTGACCCAGCAGGTCGGTGGCGATCATCTCGGCATCGGCGGTGTGGTCGGCGATGACCATGACCTCGGTCGGCCCCGCCAGCAGGTCGATACCGACCTCACCGAACAACTGCCGCTTGGCTTCGGCCACATAGGCATTGCCGGGACCCACGATCATGTCCACCGGGGCGACCGTCTCGGTACCCAGAGCCATCATGGCCACGGCCTGCACACCGCCGATGATGTAGATCTCGTCGGCCCCGGCCAGAGCCATGGCGGCCACCGTCTCGCGCGGCGCCACACCGTCCATGGGCGGCGTGCAGGCGATCACTCGGGGCACTCCCGCCACCTTGGCGGTGAGCACACTCATGTGAGCAGACGCCACCATGGGGTAGCGACCGCCGGGCACGTAGCACCCCACGGAATCGACGGGGATGTTCTTGTGCCCCAGTACCACTCCCGGAAGCGTCTCCACTTCCAGGTCGCTCATGGTCGCCAACTGGGCCTCGGCGAAACGTCGGATCTGAGCCTGGGCGAACCGGATGTCATCGAGGGTCTCGGCAGGGACCGATGCCACGATGTCGTCGATCTCCTGCTGTGTCAGACGAAACGCCGACGGCGACCACCGGTCCAGTCGTTCGCTGAGTGCACGAACAGCTGCGTCCCCGCCTTCGCGCACCTCATCGATGAGGTTCTCGACCGTCGAGGCCACTTCCTTGATCGAGGCCGCAGCCACCCCCGTCGCTTCCTTGATGATGAGCATCGACGTTCCCTCCGAGTGGGTCGGTGGCCGCACAGGACTCGCCAGTGCGCCAGCCCGGCCGTGGTGTGACAGGTAACGACTCTAGACGACGGCCCTCAGACCCGACAGTGGCAGCATCGCACCACGAGGATCGGACACATGCGTCGCCAGTCGCCGCACCACTAGTGTCGGCGAGGGAGGAACCACATGACCAGCCAGCAGCATCGAGTTCTCGTGACGGGTGCAGCATCGGGTATCGGTGCCGCCGTGGCCGACGCTCTGGAGCGCGAAGGCCATGCGGTCGTGCGTGCCGACCTCACCGCGTCTGACGGCGTACACCGACTCGACGTCACCGACCCCCAGCAGTGGGCAGCGATCGTGCGCGACCACGCGCCCTTGCATGGTCTGGTGAACTGCGCCGGCGTGCGCATCCGCACCGCTCTGGTCGATCTCGATCTCGCCGAGTGGGACAGTGTGCTGCGCGTGAACCTCACGGGCACGTTCCTGGGGGTTCAGGCACTGGCTCGCACCTGGATCGCTGCGGGAACACCCGGAGCGGTGGTCAACATCGGGTCGACCACCTCGTTCTCGGCGGTACCGGGTCAGCCGCACTACTGCGCCTCCAAGGCCGGCGTCGCCATGTTCACCAAGGCCGCCGCCCTCGAGTTGGCCGAGCACGGCATCAGGGTGAACGCCGTAGCGCCCGGCCCCATCGTGACGCCCATGCTGCAGACGCGCCTGGATGAACCGGGCCAGGAAGAATGGCTCACGGCGCAGGTTCCGCTCGGGCGTCTCGGCCAGACCCGTGACGTCGCCTCCGCCATCTCGTTCCTGCTGTCCGACGCCGCATCGTTCATCACTGGTGTGACGCTGCCGGTGGACGGCGGCTGGCTCACACGCTGACAACACATCGTCGAAACGAGGAATCACCGTGCCCTACAGAGTGGAAGTGGATCAGGACCTGTGCGTGAGTTCAGGAAAGTGCGTGGGTGACCTCCCAGCGGTGTTCGCCTTCGACGCCGACCAGTTGGCCATCGCCATCGACACCCACCCCACGGTGGACGACGGCCGCTTGTACCACGTCGCCCGCAACTGCCCGGGCGAGGCCATCAAGTTGTTCGACGAACAGGGCAACCCTGTCGATCTCGACGGCTGACGGCGCGCAGCCACGCAGTCGCTTCAGCGCCCCGCCAACGCCGCCACCACTGGAGCGAACTCGTCCATGGCGGTGTCGTACACCGTGACGTAGCTGAACCCCAGTTCCTCACGCAGTCGAACGAGGCGCTCCACGACCTCGTTGGCCGATCCCACCAGACAGTGCGGTGACTGGACCACGTCGTCGGGTGCGATGCCGAGTGACCGTGCGGTGATGAACCTGCGCACCGCGTCTTCCGTCTCTGCGGTGGTGCCGTTCGTGACTGCCGTGAGATACCCCACGAGGTGCAGTTCGAGGTCGGCGAATCGGTCTCGGGCGGTATGGCGGATCACGTCCAGTTTGTGTGCCGTCTCGAGCCAGCCACCACTACGAACCGCTTCGTCACCCACGCGACCGGCACCGATGTTCCAGTTGACACTCACCACATCGGCGTGTCGAGCCGCCAGACGCAGAACACGGTCGCCTCCCCCACCTACCACCAAGCGAGGCCGGGGTTGCGAGGTGGGCGCGGGCACGCTGCGAAGCGCCGACACCCGGTAGAACCGGCCCTCGAACGTGGTGGGCTCACCGCGCAGCACCCCGTCGAGAATCTGCAGCGTCTCGCCGAGTTTCTCGATACGCACCCCGGCTGTATCGAAGGGAATCCCCGAGACCTCGTAGTCGTCGGTCATCCATCCAGCACCCAGTCCCACCTCGAGGCGGCCACCCGTGATGAGGTCCACCGTGGCCAGTTCCTTGGCCAGCACCGCCGGGTGACGGAAGTCGTTGTCCAGCACCAGGGTGCCCAGTGTGAGCGACGACGTATGAGCCGCCAGTGCAGCGATCATGGGGAGCGGGGCAACCGGCGATCTGTCGAAATGATCGGTGAGATGCAAAGTCGAGTAGCCCAGGGCTTCGGTGCGTCGCGCTCGGTCGATCCAGTCGTTCATGGTGGGCAACGGCGTGATGCCGATGACCCCGAACCGAAACGGCTTCATGCGTCGTCGTGTGCCGAGCGCACCGCCTGGCGCCGCAACCCCGGCGAACCCTGGCCGGTCTGGAGACGTTCCAGCGTGGGGTCGGTGTGCCAGAACTCGTCGACAGCGGTGGCACCTAGGCGATCCACCAAGACCTGCATGGCGATGTCGTGGCGCACGAACTCGACGGCGACCAGCACCACGGCCGGGTCATCGCTCCACACCGCCCAGGTGTCGTCTCCGTAGGCGCCGCCGACCAGCACGCTGCGGCGATCGTCACTGACCACGAACAAGCGCGCCCCCAGGCGGGACAACACCACGTCGGGCGACGAGAACTCGTGGCGGTAGGTGTGGCCGACCTGATACCCCAGGTCCCCGAACGCGACGATCGACACGTCGACCCCTCGGCGGACTGCCTGGCGCAGATCGTTCTCCAGTTCACCCGCCTCTTCGGCCCAGATCGACACGAACAGGTCATCGGAAGCCCGTTGGATCAACTCCCGGGCACGGTCCACCACATTGGCCCGACCGCGGATGTTGTGCACCAGATTGGCCTGGGGCGAGCGGGCCACCTTCGGGAGGATGGTGGCCAACGACTCGATGTTGTCGTCGAACTCCCGGCGTAGTTTGGCGATGAACGACTCCGCCGGAAGTGCCAGATACGACGTGGAGTCGGAGTTGGGAACGCGCACCTCGAAGGCCGCCCCGCGAGCCACCAGCTTGGCCAGCGTCTCGTACACCGTCGAGCGGGGAACTCCGGAGTGCTTGGCCACTTCGTACCCGTTCAGAGGCTGTCCAGCCGCCAAAAGTGCCACGTACGACTTCGCCTCGTAACTGGACATCCCGCTGTCGCGCAGCGTCTCCACGACTCGGTCGAGTTGCATGTCGCGCATCCTACACCCGCATACTCGGGGCGAAGTCATGAGTCGCTAGGCGTCTGACGACTACACTACTGTGACCAGACGACGAGCCGTATGTGGGGGGCACGATGACCGACACCGAAGAGCGCTCGCAGGCTCGCACCATCGACCCGGACCGGTTCTCGCTGCAGGACCGCTACACCACGCTCGACGGCCCAGTGCTGATCACGGGCGTTCAGGGTCTGGCCCGCATGGTGATCGACCAGTTGCGCCACGACCGCCGGCGCGGCCTGCGCACCGCTGCCTTCGTGAGCGGGTATCCCGGGTCACCCCTGGGCGGCTTCGATCTCGAGTTGCAACGCGCCCCCAAAGACGACGTCCGCCTTCATCACGTACCCGGCCTCAACGAGGAACTCGCCGCTACCGCCGTGTGGGGCAGTCAGCAAGACGCTCTCGCCACACTCGACGGCCACGACGGCATCATCGGCCTGTGGTACGGCAAGAGTCCCGGCCTCGACCGGTGCGGCGATGTGTTGCGCCACGCCAACCAGCACGGGGTCGGGCGCAACGGCGGAGTGGTGCTGGCGGTGGGCGACGATCCGTCGTCGAAGTCGTCCACGCTCCCCGGCGCCTGCGAAGCAGCGTTGTTCGACCTGGGCATTCCCACCCTCACCCCCGGGACCGTGAGCGAGATGCTGTGGCTGGGCCATCACGGCTACGCGCTCTCGCGCTTCGCAGGTGTGTGGGCGGGCTTGAAGATCACCACGGCGCTCGCCGACGGCTTCTTCACCACCGACGTCTCACCGGACGGCCCCTCCATCGTCCTGCCCGACCTGGACTTCGATGGTCGGCCGTGGGTGTACCGGCAACGACCCAAGTTCTTCATACCCGACACGGTGGAGTTGGAGCAGGAGTTGTACGACCGGCGCCTTCCCGCCGCCGAGGCCTACGCCGAGGCCAACGGCCTGAACCGCATCACGGTCAGCACACCTCATGACCGGGTGGGGTTGGTCGCAGCGGGGAGGACCTTTCACGAGCTCCGCCAGGCCATCGCCGACCTGGGCATCGACGACGATGCGCTGAACCGGGCGGGCATTCGACTGCTGCAACTCGGCATGGTGTTCCCTCTGGAACGCGCCATCGTGCGTCGATTCGCCGAGGGCCTCACCGACCTCGTCGTGATCGAGGAGAAGCGTCCCTTCCTGGAGATGCAGGTACGGAACGTGCTGTACGGCATCCCCGATGCGCCGCGACTGCACGGTAAGGCCTCAGCCGACGGCCGCCGCCTGTTCCCGACGGACTCCGAACTCACCGCCGACCGCATCCGCAAGGCCCTGCGTCCCCTGCTCGGTGCCCTCACCGACATCGAGATGCGCAGCGACACTCCCCGAAACGGGACACCGGTGGCGGTGACCCTCACCACCGCGCCCGCCGCCCACGCCACACGAGCCGCTGCGTTCTGCAGTGGCTGCCCGCATAACCGGTCCACCATCAACACCACCGACTCGCCATCGGGCGGTGGCGTGGGGTGTCACGCCTTGGTCATGACCATGGACCGAGGCGCCCAGTCCTACACCCAGATGGGCGGTGAAGGTGCCCAGTGGATCGGGCGTGCGCCCTTCGTGAAGGAACCGCATTTCGTCCAGAACCTGGGAGACGGGACCTTCTTCCACTCGGGCAGTCTGGCCATTCGCTTTGCCGTGGCGGCCGGGGTGAACACCACCTTCAAACTGCTCTACAACGGTGTGGTCGCCATGACTGGCGGCCAGGATCCGCCGGGCCAACTGGCCGCGCCCGAACTGTGCCAGATGCTGTTGGCCGAGGGTGTCGCGAAGGTCATCGTGGTGGCCGACGAGCCCCACAAGTACGGCTCGGGCCGTCGGGGGACCGTTCGGGTTCCTCGTGAGGTCAGCGTGTGGGGTCGAGATCGCCTCGACGAAGCCCAACGGGTGCTGGCTGCGACGCCGGGCGTCACCGTGCTGGTGTACGACCAGGCGTGCGCCAACGAACTACGTCGGCTGCGCAAGCGAGGCAAGGCACCGGCCCGCCCCATGCGCGTGGTCATCAACGAGGCCGTATGCGAGGGGTGTGGCGACTGCGGGGTGAAGAGCAGTTGCCTCAGCGTGCACCCGGTGGACACACCGTTCGGACGTAAGACCCAGATCCATCAGGCCTCGTGCAACACCGACTACTCGTGCCTGGACGGTGACTGCCCGTCATTTGTCACGGTGGAGACCACCACCACCACTGCCCGGCCGACGCCGAAGATCCCCAGCGACCTCGAACCACTGCTGTCGCTGCCGACCGTCGGGGCCGACGGCTACGGCGTCTACATCACCGGGGTCGGTGGGACCGGTGTGGTGACGATGAACCAGATCCTGGCGACCGCGGCAGCCTTCGACGGGTTCGTGGTGACCGGACTGGATCAGACCGGGCTGTCGCAGAAGGGTGGCCCGGTGGTCTCGCATCTGAAGATGTGGAACGAGGTCACCGATCGCTCCGCCAGCATCGGCGATGGGGCGGCGGACACCGTCATCGCGCTGGACCTCTTGGTGGCGATCGAACCGAAGCACCTGGCTCGGCTCGACCCGATCCGCACGCGCACATTGGCCTGCACCGGTGTGGTTCCCACCTCGTCCATGGTCACCGACACCGACACCTCGTTCGGCGATACCGGCCACATGATCGGCGTGCTGCGTGAGCGTTCTCGGGCCTCGGGCTTCGCCGCCGTCGACGTGACGGGACTGAGCGAGGCCCTCTTCGGTGAACACATGCCGGCCAACCTGATCGCCTTGGGAGCCGCCTACCAGATGGGTGCCCTGCCGGTGTCGGCTTCGTCGTTGGAACGCGCCATCGAGGCGAACGGCGTGGCCACCGAACGCAGCCTGGCAGCGTTCCGTGCCGGCCGCCTGGCCGTCAGCGACCCTCATCGACTGGAGTCATCGGCTCGTCCGACCCGAGCCGGCATGATCCCCTCCACGGTCAGCCCCACCCACGAGCAGCAGGCTGCTCGGCTCGTGGCACACGCCGATCTTCCCGCTGCGCTCACCGCTCTGGTCACCTCACGTGTCGTCGAACTGATCGCCTACCAGCACACACGACTGGCACGGCGCTACCTCTCCGTCCTCGAACAGGTCAGCGCCGCCGAACGAGCGGCCGATGGTGGGTCCATCGCCTTCACTGCGGCGGTGGCCACACAACTGCACCGACTCATGGCGTACAAGGACGAGTACGAAGTCGCCCGGTTGCATCTCCTGCCTCGGTTCGACGAGGAACGGAATCGCCTGGTCCCCGGGGGGAAGCATCTGCGCTACCGGCTGCATCCACCGGTGCTGAAGGCCCTGGGCATGAAGAAGAAGTTGGCACTGCCACCGGTCGTTGCTCGGCCGATGTTCGTGGCGCTGCGGGCCATGCGGCGCACCCGAGGGACCCCTTTCGACGTGTTCGGGCGCACCTCCATGCGCACGCTCGAGCGACAGTTGGTCGGGGACTACATCGCACTGGTCACGGGTCTTGCCCTCACATCCCACAACCTCGGCTCGGCCACGGCCATCGCCTCGCTGGCCGACCAGATCCGCGGCTACGAGGATGTCAAGATGCGCAACGTGTCGCAGTACCGGTCGGCATTGGCCGACGCCCTCACCCACCATGCGACACTCGGGACATGATGCCGTTGCAGCACAACCCCCCGGCCAGGGTGTTGTCGTTGGCGGCTGCCACGGCACCGGCCGAGCGTCGCATCGATCAGCTACACCACGCCGTCCGAGCGGGGTTCGACGCAGTGGGTCTGCGCGTCGACCTCGACCCGCCGTCACCCGCCGAAGTGCGTGAACTTCGTTCGGCCCTGGACGGCCTGGGTCTGCTGCTCCTCGACGTGGAGGTGGTGCGCCTCGGCGCCTACGACCGGTCCACGATCGAGCAGGTCGTCGAGACCGCCGGGGTGTTGGGGGCGCGGCATCTGCTCACCGTCAGCGACACCGACGACGACGTAGCCACCACAGCGGCCTTGGCCGAACTCGCTTCCACAGCTGCCGAACGGGGGGTACGCGTGGTGGTCGAGTTCATGCGCTTCACCGGTATCCGCACCATGCAGCAGGCATTCGACATCGTCGAGGCCACAGGCGATCCCACTATCGGAGTGCTGGTGGACCCACTGCACCTGGCACGCACCGGCGGTCACCCTCGTGATCTCGCCCACGTGGACGCGAGGCGACTGCCCTACGTGCAGCTGTGCGATGCACCAGCCGAAGCCCCGCCCGGAGGCATGGACGGCCTCATCGAGGAGGCCCGCCACCGCCGGCTCCTGCCAGGCCTAGGAGCGCTCCCGCTGGAAGAACTGCTGGCAGCAGTGCCACAGGTGCCCATCTCGGTGGAGATCCACGACGACGACGCCCGCGCCCGATACTCACCGGCCGAGTTGGCGCTGCGGGTGGCCGACCACACCCGCCAGCGCTTCGCTCACCTGTTCAGTTGAACACCACGGGGTAGGTCCCCCAGTACGGCCTCGTGGTGGAGGTGTCCATCTGAGCCGGATGCTCGGGATCGGGTCGCACACCACGGTCGATCATGGACTGCACCGCCACCGACACCAGCCCGTACTCGTACTCGGCGGTGTCGGTGTTGCGCTCCAACAAGCCTGCGGCCAACTCCTGGCCGATACAGGCGTGCATCCCTTGGCCGAAGGACAGTCCCCACGGCGCTGCACCCTCCACCAGTGGCACCCGACGAGGGTCGAACTCGTTGGCGTCGGGCCCATAGACGGCGGGTTCCCGGTTGATGGTGTTCAGATCGATCACCACGCGGGTGCCCTGGGGTATGTGTCGACCCGACTTGAGGGTGACGTCGGCCAACGCCCATCGCATCCCTGTGGGACTGGAAGGGTTCAACCGGATGGTCTCGTACACCGCCTTCTGCACGAACGAACGATCCGTGCGGATCAGCTCGGCGTCTTCGGGATGGGCCTCGGACCACTGGAACAGGTTGTGCAGCGTGCGCACGAACGCAGTGGCCGAGGTATGCGCCCCTGCCAGGAGGAAGAACGAGATCTCGCGCAGGATCACGTCGTGTGGCAACTGCAGGGCGTCCTCGTTCCGCAACAGCACGGTGAGAACATCGAGGGGCAGCACCGACTCGGGGGCTGTGCCGGCTGCGACCTCCGCGAGTAACCGCTGACGCCGCTCGATGGACGGCTGCAGGAACTCTCGGTCGAACGCCGCCATGGACTCCCGGATCTCGGCCTCCACCTCGGCGATGACGCGGGTGGTGTGGAGCAGCGTCGCGCCCTCGATGAACTTCATCATCTGCGCGTACAGGCGCGCCGTCTCCTCGGCGGTGCCCGTAGGACGGTCCACGCCGGCATTCAGAGCCGCGAGGTTCATCATCAGCTGATGAGACAACTCGACGATCTCGGCCCGACCCGCCGCCACGTACGGCTCGAGGGTCTGCTCGATCACGCCGGGGAACAGGTCGCGCTCGTAATGCACCAGGGTTTCGCGCCGGAACAGTCGGTTCTCGAGGCGACGACGGGCCCGGTGCTCGTCGGCATGGAGGTTTACCAGCACATCGGCCATCACCACCTGACCGGCGTCGTAGAGGGCCTGTCGCATCTCCTTGTTGCGATACACCTCCTTGGCTTCGTCCATCGACGTGATGACGATCTCGTTGACTGCTCCGGTCATCGCATTCCCCTCTCAGACGGTGATCGATCGGCTGCTGTGCACTGTGTCCTCATGAGATGACTCCAAGTCCCATACCGCCGTCAACAGCCAGCACCTCGCCGGTGGTCCATTCGGCGCAGATGAGGTACTCGATGCCTTCGGCGATCTCCTCGGCCACCCCGATGCGCTTGAGCACATGATGGTCGGCCATGGCTGCCAGTCGAGCGGCGGCCTGCTCGTCGTCGACGAGGCCGGCGCGCTGGTTGATCTCGGTGAGCACAGCGCCGGGTCGCACCGCCCCCACGCGGACACCTCGGGGGCCGATTTCCGCCGCGAGTACCCGCACCAGGGTTTCCAGCGCCCCTTTGGTAACGGCGTAGGGGGCCGCTCCGGGGTAACTGCGCACGGTGTAGATGGAGCCGATGTACACGATGGCGCCACGGCGCGCCTCCAGATACGGGAGGGCTTCCTGACTGAGCAGCATGCCGGCCACCACGTTGTTGTTGAACACCTCGATCAGGCGTTCGGCGGTCCATTCGCCGATGGGTGACCGTTCCATGTTGCCAGCGTTGGACACCAAGGCGTCCAGACCTCCGCCGTGCTCGACGGCTCGGGCGACCATGGCAGCGCGACCTTCAGGGTCGGTCACGTCACCGGCGATCCACGCGCAGCGTTCGCCGATGTCGTCGGCGACGGCCTTCACCTTGTGCTCGCGGCGGCCCGCGATGGTGACCCTGGCCCCTCTCGCCGCCAGGCGGCGGGCCGTGGCTTCTCCGATGCCCGACCCTCCTCCGGTCACCAGGACGGACATGGAACTGAGATCACGCATCGCGGTGTTCTCCTGAAGTGATGGTGGGCGTGGTCAGTTGCGGTCCCGGAACGCCGGGAGGGCGGGGCAAGGTGGTCATCAACGACGACGACAACCCGCCGTCCACGTACAACACCTGTCCGGTCACGTAGGCGGCGGCGTCAGATGCGAAGAAGGCCACCACCTCGGAGATGTCACCGGGGGCGCCGAGGCGCCGCAGGGGCACCGCCGCCGCACGGGCCCGTCGAACATCCTCGTCGTGATAGAGGCCGGCACCCTCGGTGGCGATGAGGCCGGGACCCACGGCATTGCACCGCACCCCGTGAGGTCCCCACTCCAGTGCCGTCTGGCGGGTGAGAGCCACCAGACCGGCCTTCGAGGCGGAGTAGGCACCCACGGCTGGGTTCGCATGCAGAGCAGCCACCGAGACGATGTTGATGATCGACCCTCCCCCGCGTTGCACCATGGACCGACCGAACGACTGTGTGGTCAACAGAGCGCCGCGCAGGTTGATGTCCAGCACGGCCGAGAAGTCATCGGGATCGACGTCCTCCAAGGCGGCGAAACGCCAGATGGCGGCATTGTTCACCAGTACGTCCACATCGCCCACCGATGCCGCCACCGAACGCACCGACTCCACGTCGGCGATATTGCACTGGATCACTCCATCGGCCTCGAGCACATCGAGGCGCACCACCTCGAAGCCGTCAACAGCGAGGCGGTCGGCGATGGCGGCACCGATCCCACGCGCCGCACCGGTCACGACGGCTCGCCGACCTCCCACGGTGCTCACTTCATGCCCACGCTGTCGACCGACTTCGGTCGAGGCAGATTGGCGATCATGCTCATGGTCACGCCACCGTCGACGAGGATGTTCTGACCCGTCACATACGACGACTGCGGCGACGCCAGGAACACGACCATCGAGGCGATGTCGTCGGCAGTACCCAGGCGGCCCAAGGGCACCTTGCTCTCGCGGGCGGCGCGGATCTCGGGATCGGCATACAGCGGGTCACTCATACCGGCAAGGATGAGTCCGGGTGCAATGGCGTTCACGCGGATGCCGTGTGGGCCCCATTCGATGGCCATCTGCTGGGTGAGCAAGGCGATGCCGGCCTTGGTGGCTCCGTAAGCACCGGCATTGGGACCGGGGGCCACGCCGTTCATGGACGTGATGTTCACGATGCTGCCACCCACGCCTGCAGCGATCATGCGGCGCGCGGCTGCACGCGCCACCGTGAACGTGCCCACCAGGTTCACGCGGGTGACCGCCGAGAAGTCGTCGTACGCCAGATCCAGCAGTGGCCCGAACCGCACGATGCCGGCATTGTTCACCACCAGGTCGACGGGACCACCGAAGGTCTCCAAAGCCCGCTCCACCGAGGCTTCGTCGGCGATGTCGGCCCCCAGGCCCACCGCCCCGTCGATCTGCGCAGCTGCTGCGTCGGCCTCGGCCTGCGACACGTCCAACAGCCCGACCGTCCACCCTTCAGCAGCCAGGCGCGCGCCGATGGCCCGCCCGATCCCGCGCGCCCCTCCCGTGACCAGTGCTCGTGTCATCGTTCCCCTTTGTCTTGGAAGAAGGGGACGACCGCCCCCTCGGTAAGGTCGACGCCATGTCGACCCGAGATGTCGTTCATGCGTTCCTGGCGGCCGTCGAGCGTCGAGACGTCGAGGCCGCAGCCGTCTGTTTCGCCGACGATGCGCCGTATCGCAACATGCCCCACCCACCCGTGGTCGGGCCGGCGGGGGTACGAGCCATGCTGACCAACATCCTGGCGGCGTCCACCGAGGTGCGGTGGGATGTGGTGAGCGAGGCCTACGACGGAGCCCGCGGCCATGTGGAGCGCGTCGACCGGTTCCTCATCGACGGCACCGAGTACGCCGTGGCATGCCACGGTGTGTTCGAAGTGGACGCCGCCCGTGGCGTGATCACATCGTTCCGCGACTACGTGGACCTCACGCCGTGGCGAGCCGAGGTGACCCCGGCGCTGGAACGTTGGCTCGCACGTGGGGTCGACGAGGGCCGGACTCACGACCGGGGCTCGAACACGATCGGATAGCTGGAGTAGTGGAGCCGCTGGCTGCCGGGATCGATGACAGGGGGTGCGGTCGGGTCGGGGGCGGCACCAGCGCGTAGCAGCGCCGACGCCAGCAGGGCCACGGTGCCGTGCAGTTGCACCGGATCATCGGCCTCGCCGGGAAGCCCACCATCGAGTTCCATACCGATGCAGGCATGCGTGCCGGCACCAAAACTGAGACCCCACGCGTGCACACCGTCGGGAAGCGCCCGGTAGGGATCGAACCGATCGCTGTCGGGACCCCACAACGCCGGCTCGCGGTTGGCGGTCTCGATGTCGAGGATCACCAACATGCCTTCGTCGATGTGCGTCCCCGAACGAAGTTCCACCGGTGCCAGTGAACGGCGCCACGCCACGGGTGAGGCGGGGTGCAGACGCAACGCCTCGTGCACACAGCGCTGCAACACAGCGGTGTCGCGCCGACCCAGATCCACGAACTCCGCATCGCCCATCGACCACAACTCGTTCAACGTGTGGGTGAGCGCATTGGCCGTCGAATGGCCGCCGGCCTGCAAGTAGAAGGCCACCTCGCGGCGCATCACCTCCTCGGGCAGGTCGAGGGCGTCCACGTTCTGCAGCAGCGTGGTCAGCACATCGCGTGGCAGATCATCGCTGCTGCGAGCGCCCGAGGCCACCTCGGCCAACAGCGCGCGTCGGCGTGAAGCACTGGGCTGGAAGAACAAGGCGTCGAACTGTTCGAGCGCCGCCGACACCTCGGCGTACAACGCGCTGCGGTCGCCCGTGGCGTGCACCGCCGTAGCGCCTTTGGAGAACACCTTGACGATGCGTTCCAGATCATCGGCCCGGGCCGGGGGCACATCGATGCCGGCGATGAGTGCCGTGAGGTGCATGACGGCGCGATAGCCGATCTGCACCAGATCACCCCGACCGACTGCCACCATGGGCGTCAGGGCCTCGTCGATGGCACGTGGCAGCAGGTTGGTCTCGTAGTCCTCGAACGTCTCGCGGCGAAACAGTCGGTTCTCGAGGCGGCGTCGATCACGGTGCTGCGGACCGTGCAGGTCCAGCAGACAGTCGGCCATGACCAGCGCCCCATCGTCATAGAGTGCCTGACGGAGATCCTTGGCACGCATCGCTTCGCGCACCTCGGCGAAGGTCGACAGCGTCACCGTCGGCCGATCCGCAGGGCACGCGGTCATGAATGAGCCAGATCCCAGGTGAGGGTCTTGGCCGACCACGTCACTAGTTTCTCGCCAGGCATGGGGCGACGCTCGGGAAGCGGCGTGAGGTCCACCTGGCTCCCACGGCACAGCAGGTGCCGGAAGCGGGACTTGTCACCCAAGATGCTGATGTCCCGGCTGGGGTCGCCTTCCAGCACCAGGACGTCGGCTCGGCGGCCCACCTCGATGGTTCCCACCTCGCCGTACTCACCCAGGGCGATGGCGTTGGTCGCTGTGCCGCAGGTGATGGCTTCCAGTGGGGTGAGACCGAGGTACTCCACGAACACTTCCATCTCGCGGGCGTGCCACTCGCCATAGGGCGTCATGGAGAACCCACTCTCGGAACCGCACATCACCGGTACACCGGCGTCGTAGGCCCGGCGGATCATCACGGCGGTCTCGTCCATCTCACGCTTGAAGATGTCGCGTGCCGAGGAACTGGAGCCAGCCTTGTCCCCATACGCATCGAGGTTGGCGAGGAAGGTGAACACCGGCGCCACGGCGCACTTGTGCTCGACCATCGCCTCCAGCGACGCCAACCCGCGGCGCATCGAGCTCGCCTGCGGCATCACGGTCAACCAGCCGCG
>CAYMUC010000016.1:0-38234 GCA_964393535.1 uncultured Ilumatobacteraceae bacterium | reverse complement strand
CATCGACGAGGCAGGGAGTCGCCTGCGCATCAAGCGCATGCAGACCCCGCCCGACCTGAAGGAACTCGAGAGCCGCATCAACGAGGTGCAGGAGGCCAAGAAGAAGGCCGTCGAAGAGCAGCGTTTCGAAGACGCCGGTCGCCTTCGCGATCAGGAGAAGTCACTGCTCGAGGAGCGGTCGCAGAAGGAGGCCGAGATCAAGGCCACCGGTGTGGACCTGTTCGACGAGGTCGACGAAGAGGCCATCGCCGAGGTGCTGAGCCTGTGGACCGGCATCCCGGTGTACAAGCTCACCGAAGAAGAGACGCAGAAGCTGCTCAACATGGAAGCCGAGTTGCACAAGCGCATCATCGGCCAAGAGAACGCCATCAAGGCGGTCAGCCAGAGCATCCGCCGCACACGGGCCGGCCTGAAGGATCCCCGTCGCCCCAGCGGTTCGTTCATCTTCCTCGGCCCCACGGGTGTGGGCAAGACCGAGTTGGCCAAGACCTTGGCCGAGTTCCTGTTCGGTGACCAGGACGCCCTCATCTCGCTCGACATGAGCGAGTACATGGAGAAGCACACCGTCAGCCGTCTCGTGGGTTCGCCCCCCGGGTACGTCGGCTACGAAGAAGGTGGGCAACTCACCGAGGCCGTGCGACGTCGGCCCTTCAGCGTGGTGCTGTTCGACGAGATCGAAAAGGCCCACCCCGACGTGTTCAACACGCTGTTGCAGATCCTCGAAGAGGGTCGACTCACCGACAGCCAGGGCCGCACGGTCGACTTCCGCAACACCGTGCTCATCATGACGTCGAACCTGGGAACCCAGGAACTGCGCAAGGCCAACGTGGGCTTCACCAAAGCCGACGAGGCCATGAGTTACGAGCGCATGAAGGACAAGGTGAACGAGGCGCTGAAGTTGCACTTCCGCCCCGAGTTCCTGAACCGCATCGACGAAGTGATCGTGTTCCACGAGTTGGCCCAGGCCGAGGTCGCTCAGATGGTCGACCTCATGATGAAGCGTCTGTCGTCGCAACTCGAGGGCCAGGGTCTGGGCATCGAACTCACTCAGACCGCCAAGGATCTGCTGGCCGTGCGGGGTTACGACCCGCAACTGGGTGCACGGCCGTTGCGTCGGGCCATCCAGCGTCTGGTCGAGGACCCGTTGTCGGAGAAGCTCCTGTACAAGGAGTTCCACGCAGGCCAGATCATCGTGGTCGACACCGAAGACGATCCCGATCGTTCCGGCGAACAGCGATTGGCGTTCAGTGCCGTCGAAGGCTTCCAGCCGCCAGCGGCCGTGGAACTGGCTGGGACCGCTACGGGCGACGCCGACCTCGCCATTCCTCCGGCCGACTGAGCTCATGAAGCGGCTGTTGGCCGCGGCGGCGCTGGTCGTTCTCGTCCTCGTGGGCACGGCCTGCAGAGTCGAGGTGGGCATCGACGTCGACGTCGACGAGTCGGGAGCATCGGTGGTCACCGTCACTGCTGTGGCCGACGCTGCGGTGGTGACGGCGTCACCGCGCCTCATGGACGACTTGGCCTTCGAGGACCTGGAGTCGTTGGGCTGGGAGATCGACGGCCCCGACGCCACGCCCGATGGAGGGCTACAGGTGGTACTGCGGCGGGAGGCGGCCGATCTCGCCGAGTTGACCGCCGTGCTGGCCCACGTGGGTGCGCCGCTGCAGAACGTCCGCGTGGCGCGCGCCGACGAGTTCGCTCGCAGCAGTTGGGAGGTGACTGGCCGTGCCGTGCTGGAGGGCGGAACCGCAGGACTCATCGATCCCGATGCGCTGAGCGCCCTGGGCGCCGCACCGTTCATCACGGATCTCGAGGCTGCCGGCTTGGCGTTGGCCGATGTGGCGACCATGACGCTGCGCATGCGCCTACCGGGCACGTTGACCAGCACCACGGGCGACGCCAACGACAGCACGATCACCTGGCAGCTCCCCCTCGACGGCAGCCAGGTGCCACTCCAGGCGTTTTCCGAGCGAACCGACCGGGGCGCCGAGGTGGCCCGCACCACCGCCGATATCGCCCGCTTCGTGCTCGTGGTGTGGGTGGTGGTGGGTGCCACCTTCGTTGCGTGGGTGGTCTTCGCCCGTCGACGCCGCCGACGCCTCCGTGCGCGGACGCGCCGCGCCACACCCCCTGCGTAGGGTTCGCTCCATGGCGAAACTCAGGGTGGTACTTCGATGCGGTGACTGTGGGGCGTTGCACCCGAAGTGGGTGGGGCAATGCGCCACGTGCGGGGCGTGGAACTCTCTCATCGAAGATGTCGAAGGTCCCGACGATCTGGCGACGTCGGTAGCCGGTGTCGGGCTGAATGCGCCTGGCGTGCCCACCCCACTGCACGAGGTCGACCTCACCACCGGTCGACCCGAACCTACGGGCCTCACCGAACTCGACCGTGTACTGGGTGGCGGCCTGGTCCCCGGATCGGTCACGCTGCTCGGTGGCGAACCGGGCGTGGGCAAGAGCACCTTGCTGCTGCAACTGCTGGGGCACTGGCCACATCGCTCGCTGTATGTGTCAGCCGAGGAGAGCGCCGCGCAGGTTCGTCTGCGAGCCGAGCGCCTGGGTGTCCCCGACGAACGGGTGTGGCTGGTGGCGGAGACATCGCTTCCCAACCTCGTGGCCGCCATCGACACCGTGCAACCCACCCTGGTGGTGGTCGACAGCGTGCAGACCATCGCCGATCCCCAACTGGGTTCGGCACCGGGGTCGGTGGTGCAGGTGCGCGGATGCGCGCAGCGCCTCGTGCAGGAGGCGAAACGACGCGATCTTCCGGTGGTACTCGTAGGTCATGTCACCAAGGAGGGTGGCCTGGCAGGCCCGCGCGTGCTCGAGCACGTCGTCGACACCGTGCTCACCTTCGACGGCGAACGCCATCACGCCCTGCGTATGTTGCGGGCCACGAAGCACCGCTTCGGACCCACCAGCGAACTCGGCCTGTTCGAGATGGTCGAAGCCGGACTGGCAGCGGTACCCGACCCGAGTGTGTTGTTCCTGGGGGACCGGCGAACCGGGGTCCCCGGTTCGGCGGTGGTACCCACGGTGGAAGGGCATCGGCCCTTGCTGGTGGAAGTGCAGGCACTCACGGTTCCGGTGGACCACGGTGGTGCACCTCGACGAAGCGCCCAGGGGGTCGATGCCGGCCGCTTGGCACTGTTGCTGGCAGTGGTGGAACGTCGGGCGCGCATCAGCCTCGCCCGCAGCGAGGCCTACGTCTCGGTGGTCGGGGGTGTGAAGCTCGACGATCCTGGCGCTGACCTGGGGGTGTGTCTGGCCTTGGCGTCGGCTGCCAGCAACCGACCGCTACCCCCGCAGATGGTGGCGGTGGGTGAGGTGGGACTGGCCGGTGAGGTGAGGCAGGTGGCACACCTCGAGCGCCGCCTCAACGAAGCGGTTCGGCTGGGCTACCGGCAGGCGTTGGTACCGGCCTCGTCCACCGTGCGGGTCGATGGTCTGGCTGTCACGAAGGTGGCCGGGCTCACCGACGCCTTTGCCGCTGCAGGTCTCACGGGGGCTACCAGCCTCCCTCTATGATCCCCCCATGCAGAGCAGTCAACGTCGTCTCGATGGTGCTCTGCTCGCTGCGTTGGCTCGTGTGGCACCTGGTACCCCCCTCAGGGATGGCATCGACCGCGTGGTGAAGGCGAAGATGGGCGGCCTCGTGGTCATGGGGGACGGTCCCGAGGTCCTGGCCATCTGCACCGGTGGCTTCCTGCTCGACGCCCCCTTCAGTCCTCAGAAGCTCTCCGAACTGGCCAAGATGGACGGGGCCATCATCCTGTCATCGGACGGCCTGCGAATCGCCCGGGCAAACGTGCACCTCATGCCCGACTCGCGGGTCCCCACCAACGAGACCGGCACGCGACACCGCACCGCCGAGCGCGTGGCGCGATCACTGAAGGTGCCGGTCATCAGTATCAGCGAAGAGATGGGCGTCATCGCCATCTACGTCGGCGAGGTGCGCCACCAGTTCCAGGACATCTCACGGCTGCTCGACCGGGCCAATCAGGCGTTGCAGACGCTCGAGCGGTACAAGTCCCGACTCGACGACGCGTTGGCGAGCCTCACAGCACTGGAAGTGGAAGACCTCGTGACGGTCCGCGACGTGGCCGCCGTGCTGCAACGCTCAGAGACCGTCCGGCGAATCGCCGACGAGATCGAGACCATGATCGCCGAACTGGGGGTGGACGCCCGTCTGTTGCGTCTGCAACTGGACGAGATGTACGGCGAGTTGGACATCGAAGCCGAACTGACGGTGAAGGACTACCTCCAACCCGGAGACCCACGTACCGCCCGACAGGTGCTGGACGCTCTGGGCCACATGGCAGAGGGCGACACCGTGGACCTGCGCCATGCAGCCGAGGCCTTGAGTCTGGCCACCGGGACGGTCGATCTCGATGCCAGCCTTATTCCGCGAGGTGAACGATTGCTGTCGCGGGTACCCCGGCTATCGGCCAACCTGGCCGCTCGGGTGGCCGAACACTTCGGTGACCTGTCGAAGGTGCTGCGGGCAACCATCGCCGACCTCGCCGAGGTGGAAGGTGTCGGGGTGGTACGGGCCAGAGCCATCAAGGACAGCCTGGCCCGTATCACCGAGACGAGCATTCTCGACCAGTACAACTAGGCCGATACGGGGCGGCGCAGGAGTTCCTGACGCAACGCCAGCATCTTGGTGGAGGGTCGCCGGGTGAAGGGATCCAACGCCAAGGCACGCTCGTAGGCCGCCCATTCCTCGCGCACACCGGCGTCGTCGCCGTTGTGGTGCAAGGCTCGCATGCGCAATGACACCAACTCCTCGTGTCGGGGCACCACCCTCAGGCCGACCGCCGTGGCGTCGAACACGCCGGCCACGTCGCCCAGGTCGAGGCTGCGTCGGGCGACGACGGCCGAGGCCTGCACCGTGAGCATGGTCAGTTCCGATGTGATGCCTTCGGCGTCGGCCCACAGGTAGTGAGTGCCCTCGAAGGGAACTCCACGCACGAGTTGCAGCATGTCGGCGACATGGTGCAGCGCGGCTGCATCGGGGTTGGCATGTGCCCGTCGCATCGCCGTACGCAACAGGTCTGCGTCGGTGACCACATGGGGGTGCAGCGGTAGATCATCGCCAGTGTGACGGCCGATCCACTCGGTACCCGGTGGTGCGGCGGCAGCGTCGGCGAGGCGGCGACGGGCGTTGCACACGATGTTGGCGAAGCTGCTGTCGCGGATGGGAAGGTCCCACAGGGCATGGCGCGCACCGCTGCGCGTGCACCGAGGACGGTGGAGCGACAACCACACCACCAACTCCAGCGCCTTGGAGCGCTCGAACTCCACCGGCCGACCCTGTGCATCGACCACGCAGGGACTCCCCAACACCCCCACCATGAGGGGCCCGAGAACTTCGGGGCTGCGTCCGCGACGAGGTGACGGTGGGCGGGCCACGCCGAGGCGGTGCACGGGTGACACGGTTTCGGGGGATCTGATCATGAACTGCTCCTTTGTTGGGGTTCGCCGGTCGATTCCGGCATGTCGGGGCACCGCCAACCCACGGGTGTGATCGGCACACCAGGGGGCATGAGGCACCAGATTCCGTGGCGATGACTCAGCCACAGACCGCGAGAGGGCCGACCCGCCGTGAACAAGCTCCGGCGATCGAAGGAGTCAGGAGGGCCGGTGGTGAGAGGGGGGATTCCCAGATCTCGCTCCATGGCGTCCACCACCGCATCCACACCACCCGATGCGTTCTCGATTCCCAGTTCCCCCCAGTGACCGAGGTCGGCCAGGACGACACGACGGTCTGCGGTGACTCCGACCTGTGTGACGAGGTCAACCCTCAGTCGGCCGTGTCGGGTGAGAACGACCAAGGTCATGAGGTCCACCGCGGCTGGCAGCATCCATCGGTGATGGTCGAGGCTCACGAAAGGCTCGGGTGCCGGACGGCAGTGGGGCCACCAGAGTTCGACCGTACCGTCGGTCGAGACCCAGGTGAGGGGCGGCACTTCACCGGCCAGCACGTCCACGACTCGGTAGGTGAAGTCGAGGCGTGCCACCACCGTGGTGGCAGGGTCGTGTCGCCACGGCAGGTCGTACGAGGGGACTGCGTCATCGGCGTCGGCGATAGCCCGCCAGCTCTCAGCGGACCATCTCATCGCCGCACCGCCACGGCCGTGCGCGAAGCGCTGACGTCCCGGGCGGTGACCCCCACCACCGACAGGATCTCCATGGTCACGCGGGTGTGGACGGTCACGGTGATGGCCGAGGGGGTGACGGACACCTCACCGGTCGCACCTCGCGCCATGAGGTACTCGTGAGCCCGCCGAGTGGCACCGACCACGTCCAACACCTCGGCTCCGGCGCGCAGTCCGGTGAGTTCCTGTGCCCCACTGCGTGCGGCGCCCGCAGCGTGGTCACCGACCCGGAGATGAGCCGACACCAGTCGACCCCCGTCGTGGACCAACCCCACCAGCAACATCATCGACAGGGTGATCCCCACGACGAAGGCCGTCACCGAACCGCGGTCGCTCGTCATTCCTCACCTCGGTATCGATCGATCACCTCGACACTTCGGGCCGTCGCCACGCCGCGTCCAGTCCGACAGGTCACCTCGACGGTGACGTCCACGTGTGTCACGGCCACCGCCACCTTCGGGTCGTCGCAGTGAGCACCACGAGTCTGCAGGACATCGTTCGCAGCCACTTGAGCCACCGACACCATGGCGGTGCGCCTCACCATGGAGGCACTGCGGGCGGCATGGTCTGCGGCCAGGCGAACCATGGCCGCAGCATCTGCATCACGGCCCACCTGAGCCGCCAGCACGGTGAACAACACCAGCACCGGCGTCAAGAGCACCAACTCCACCGTGGCACTGCCCCTCGATCGGATGCGAATCATCGCTGGACCTCGCTGAGCACTCGTTCTCGCACGATGACGACCTGTCGACGCACCTCTGCTGGTAGTCCGGGGACGATCGCAGGCACACCAAGGGCGACCGTGGCCCTCACCTCCGACATTCCGTGCTCCACCGCCACCGCTGCCGCCGACGTACGGTCCAGGGCACTCAACAGTTCGGCCCCCACACGCTCCCCGTCGCCGGCCGAGGCACCGTGGCGAGCCTGCACATGCGCGACTCGAGCCGCCACCGAGGTGGCGACCGTGGCGGCATGTGACCAGGCCGCGACCTGCACACATAGCATCACCAGCAGGATCAGCACGGGTGTGAGGACCACCACCTCGGCGGTGGCATCGCCCGTGTCGTGCCTCACCCCAGTTGCAGCGTGTTGGCCTTGCTGGTGACGCGGGTGGTGATGATGGCCCCCACGGTGATGGCCAGGGCGATCAGTGCCGCCGCCATCACGACGGTGGTGGCGCTCACCTCCCCCTGGTCGCGGTCGCGCTCGACGCCGGCCAACCACCGGATGAGGACGTACTGGAGTACTTGCAGTTCGGGTTGCACGGGAAACCTCCGGAAACGGGTGTAGGGGTCGCATGGTCCTCACAGACCTCCGACGATCAGCGACAGGGCCGGGTAGCCGAGCAACGCGATGAACCCGATGAACACGAGCACCATGGGAAGACCCATGCGCTCGGTGGCGGCCTGCGCCTCGGCCTCCACCTGGGCGAGGTGCCGGTCGCGCACGGCGGCCGAACGCGCGGTCAACGACGAGCGGACCCGGGCACCGTGAGTGCCCGCCAACTGCACCGTGGCGGCCAGGTCGGTCAGTTCGGCCACCTCCAGCCGACGACCCAACGCACCCAGGGCCTCCCAGGGGGACTCTCGTCGAGCGCGAGCCCGCACCAACTCCTGCCGGATGAGGTCAAAGGCCCACCCGTCGCCGGCCTCGGCGGCAGCGATCAGCGAAGTCTCCACGCCGGCTCCACCCGCCAGCAACACACTGACCAGGTCGAGAAAGGCCGAGAGCGCATGCCCGAAAGCCAGGCGTCGTCGCCTCGCCTGGGCACGCAACGTCGCACCCGGCACCAGCACACCCACCGCCACGGCCACCAGACCCAAGGCCACCAACACCGACCACGACAGACCCAGACCAGCGAGACTCATGACACCCCACCACGCCACAGCCACGATCACCAGCAGCACCGGTGTGGTGACGAGTTGTGAGACGTACGCGCCCTCGTGCCGGCCGGTCACCGCCAGGTCGGCCGACGAGGGACGCCACCACTCGAGCGGCCGTGCGATGCTTCGCTCCACCGGGCCACTGGGGTCACGGGCGCCGTGCAGCGACGTCAACATGCGCGACAGAGGTGGAGCCGTGGGCGACGAGGCATGACGCAACACGGCCAATCCGGCGCCCAACAGTGCACCCCACCAAGCCGGGCTCATACCGACCGCCTCGACGGTCGCACACGCAACGCGAACCGATCGGGAAGGTGCAGTCGGCTCAGGCGTTCCATGAGGGCGAACGCCGTCCCGAAGGTGGCGATGATGCCGGCCAAGACCACCTGACCGGTGGGGTCGCCATAGGCAGCCAGGTAGCCGGGGTTCAACACCTGAAGACCGACGACCACCACCACGGTCACCCCCGCGATGAGGCGACCAGCACTTCGGGTTCGGGCACGGCCCACCCATACCCGGCGCCGCAGGCGCGCCTCGTCGCGTGCGCTGGCTGCGAGGTGGCCCAAGAGTGCCCCCACATCGCGGGCCTCGTGTTCGGTGGCCGTGATGATGGCTGCCGCCACGAAATCGGCACTCGGGTGACGAACCTCCTCGGCAAAGGCGAGCACCGCCACATTCAGCGGCGCGTGCTGCAGGCGCTCGGCCAATCGACGCAGTGGTCCATCGAGTGGGCCGTGCGCAAGGCGGGCAGTGGCCGCTACGGCATGCTCCAGACCCGCGGCCGCCGACAGCGTGTCTCGCAGTTGTTCGGCCCACGTGGCGATGGCCTCCACCACGGCGAGTTCCCGTTGTGCTCGACCACGCACGGCCCATGCCGTGGGGAGCCACCACCCCACCGCCGCCGCCGTGACCGCCATCGCCACCCATCCCGTGACCACCCATGCCACCACTCCTGCGAGAGCACCAGCAGCACCACGAAGCAACCCGCGCTGCGGCCGCCATCCCGGCCACGGCGACCGAGCGGGGCGAGTGTCGTGACCTGCCCACCAGGCAGCCCGTAGTCGCAGAACCCCGGCACCCATGAGGGCACCGCAGAGGGCCAGCACGGCGGTGCTCATGCCCAATCACCATGTTCGGCCATCAGCGAAGCAGTGACGTCGCGCAAGGGGTAGGCGGGGTGCGCCTGGCCGTCGGCGCCCAAGGCCCACACCTCGTTGGTGGCGATCTGCATGCCATCGGCGCCGGCGACTTCACGCACGCTGGTCACCCGCCGGCCGTCACGGTGGTGCTCCACATGGACGACGAAGTGCACGGCCCCTGCCAACAGCTGATTCACGGTCTCGGTGGGCAGACCAGTGCCGGCGAGGGCGGCGTAGGCGGCCAACTTGGGGAGAACACTGCGGCTGGAGTCGGCGTGAATGGTCGCCATGGACCCGTCGTTGCCCTGCGACATGGCCATCACCAGAGCAAGGGCTTCGGCACCACGAACCTCACCGACCACCACGCGGTCGGGGTCCATGCGCAACGCCATGCGGGTGAGGTCCAGCAGAGTGATGGCACCTCGACCTTCGATGTTGGCGGGACGGGCCTGCAACATGTCGTGGTCGGGATGCAGATCGGCGAAGCGGTCCAAACCCAACTCGTAGGCGTCCTCGATGGTCACGATGCGCTCGCTGGGTGGTACCTCGTTCAACAGTGCCCGCAGCAGTGTCGTCTTTCCCGAACCAGTCCCCCCGGCGATGATCAGGTTGCGCCGAGCCCGCACGGCGATCGTCAGGAACTGCGCCAGGGCCGGGGTCATCATGCGGCGTTCGGCCAGTTCTTCGAGATGCGAGAGGTCGAAGCGATGGCGCCGCACCACCAACGACGGCCGGGCCGAGACCTCCATGGTGGCGAACACGCGCGACCCATCGGGCAACTGGGCGTTCAGTTCGGGATGAGCGGCGTCGAAGCGCCGCTCGCCGGCCACCAGTCGACTGCCGATATGGCGGACCAGATCCACGAGTTCATCGTCGTGATCGACGACCGGCGGCACCGGCGTGCGCATTCCGTTGCGTCGCTTCACCCATACGGTGTCGCACCCCCGAACGTGGACGTCGGTGATGTCGGGATCGTCGAGCAGTCGCTGCAGGCGCCCCAACCCCAGCACCGAGTCGAGCGTGGCGTCCAGCACCGCCTGCTCCTCGTCCGTGGACATGGCCGCCTCACCGGCCTCCCAACGGTCAGCGGCGAGTTGTCCGAGATGTCGCCGAACCACGCCCCGCACCACCTGCCGCTCGTCCACACCACCGGCGACGAGGTGGTGCACATCGGTGGCACGCTGATCGGCGACGGCATCGGCAGCCAGACGGGTGAGTTCGGCCACCAGACCGCCCCGCAGATTCGCAGCAGGTGGACGACGGCTCTTCACGACTCACCACCGGTCCACAGTCGCTGGTTCAGTTCATCGACAGCACGCAGAAAGCGACGGCTGGGCAGCGGGGTGCCCACGGGTGGCAGACCCAGGACCGGCACCTCGAGCGCCGCCGCGATCTCGTCAGCGCCGTACGGTCCGTTCCCCGTGACCACCACCATGACCGGCCCCAACTCGCGCAAGCGCACCAGGGCATGCGACATCACTGCCACATCGGAGAGGTCGCCCCGGGTGACCACCACTCGCCATGCGGCCACGAGGCACAACGGGTGAGCCGGACTGTCCACTCGGTAACGACCTACATCGCACACCACGTCGAAGGGCGCGCCGGCGATCACCCGGGCCAGATCGGCGGCACGATTGCGCAGGGCACGATCGACGAGCTCGCCCGAGGGATGCGCCACCACCACGTTCGAGTCGGACTGGGTGTCGGAGCGCTGCGCCCACGGGAAGTCGTCGCCCGCCTCGAGATCGCGTGCGGCGGCCAACAGGTCCACGGTGCCGGGCCGGGGTTCCACCCGCATCCACGACGTCAGCCGTCCACCGTCGGGATCCGCCTCGAGCAGCAGCAGTGGGGTTCGACGATGTCGAACCAACGCCAATGCGGTGGTGGTGGCACCCGGAGCGCCAACCACACTGCCCACGGTGATGGTCGTCATGGTGCGATCACCCCCAGGCGCACCCGGTCCGCCAGGGCCAGTCGCTCCATCAACCCAGCGGCAGCCCGAAGTGTGACCAGTGTGGTGGGGTCGAGGTCGGTGGGCGGACGAACCGACCACACCTCGGCAGTGTCGTAGGTGACGGCGGGCGGTGCGGCACCCAGTGGATCCAGTCGTACCGACACCAGGCGCACCACGTCCTGTTGCGCCAGGTCGGTGGGTGTTTCACCGGGTCGAAGCGCCACACTGACGAGGGCTTCGCCGGGTCCTGGTGCCGTCCGGTACTCCACCATGCCGGCGTACATCGCTGTTCCGGCTGCGACCTCCACCATGAGGGTGGCGCCGATGAGTTCGTCGGCCTCGGCCGGTGACATGGTGAGGACACCGCGGGCACCCACCAGGGTGGCTGTGGTGAGGTCGGCCGAGGTGACCGTATGGCCGCGCTGAAGGTCGCGTTCGGCCACCACCACGGTGACGGGTTCTGTACTACTGCGTTGCCACGCCACCACACCCACGGCACCACCCAGCACCAGCGACACTCCCAACGCCATCTCGAACAGCACGCGCGGCTGCCCCCACCGCGTTCCCGCGACGCGTCGACGCGCGCCGTCGGCAACGTTCGACCATGATCTGGCCACGTCCACCCCTTTGTCTGCATCGCCTCTTGACCCGCCGGTCAGCGATGAGGGGCGAAGGATATGAGCAGGCCCATACCGGTTGTCCACTCGGACGGTGCCGCATCGCTGCCGACAGTGCAATGAAGGGTCGTGAGCGTTCGGTTGCGGCAACGCACGGGCGCAGTTCGACCAAGGTTCGTCGATCGGACGTAGCCTGACCGGCGATGTCGACGCTGGATGCCCCCGCAATACTGCCCGCCGCCAACGAGCCGTGCTGGTGCGGGAGCGGCCGCAAATACAAGCGTTGCCACAAACCACTCGAGGGCCGGGTGCTCCCCGGTGAGATCAGCCCCATGCGCTCGGTTCCCGCCCATATTCCGCGGCCGTCGTACGCCGAGACCGGCGAGCCAGCCAGGTGGAACGAGCCTCGCATCAAGTCGCCCGAGATCATCGATGCGATGCGCCACGCCGGACGCCTCGCCGCCGAGGTGCTGCGACTGGCCGGTGACTTGGTGCGCCCGGGCATCACCACCGACGAGATCGACGCCGAGGTGCACCGCATGTGCATCGAGCGCGACGCCTACCCGAGTCCGCTCAACTACCACGGCTACCCCAAGAGCGTGTGCACCTCGGTGAACGAGGTGATCTGCCACGGCATCCCCGATTCCCGGGCTCTGCGCGACGGCGACATCGTGAACCTCGACGTCACCCTGTTCATCGGAGGCGTGCACGGCGACACCAACGCCACCTTCTTCGTGGGTGACGTGGATCCTGCCAGCCAGCAGTTGGTGAAGGTGACCGAAGAGTGCATGTGGTACGGCATCGAGGCGGTGCGACCCGGTCGCCCGATCAGCGACATCGGCCGCGCCATCGAGAACCACGCCAAGGCACACCGCTACGGAGTGGTGCGGGCCTTCATCGGCCACGGCATCGGTGAGCAGTTCCACACCGACATCCAGGTCATGCACTACTACGACGCCCGAGCCACCATGCTCATGCAACCGGGCATGACCTTCACCATCGAACCGATGATCACGCTGGGGTCGTGGCAGCACCGCATGTGGGACGACGACTGGACGGCGGTGACCAGCGACGGCAAGCGCACGGCGCAGTACGAGCACACGATCCTGGTGACCGACGACGGCTTCGAGGTGCTGACCGGTGGCGAGGGTGCGGCGTCACCGTGCGCCCCGTGGAAGCGCTGAACCCCACCAGTTCGACCATGTCTCGGCCTGGGAGCCGGTGACGCCGTAGGCGACGAGGGTGGCGGTGGCGCACGCGATGACGTCGCCGTCGTGCAGGGCGGTGACGGCGTCGTGCAACGGGCCGGCGGGCCACGGCACCTCGTTCAGCACGGGTGCAGACACCCTGACCACCCGTGCACTACGCCCGGTCCCTGCAGCCCGATGAGCCAACCACAGCGACGCCACCGGCGAGGTGAGCACCGCGGCCACCGACATCACCTCGCCGACGTGGTGGGGGATGACACTGATGACCGGCACCCCCGGCAGCCAGAGGCCTCGAGGATCGGCCACCGCCTCGATGACGCGGGTCTGGCTGGCCACCAACACCTTGGGCACCAGTCGGCGCCGCACCCACGACTGCATGGCGGGGCTCAGCCGGCCAACCTCCACCGACGGTCGCTGCAATCGTTCGCCAGCGAATCGCACCGACCGCACGCCCCAGTGGCAGCGACCGGGATCGATGAGCCCACTGGTGATGAAGGGAGGGCCGTCGCCACCGTCCACCACGGCGCCGACCAAGCCGTAGTACTGATCGCGGAAGTCACCTCGAGCCGTGGCGTGCTGGGCGACCGTGCCAGCCGTGTCGACGCCACCCGTTGGCCATGCCGGGAGCCCCAGCGCGTCGGCCATCAGCCAGCCCCACGACTCGGTGACGGGCGACGGGGGCTTCACCGGGGGTGTCGCCGCGAAATCGCTTCCCACCTGGCGGCGCACATCGGTAACGGCCCCTCCGAGTTCGGTGACCATGGCCCCGGTGATCACCTGGGCGTCGGGAAACACCGGTCTGTCGGCCCACCACCACCACCGCCATGCCGCATGGCGAGCGATGTGAGCGCGGGTGGGACCTGCGTCCCGGTTCGCCAGCACCGACACCGGCATCACGAAGGCCACCCGACCGCCTCGGGGCTCGGCCAGGTCGTGGGCCAGTCGCCAGAACGCCACCGCTGCGTCGGCATAGAGGGCTCCGGCGCTGTGGTGAGTGGCGTTGCCGCCCAGCAGTGGGCTGAGGAATGGTGGGTTGCCGATCACCAGATCGAACCGGCGATGCTGCCAGTCGTAGGCGAGGGCGTCGGCGCCGATGAGTTCAGCCTCCGAGCCCAGTCGCTCCCGCGCGGCGACCAAGGCATCGGGGTCCACGTCCACGCCGCACACCCGCACGGCGCCCCCTCGGGCCTTCACAGCGTCGCGCACCGCTGCCAGCAACCGTCCATCACCGCAGGCCGGATCCAACACGCGCACGGGTTCGGCCCCGTTCAGCGCTGCAGCCACCAGGTGATGCACCAACGCATCAGGCGTGTACCACGCACCTAGGCGTCGGCGGCGGTCGGGGTCCTGCACCGTCGATCAGTTCAGCAGACGGAACCCACCGTGGGCCGATACGGGTGAGCGAGTGGACACACCACTAGGGTCCCCCGGGTGACGGAGCGTTACCTGTCGTTCACCAGGGACGAGTGGGCCGTGCTGCGCGCCGCCACCCCGTTGACCATTCGCGAGGCCGATCTCGAGGCTCTGCGCGGTATCAACGAACGCATCGACCTCGACGAGGTGCGCGAGGTGTACCTCCCCCTCACCCGTCTGCTGAACCTGTACGTGAGCGCCACACAGGACCTGCACAAGGTGTCGGCCACGTTCCTGGGCACACTGGCCCCCAAGGTGCCCTACGTCATCGGCGTGGCCGGTTCGGTGGCGGTGGGCAAGAGCACCTTCGCCCGCATTCTGCAGACCCTGTTGGCTCGCTGGCCCGATCATCCCAAGGTGGACCTGGTGACCACCGACGGGTTCCTCCACCCCAACCGGGTGCTGGCCGAGCGCGGCATCATGAACCGCAAAGGCTTCCCCGAGAGTTACGACACCAAGCGATTGTTGGCGTTCCTGCGGGATCTCAAGAGCGGAACGCCCGAGGTGCACGCCCCGGTGTACAGCCACGTGGTGTACGACATCGTGGAGGGTGAACACGTGGCGGTGCGCCAACCCGACATCTTGATCCTCGAGGGTCTGAACGTGTTGCAGGTGGGCACCGAGTACACCGAGTTCGTGAGCGACTACTTCGACTTCTCCATCTACGTGGACGCCGACGAACAGGACATCCGCCACTGGTACGTCGAGCGTTTCCGCACGCTGCGGTCCACGGTGTTCAAGGACCCGAACAGCTTCTTCAAGGTCTACGCGCACCTCACCGACGACGAGGCGACCGACACGGCGTTGGGCATCTGGACAGAGATCAACGGTCGCAACCTGAAAGAGAACATCGCACCCACCCGCGACCGTGCCTCACTGGTGTTGCGCAAGGCCGCCAATCACCGGGTGGACCACGTGCAGTTGCGCAAACTCTGACGCAACGGCGACGAACGCCTGTTGCGCCTTACAACCCCAGCCAACCAGGCACATCGGTGAGGGCCGTCAACTCGGCGAAGTCCTCACCGTGATCATCGGGGGGTTGCTCCAACTCCCACAGCAATGGGTAGGGCACGTGCACGGCGTGGCCACCCACGGCCAGCACAGGCAGCACATCGCTGCGCACACTGTTGCCCACCATGCACACCTCGTGAGGGCTGACGCCCCAACGTTGGAAGATGCGTCGATACGTGGCGGGGTCTTTCTCCAGCACGATCTCCACGTGAGCGAAGTGATGCTCCAGACCACTGGTGGTCACCTTGCGGGTCTGGTGGATGAGGTCGCCTTTGGTGATGAGCGCCAACGTGTAGTGGCGGCCGACGCGGGCCAGCACTTCTGGTACGTGTTCCAGTAGGCGCACCGGTGCCAGCAGGAGATCCCTGACCGTGGTGACCAGAGTGGACAGCACGCTCTGGGGCACACGATGCTCGCTGATGGTCAGGGCCGCTTCGATCATGGACAGGCCGAACGCCTTCACGCCGTAGCCGTACACCGCCAGGTTGGCCCGTTCATGTGCGGTGAGGGCGGCCGCCACGTCCACACCATCGGCCACATGAGGTTGCAGCAACTCCACAAAACGTTGTTCAGCGGCGTGGAAACCGTCCTCGCTGTGCCAGAGAGTGTCATCGGCATCGAAGGCGACGATGCGCAGCTCGCGCAGACCGCTCATGAGTGCCTCACCGGTGGATGGCGTTCAGATAGTTGTACACGGTGATGCGGCTGACACCCAGGGCATCGGCCACGTCCTCCACCGAACGGCGCAGCGTGAACGCTCCCGCCTCGTCCAGCAGTCGCACGGCGCGCTGCTTCTCCTCCCGGTTCAACTGCGGCAGTCGGGCGCCCAGTTCGCGTTCCACCGACTCGATGAGACGGTCGAGGGCGCCGTGTAGCGAGGGCAGTGTGGGGGTGTCGCCATGAGGGGCCACGTGGACCTGCACGCGGGTGGCCCCCGCCGAGTAAGCCGCTGTCAACAGTGCGTTCACCACCTCACCCACCTGGGCAGGTGGAGTGTCGAAAACCGAACCGAATGGCCCGAAGTCGACAGCAAGACCAGCCGCTTCCACGGCCGCCACCGCCGCCCGAACATGTGGGCCGGGACGGCCCTCCACGAACGGTTCGACGATGAACTCCACACGCACCACGCCCGACAGGTTAGGTGGGGTTCACGTGCCCATCACACGCCGCAGGTCGCGGGCCCGAGCGGTGCAGTCGGCACCAGCACCGGCAAAGGCATCGTTCAGTCGAGTGAGCACCGAGCGGAACGATCCCTGCCAGTCCTGTTCGAACCGGTCACGAGCCGGACCCACCCACGTGGTTCCTGCCAGGGTCTGGGTGACGGCCGCCACCACGGCCTCGATGGCGGTGATCTGCTGGTGCAAGATGCTGCCCAGTCGTTCGAGGTCGTCGGGATTGGCGCCGTACAGAGTCATGCCCAATGAAGGGCGTCAGTCGTCACCGATCGGTCGGAGCAGCGTCGTTCGTCGTCCACAACTGATCGATGTGATGACCGAGCAAGGCCAGTGAGTCGGGGAGGAACGCATACTCGCGACGAAGCGCAGCGAACTCGTCCACGGTCACGAAGCGGGCCTCGGCCACCTCGCCGTCGGCGAAGCGCAGTGGCCCGTCCCACGTCACACCGAAACAGCGCCCGATCAGCGACACATCGTCATCGGCGTACGAACCGCCTCCCAAGGGTCGCAGCACCACCTCGGGATCGTCGACGCCGATCTCCTCGGCCAGTTCGCGTCGGGCGGCGTCGAGGTACGCCTCACCCGCCCCCACCACGCCCCCGACAGCGACATCCCACCAGCCCGGCCACAGGTCCTTGGTATCGCTGCGGCGATGCACCAGCAGTCGACCGTCGCTCGTGGTCACCAGCAGAAACACCGCCCGGTGGCACAGGCGTTCGGCACGCATGCGCCGTCGTTCCACCACCTCGATCACGACGTCGTGTTCGTCCACGATGTCGACCAGTTCATGTCCGCCAGCAGCTACCACGGCCATGTGCCTACCATGACGCATGGCCGACACACTCTCGCGTGACACGATCGCCGACCTCCACGATGCCGCCGGAGACCTCATGGCCGACGCCGTGGCGTTGCGCCGACGTCTGCACGAGTGGCCCGAGTTGGGGAACCATCTGCCCCGTACTCGCGAGGCGGTGCTGGCGGCGCTCGAAGGTCTCCCGCTGGACATCACGCTGCACGAGACCACCAGTGGCGTGGCCGCCTTGCTGGACGGTGGACGCCCAGGACCGACCGTGCTGTTGCGGGGCGATATGGACGCCCTGCCCATGCCCGAGGACACCGGGGTGGACTTCACCTCGAGGGTGGACCACTGCATGCACGCCTGCGGCCACGACACCCACACCGCCATGCTGGTGGGGGCGGCCCGGTTACTGGCGGCTCGGCGCAGCGACCTTCCCGGCAGGGTGCTGTTCATGTTCCAACCCGGTGAGGAAGGTCATCACGGTGCCCGGTACATGTTGGACGAGGGACTGCTGGAACTCCCCGGTCGTGCTGACGGCAGTGCATCACCGATCACCGGCGCCTTCGCCCTGCACATCACGGCCTCGCTGCCCAGTGGTTGGTTGGGCACGCGACCAGGGCCGGTCATGGCGTCGTCGGACGAGTTGCTGATCACGGTCACGGGCGCTGGGGGCCACGCCTCGGAACCACACCGGGCCCGCGATCCCATCCCCGTGGCGTGCGAGATCGTGCAGGCGTTGCAGACCATGATCACGCGACGCATCGATGTGTTCGACCCGTCGGTGGTGACGGTGGGTCGCATCACCGCCGGCACCACCTACAACGTCATTCCCGAGACCGCCGAGATTCTGGGCACCATCAGGGCGGTCAGTGAGCGCACCCGGTCGAAGGTGCACGACGGGGTCCGGCGGGTGGCCGAAGGTATTGCGGCAGCCCACGAGGTGTCGGTGGAGGTACAGATCACTCACGGCTACCCAGTCACGGTGAACGATGTGGAGGCGGCCCGACGCTCACTGGATGTGGCTCATGCCACCGTGCGAGGCCGTGGCAGGGTGGCAGAACTCCCCAATCCCATCATGGGTGCGGAGGACTTCAGTTACGTGCTTCAACGCATCCCCGGCGTGATGATGTTCCTGGGCGGAACACCAACCGATCGAGATCCCGCCACCGCTCCGCCAAACCACTCGAACAGGGTGATGTTCGACGAGCAAGCCATGGCCACCGGCATCGCCACCTATGCGGCCTGGGCCATCGACCACCTCAGCGACCAGGCCACAACGCGTCGCCCATGAGTGGTTCCAGCACCGGGGTGAGGTCGGGGCCGCGCCGCAACGTGTGGCCACCGTCTACTCCGATGAGTTGACCGGTGATCCACGACGCCTCAGGTGAGGCCAGGAACGCCACCAGTGCCGCGACATCGTGAACCGTGCCCAGACGCCCCAGGGGCATCTGGGTGAGGTAGTCGGCCACGGCCGGTTCGGCCGCCATGAGCGGTGCCGAGATGTCGGTGGGCACCAGTCCCGGCCGAACAGCGTTGACGCGAATACCCACCGCACCCAGTTCGTCGGCGGCGTTGCGCACCAGGGTCTCGACACCCGCTTTGGACACGCAGTAGGCGCTCATCCACCGATGGGTGAGGGGACCAGCGATGGAGGAGATGGCCACGAAGGATCCGCCGCCGGCACGGGCCATCGCATCGGCGGTGTGCTTCAACACCAACATCGTGCCGGTGAGATTGGTGGCCAACACCTGGTTCCAGGTGGCCAGATCGGTGAGGTGCAGTGGCCCGGCGGCACCGATGCCCGCCGAGGTGATCACCACCCTCAAGGCACCCGCGGCAGCAGCTCGAGCGGCCACCTCGGCAACCTGGGCTTCGTCCGCGACATCGCACACCACGGCGGTGGCGGCGCCTCCGTTGGCCTTCACCTGGGCTACCGCCCCGTCGAGGCGTTCACGGCTGCGCCCGGCCAGCACCACGTGCACACCCTGTGCGGCGAGGCGTTCGGCACAGGCAAACCCCAGGCCACTGCCACCTCCCGTCACGAGTGCGCTGGTACCGGCGGGGTGGAGGTTCGTGTCGGCCATGTTGGGGGACGGTAGTGCGGGGCGGCCATGATCTGGTCCATGACTTCTGCGGCGACGAACGGACCCTTGGCCGGGGTGCGGGTGCTGGACCTGACTCGGGTGTTGTCGGGTCCACACGCGGGGCGCATGTTGGCCGATCTCGGCGCCGAGGTGATCAAGTTGGAGCCGCCCGACGGTGACCTGACCCGGTTCTCAGCACCACGAGTCGGGTCCATGCCCACCTACTTTCTCCAGCAGAACGCCGGGAAGGCATCGATCAGCCTGGACCTGTCGCATCCCGAGGGCGCCGACCTGCTGCGCCGGCTGGCGATGCAGAGCGATGTGCTCATCGAGAACTTCCGCCCCGGGGTCATGCAACGTCTCGGCCTCGGACCCGATGACCTGCACGCCATCGCACCTCGACTCGTCTACGCCTCCATCAGTGGCTACGGGGCCACGGGGCCTTGGCGCCATCGGCGGGCCTACGCCCCGGTCATCGGTGCCGAATCGGGGATGACCCGGGCACAAGCCGACGGGCGAGGCGGGGTGGTGGCCAACGACCCCCACAGCCACGCAGACGTGTACACCGCGTTGGAATGCTGCAGTGCCGTACTCGCTGCGTTGTATCAGCGCGAGCACACCGGACGTGGACAGTGGATCGACGTCTCCATGGCCGAGACCATGCTGTACGTGAACGAGCACGTGCACGATCACCTCTACGACGGCCCGGTGGACCCCCGATGGATCCGCAGTTTCCAGCCGCACCAGTACCCGGTGCTCACCACCGCCGACGGCACCACGTTGGTGGTCAGTGGCCACCCCGCCGAACGGGGCACCTTCGACCGGTTCATCGTCGCCATGGACCGGGCCGACCTTGCGCAGGACCCCCGGTTCACCGATGTGCCCACCCGAATGGCCAACCTCGACGACCTCATGGACCTCATGCGCTCGTGGGCAGCGTCTCTGCCCGATGCCGCCACGCTGGAAGCGAGGCTGGACGCACAGGGCCTGGCGGCCGGAGTCGTACGCACCGTCGCTGAACTGGCCGACACGGCGTGGGCGGCCGAGCGGGGCGCCATCGCCAGGGTGGACGATCGCCACGGTGGCACGGTGAGGGTGCCCGCACCGCCGTGGCGGTTCTCGGACGCCACCGTGGGCAACCACGACGGGCCGCGGTTCAGAGGCGAGGACAACCACCGCGTCCTGCACGACCTGCTGGGGTTGGACGATGTGACGCTTGCCGATCTGGACGCCCGTGGTGTGCTGTCCCAACGCCTGCCAGACTCACGCCCATGAGTGTCGTCAAGATCAACGCCATCGAGGTCCCCCCGGGTATGGGTCCCGAACTGGAGAAGCGGTTCGCCGCCCGTGCGCACAGTGTGGAGAACATGCCCGGTTTCGAGGCCTTCGAGTTGCTGCGTCCCGTCGAGGGCGAGTCCCGCTACTTCGTGTACACGCGTTGGGAGAACGAGGAGGCGTTCCAGAACTGGGTCCGCAGTGCCGAGTTCGCCCACGGACACGCCAAGGCCGAGAGCCCCGACGGTAAGCCGGTGGCAGCGGGTGCTGCACTGCTGGCCTTCGAAGTGGTGCCGAGGGTGGCGAGCGGCGCCTGAGGATCAGGCGGCCGGGGTGCCGGGCAAGAACACGTGCTGGCGGTACCACCGCAATTCGTCCAGGCTCACCTTGATGTCGGACATGGCCCGGTGACCCCCGTTGCCCCGGGGCCGGGCCGTGTCGGCGTCGGGATACCAACGCTTCACCAGTTCCTTCACGGTGGAGACGTCCACACAGCGGTAGTGAAGAAAGTTCTCGATGTCGGGGAGATAGCGGGCGAGGAATCGCCGATCGGTACCGATGGAACTTCCCGCCAGCGGCACACTGCGGGCCTCTGAGATGTGCTCGCGCAGGAAGGCCATGGTCCGCTCGCCGGCCTCGGCGACGGTGAGGGTCGACGCCTTGATCTCGGGCAGCAGCCCACTGCGAGTGTGCATCTCGACCACGACCGGATCCATGCGGGCCAGCACATCATCGGGTTGATGGATGATGAGGTCGGGGCCTTCGGCCACGATGTTCAAGTCGTCGTCGGTCACCAACGTGGCGATCTCCACGATGACGTCGGTCTCCGGATTCAGCCCGGTCATCTCGAGATCCATCCACACCAGCACGACCCCGAGGCTAGGGGTTCGGGTACCGTCGACGACGTGCTTCCCGTGGAGATCGTGCGCCTCGATCCCGAACTCCCCCTTCCGACCTATGCCCGCCCCGGCGACGCCGGGTTGGACCTCGTGGCACGCGAGGACGCCGTCGTGGCTCGTCACGGCGGTCGTGTGTTGGTGCCCACGGGCATAGCCGTGGCCGTGCCGCTGGGGTGGGTGGGGTTCGTGATGCCGCGCAGTGGGCTGGCACTGAACCACGGGGTCACGGTGTTGAACGCACCGGGTGTCATCGATGCCGGCTACCGAGGGGAACTGAAGGTGCTGCTGGTGAACACCGACCCCCACGACAGCTACCACGTGACACGCGGCGACCGCATCGCCCAGTTGGTGCTGTGTCAGGTGGGCGCCGTCACCTGGCAGGAGGTCGACGGGTTCGATGGCGAGCACCGCGGCGGCGGGTTCGGCCACTCGGGCCGCTGAGGTGAAGGCAGGATTGTCGGTCGAGTTGTGAAGCGAGAACGATGGTCGACCTTCGCTAGAGCCGAGCCTGCGCGACGTTCAGGAGACGCAATGCGACGTTGAAGGCTTCGGCCGTGAGTCGTCCAGAGAAGGCCATCGGTTGGTCGTAGGAGGCCATGTTGCGCCCTTGCTGAATAAGCCGGATCACCCCCGCCTCACGTTCCTCTAAGACGGGACCGAAGACGCACAGCAGAAAGTCCACCATCTTTCCGTGCGTCTCGTCATGAAGACGGTGCCCTACTAGGGCGGCCAGACCCTTGGCTGTCTTGTGCATACAGGCCCAAGCGAGAAGGACTGCGCCGTTGGGATCTGCATTGATGATCGCAGCGGTCGAGTCGAGGTGTTGGCGTGCTGCGGCAAACCATGCATCGGCTGAGACTGCCGTGCCGGGTTTCGCTTTGTCCACCCGGTGCAAGTCGAGACACCGCCGCACCTCGAGGTTCATGACCTTTCCACCTCGATGAGGGGCCCCGACAGAATGTCCTCGGTCAGCGGATCCATGTCGGGTGTCGCAGACACCGGCGACGTCACGACGTACGGCTGAACCGGCAGGCCCAATCGCCCGGACAGCCTGACGCATTCCTCGAACAGTTGCGCTACATCCACGTCACCGACGACGAGAACATCGATGTCATTCGGGCGAGGGCCCACTTCACCTCGATGGCGTCTCGCCCAGGATCCGAACACTGCGATCCGCTCAACACCCACCACGTCGTACAGAACGCCCAACTCGATGAGCGGACCGATGGTCAGGTCGACGAGCGTTCGTAGTGGCTCAACGGCAGGGTGATCGCTCACGAGCTCGAGAGCCTTCGCTCGTCCGATACTGCGGCGCCTCACGAGCCCCGATCTCTCGAGGTTTCTCGCCTCGACGTTCAATGCCGCCCGCTGCAGACCAAAGTGATGTGCCACAGCTGAGGCCGTGACCTCTCGGTTCCAGTTCATGAGGGCGTACAAGATCACGACCTGGGACCAGGAACGCCAGACGGGAAGCAGCTGACTCGTTGCGTAGCGCACGCCACGGAGCCTAGACCCAGATGGATGTTTCTTTTTGACATATGTCTTATGGAGTAATACATAGCGGTGCAAGCTGTCATGGCTGTACCGTGCCAACGCTGCTCACCAGCCGACGCAGCACGTGAGTCACCGTCCGCGTCATCGAGTTGTCGCGCACACATCAGCGAGCCTGAAGCCGTCGGCCCTTCCACGCCACCTGGCGGCGAGTGAGCGTGAGCAGCACGCTGCGCAGGAACACGAACACCAAGACCGCCACCAGCACCGGATACACGACGGCGGTCCGCCAGGTGAACGACCCCACCCGCCTGCCCAACACGGCGAACTGCACCGCCGAGGTGAGGTACCACCACGGTGACGCCAACCAACCCCCGGCCAGCGACGTCACCCAGGCGGCAGCCGCCAACACGGCCCACCAGGGTGCCCGACCTGCGCCAACGGCCAGGTTCTTGGTCCACCCCTCCACCAACGGTTGCCACCCACCGGGGTACATGCGGTACCGCACACCATCACGTCCAGCCAGGAACAGCCGACTGCGACCCACCCCACGAGCCAGCGCCAGATCCTCGGCCACGGCACTTCGCACGTCATGGTTCGCATGGCCACCCACGGCCTCGTACCGCTGGCGATCCAGCGCGATCACCGGTCCGAACGCCAGGGGCGCGCAATGCCGCACCCCACCGGCGAAGGCACCTGTGCCCATCACCGTGAGCAGATTGAACGGCGCACTGACGTGCTCGATCGCCGATCCGACGGCATGCCATGGCTGCACCGACACCAGTGCCTCGGGATCAGCGGCGATGACGGCGGCGAGCTCGTCGAGCAAGGTGGCGTTCGGCGTCACATCGGCATCGAGGAACACCAGCACCGGTGCCGTGGTCGCCGTGGCGCCGGTCCAACAGGCGTGCGGTTTACCAGCCCAACCCTCGGGCAGGGAGGTCACGGTGATCACGTGTGCACCCGCCTCTGCGGCCACTGTGGCGGTGCCATCGGTGCTCCCGTCGTCCACCACCACGATCTCGTCGCCGGGACGGCACTGAAGCACGAGCGCCGTGACCAGTTCACCGATGACCTGTACCTCGTTGCGAGCGGGGATCACCACCGCCACCGGGGCGCGTTCACCGGCAGCAGCGGTCGGCAAACGGCGGGGTGTGGCCAACAGCCACCAACCCGCCAACCAGCCCACCACATACAGCACCGCCCCCCACGGAGACGGGGTGAGATCCACCATGGAGTGATCCTGCCAGCAGTGCCGCCGACCACGGCGGACTCGGAGATCGTTGCACGGTACACGTATCCTGACCAGGGTGAGTGACGACACACCTCGGCCGCCGAAGCAGGAACAACTCCCCGCCACCGACGTCATCGAGGAGGTGGCACCGGGCATCCTGCGGACGCAGTTGCCTGTGTACTTCCCCGGTCTGGGCCACGTGAACATGTACGTGCTCGAGGACGAGCGTGGTGTGGCGGTGGTGGATCCCGGCCTCCCCGACAAGGCCTCGTGGAAGGCCATCCAGCAGCGCCTCACCCAGATCGGCGTCCCCCTCAAGCGCGTGCACACCGTGATCGTGACCCACAGCCACCCCGATCACTACGGCGGGGCTCGGCGACTGCGCGCCGAGAGTGGTGCCCAGGTGGTGACCGACCGTCGTTTCCACCTGTGGTGGGACCCCCGGGAACCCGTGGACATCGACCCCGAGGAAGTGGTGCAGGTGTCGCCGTTCTCCACGCCGCCATGGGGAGGTGAGGCTCAGCGCCCCATGTTGCGCCATGGTCTGCGCTGGCACGTCGTGAAGAGGTTCCCCCGACTCATGCCCACGGTCAGGCCCGATGTGCGCCTGGCCGATGCCGAGACGATCCGCCTGGCCGGGCGTGACTGGGTGGCCGTGCACACTCCCGGACACACCCATGATCACCTGTGCCTGTTCGATCCAGCCGAAGGTGTGCTGCTGTCGGGCGACCACGTGCTGCCCACCATCACACCCCACATCTCGGGCCTGGCGAAGTCCGACGCCCTCACCACCTACTTCTCGTCACTGGACAAAGTGGCGGCCCTGGGCGAGGTGACCAAAGTGGTGCTCCCTGCCCACGGACAACCCTTCACCGGGCTGAGCGAGCGTGTGGCCGCCATCCACGACCATCACGAGGAACGCCTGGAACGACTGCGCAAGGCGTTGGACGCCTTGGATCGACCGGCCACGGTGAACGAGATGTCCCAGCACATCTTCTCGCCCCGGGCCCAGGGACCCATGGCCGACAGCGAGACCTACGCCCATCTCGAGCACCTGCGCCGTGTCGGTGGTGCCAGTCGCCTTGAACAGCACGGACTGACGCACTACGTGGCGGCCTGAACACCGTCGATAGCCTCGAGGTCGTGACTGCTCCGGTCCGCGTGCGACCTCGTCTGCTGGTGATCTCACTGGCGGCGGCTCTGGTGGCGGCCATCGGCGTGGGTGCCTGGTGGAGCGCGTCGGGCAGCGACTCCACGAGCGATGTCGCGAACGACGTGACCCTCGACCAACCCGGTGAGTTCCAGGAGCCGACCATTGCGACCAACGCACCGGTGAAGGGCGACCCGTTGCCTCGGGTCGAGGTCCGCACGTCGACGGGCGATGCGCTGTCGACGGCGACCCTGGTGGGTTCGCCGATGGTGCTGAACGTCTGGTTCGCCGACTGTCCACCGTGTCGACGGGAACTCCCCGCCTTCGCCGCGGCGCACGCCACCTACGGCGACAGGGTGCGCTTCGTGGGCCTGAACCCTCGAGACGACGCCGAGCGTGCCCGACAGTTCGCCGACGAACGAGGCGTGCGATACGAGTCGTACCTGGACCCCGACGGCACCTTCCTCGCGGCGGCTGGCATCGCCACCTTTCCGTCCACGCTGCTGGTCGATGCCAGTGGGACCATCGTGGTGCAACGGGCGGGTGAGGTGAGCCAGGCCGAACTCGAGGCGCTCATCGAACAGTGGTTGCTGCCGTGATCGCGCTGGAGGGCAACTTCGGCTACAGCTTCCTCCTCGGGGTGCTGGCGGCGGTGAACCCGTGCGGGTTCGTGTTGCTGCCCGCCTACCTCATGTACTTCCTGGGTCTGGAAGGCACGAATCCCTCGGGGGATCAGCGCGCCGGTGTGCGCCGGGCTCTGGTGGTCTCGGCAGCCACGTCGAGCGGGTTCATCGCCGTGTTCCTCGTGGTCGGCACCATCTCACGCCTGCTCACCCGGTGGATCGAGCAACAGGCGAAGTACGCAGGCCTGGCCATCGGGGTGGGGCTCATGGCCATGGGCATAGCCATGTTGGCGGGCTGGAAACCCCAGTCGGGCTTGCTGCAACGCCGAGGCACCGCCCTCGCCGGTGAACGCCGCGACCGCACCGTGCGCTCCATGTTCCTGTTCGGCGTGGCCTACGCCGTGGCATCCATCGGTTGTTCCCTCGCCTTCCTCACCACCGCCATCTTCGGCAGCATCCGCACCACCGGCTTCGTCAGCGGAGTTGCCAGCATCGTGCTGTACGGCGTGGGTATGTCGCTGCTGGTCATGGCGCTCACCGTCACGCTGGCCCTCGCCCAGGGCGGTCTGCTGCGAGTGCTGCGCAAGGCGATGCGCTACCTCGACCGCATCGCGGCGGCCTTCATCTTCGCCACCGGTGCCTACCTGGCCTGGTACTGGTGGGCCGCCATCACCGAGCGTCCGGGGAGCGACGGTCTGGTGGGTCGCATCGAACGCTGGCAGGCCGAGGTGGCCAACTTCCTCCAGCGCCAGGGGGCGTGGCGCCTGGCCCTGGTACTGGGAGCCGTGGTGGCGGTGGGCGTAGCCGTGGCCTCACGGCGACGCCAACCGGAGTCCACCGTATGAGTCTCTTCGCCGAACTGTTGGCGCACCCCGAGGTCGACGAGGTGAGCGCACTGCGCGGGCGGTTCGGTTTCATGGCGTACCACGGTGGCGGTCTGGAGGAGATGACCGACGTCATCGCCCAGGCCGCCGCCGAGCAGTGCGGCGCCAGCTATTACGGGGTGCACCAACCCGTGGGCATGGAACGCCACATCCCATCGGTCCACATCGATCCGGCGGTGTCACCGGCGCTGCAATCCTTCCTCGACCATGTGGACATCGTGGTGACCGTGCACGGGTTCGGGCGGCAAGGCTTCTTCACCTCACTGCTGTTGGGTGGTCGCAACCGCGAGTTGGCGCACCATGTGGGCGGCCACCTGCGCGCAGTGCTGCCCGCCTACGACATCGTGACCGACCTCGACGAGATCCCCCGCGATCTGCGCGGTCAGCACTCGGACAATCCGGTGAACCTGCCCCGTCTCCAAGGGGTGCAGATCGAGTTGCCGCCCCGTGTGCGGGGGTCCAGTCCGCTGTGGTGGGACTGGGAGGGGCCGGGTCTCACGCCACACACCCAGGCCCTGGTGGACGGCCTGGTAGCGGCCGCTCTGTCGTGGGACTGAGCGTCAGGGTGCCAAGCGCTCGATGAGCCAGCCCTCGTCGCCGCTCCGCCGGTAGCGGAAGCGATCGTGGAGTCGGCTGGGCCGCCCCTGCCAGAACTCCCATTCCATGGGCACCAACCGATAGCCGCCCCAGGTTGGTGGGCGAGGCACGGTCTCGTGATCGGCGAAGCGCTCGGTCACCTCGGCCAGTCGCTGATCCAGCACCGTGCGATCGGCGATCACGTCGGACTGCGGCGACGCCCAGGCACCAAGTTGATGATCGCGAGGGCGTGATGCGAAGTACTCGTCGCTGTCGAGGTCATCCATCAGTTCGACGACTCCTCGTACCCGTACCTGGCGGTGGAGATCCAGCCAGCTACACACTCCGGCCGCACCGTTGCGTGCCGCCAACTGCCGGCCCTTGGCCGAGGTGCGGTTGGTGTACACCACCAGACCGCGTGCATCGGCACCCCGCACCAACAGGACGCGAGCGTCGGGGACGCCATCGCTGTCCACCGTGGCCAGCACCATGGCGTTCGGCTCGGCGACACCGGCGCTCACGGCATCGTCGTGCCAGCGATGCCACTGCACCACAGGATCGGCGTCGAGGTCGGCTGCTTCCAGGCCGTCCGTGTGGTACGTGACGCGCCGGTCGCGCAGCGTCACGCCGGCAACTCGATTCGTTCACGACCCCGCATGTATGGGCGCAACACCTCGGGGATCGTCACCGAGCCATCGGCCTGACGGTACGTCTCCATGATGGCTGCCCACACCCGGGGCACGGCCAGAGCCGAACCGTTCAGCGTGTGCACCAGTTGCGTGCCCTTCTCGCCAGGGACCCGGTAGCGGATATCGGCGCGACGGGCCTGGTAGTCGCTGAACCAACTCACCGACGACACCTCGAGCCACGCGTCCACACCGGGTGCGTACACCTCGAGGTCGAACGAACGGTGGTGGCTCTGGCCCATATCGCCGGTGCAGATCTCGATGATGCGATAGGTGAGACCCAGCGACGCGATCAGCCGTTCGGCCCGATCGACCAACTCCTCGAGCATCGCCGGCGCCTGCTCGGGCGTGGCGAGCGACAGGATCTCGACCTTGTCGAACTCGTGGGTGCGCAACATGCCGCGGGTGTCACGGCCGGCACTGCCCGCCTCACGCCGGAAGCACGGGGTGTACGCCATCACCCGCACGGGCAGTTGCGCCACCTCCAGCACCTCCCCGGCGTACAACGAGGTCAGCGGCACCTCACCGGTGGGTATGAGCCACAGATCGTCGCGCTCCACGGCGAACGCGTCGTTGGCGAACTTCGGCAGATGCCCAGTGGCGGTGAGCGTCGCCGTCGACACCAGGCTGGGTGGGCGGATCTCCTCGAAGGCGTCGGCGTTCATATCCAGCGCCAACTGGCACAGTGCCCTGCCCAGGGCGGCCCCGGCTCCGCGCTGCAGGGTGAACATGGACTTGGCGATCTTGGTGGCCCGCTCGTTGTCCAGCACGCCCAAGGCCACACCGGTGTCCCAATGCGGCACCCGCTGGTGCTCGGCCCACTGGGCAGGCATGTTCACCGGCCCCTTCACCAAGGGGTTGTCGGCATCGCTGGCACCGTCGGGAGCCTCGACATGGGGGAGGTTCGGCAAGCGAAGCATCACCTCGCGCAACTGCGCCTCCAACTCGGCGCTTCGCTCGTCGAGCGCCCGTTCCACATCACCCAGGCTGCGGCTCTCGGCCATCAACCCCTCGGCACCCGCCGCATCGCCCTGGCGGCGCAAAAGCCCCACCTGCTGCGACAGTTCCTTGATGCGGTGACGGGCCTCGTCTCGCTCACGCGCGATGGCACGCAATGCCGAGTCGGCCGCCTCGGCCTCGGCCAGTGATTCCAACAGTTCGGCGGACCGGCGGGCCAAGGCCTGTCGCACCAGGTCGGGGTCGGTTCGGAGCAGTCGTACGTCAATCACCGGGGCGCAGGCTAGTGGCGCGGCCAGTAGCCTCCCCCGCCAGCATGGGTCTGCACTCGCTCGAGCGCCACCTGGAGCGTATGGTCGACGGTGTGTTCCGTCGCGCGTTCCGCACCCGTGTTCGCCCACTCGAGTTGGGCAGGCGTCTCATTCGTGAGATGGATGCCGCCGTGACCACCGACGACACCGGCACCCAGGTGGCCCCCAACCGCTTCGTGGTACGGCTGCACCCTGACGATCTCGACGAACTCGCGCCGTTGCGCGATGCCCTGCTGAGCGAGCTCGCCGAGGCCGCCCGCGACTACGCCCGCTCGGAGGAATGGACCCTGGCAGGCGCCGTCACCGTGGACCTCACCGCCGACGCCGCGTTGCGCCCCGGACGCTTCGAGGTGACCGCCACCTCGCGCATCCCGACGGCGTCACCCACTGGGGGTTCACTGGTGTTGGCCTCGGGCGAGCGCATCTCGCTCGCTACCACCGTCGTGGGTATCGGTCGTCTCCCCACATGCGAAGTGGTGGTGGCCGACCCCAACGCCAGCCGACGCCACGCCGAGGTTCGCCCGCAGGGCAACGGATGGGTCGTGGTCGACCTGGGCAGCACCAACGGCACCCGGGTGAACGGACTGCTGGTGGTGGGCGACCGACTGCTGGCCCACGGCGATGTGATCAGCATCGGTGCCACCACCGTGCGCTTCGAGGCTCGTTGACATGGACGATCAGGTCCTCGGTCTCCTGCGCTTCGGCATGCTGGGCTTGCTGTACCTGTTCTTCGGACGCGTGATGTGGGCCGTGTGGAGCCAGGTCCGCGCCGTTCCCGTGGCACACCCCGCCCCCCCTTCTGGCGCAACCCCGACCGCGGCCATCACCAGGACCAGCGCCGTCGTTCGTCTGGTCCAACCCACCCACATGGCAGGCGTGCTGGACCTCTCCCGTGGTCCTGTCACCATCGGTCGCCATCCCGACTGCGATGTGTACCTCGCCGACGACTCGTTCCTGTCGCAACGGCACCTGCGGATGGGCCCTGGAAGTGGGGGAGTGTGGGTGGAGGACCTGGGCAGCACCAACGGCACCTTCGTGGACGGACGACGTATCACTGGTCGCCACACCGTCGACATCGGCGGTCGCGTCGAGGTCGGCGGCGTGGTGCTGGAGGTGTCATGACCAGCGGCCTCACGCTCACCCTGCGCGCCAGTGCCGTCAGCCACGAAGGTCGCGTCCGCGCCAACAATGAAGACGCCTACTGCGCTCGAGACGGCGTGTACGTGGTGGCAGATGGCATGGGTGGACACCAGGCGGGCGAAGTCGCCAGTGCACTGGCCGTGGAAGCCCTGCTGAACGGGCGCCCGGGCCTCACCGACATCTCGGACCTCACCGCCCTGGTGGGCCAGGCCAACGCTGCCATCCTGGCGCGCGCCGAGCAGGAACCCGACCACCGGGGCATGGGAACCACGCTCACGGGTGTGGTGGTGGTGGGCGATCTGGACGGACCGGTGGACCGCGTGGCGGCGGTCAACGTGGGCGACTCCCGTACCTACCGCTGGCGAGACGGCGCACTGGAGCAGATCACCACCGACCACAGCTACGTCCAGGACCTGGTCGCCAGCGGCATGCTCACTGCAGCCGAAGCTCGGCACCATCCCCGGCGCAACATCGTGACCCGGGCACTGGGTGTCGAAGCGGTCGTGGCACCCGACGTCACAGAAGTCGAGATCCGGGCCGGCGACCGTTTCCTGGTGTGCTCCGACGGCCTGGTCGACGAAGTGCCCGACGTCGACATCGCCGACATCATGGCCAACACGTCGGAGGGCGACGACCTGGCGAAGCAACTGGTGGAGACGGCACTGATCTACGGCGGGCGTGACAACGTCACCGTGATCATCGTGGATGTGGTGCCCGTTGCTCCCGTGCCGGAGCCGGAATCCGTAGCGCCTGCAGTGGAACCGCCGACCACTGCGTCCCCCGAGCCGGTGCCGACGCCACCAGCGACGATCGCTCCCAAGCGTCGTCGAGTGTTGGGGATCGCCCTGTTCGTGGTGGGGTTGATCGTGGTGGTGGGCGGCACCCTGGTGGCCGTCGGTGCCTACGCTCGCTCGGGCTACTACGTCGACTTCGACGAGGGTGACGACGTGGTGGTCGTCTACCGGGGCAAGCCCGGCGGTGTGCTGTGGTTCGATCCCACCACCGTGGAGGTGACCGACCTGCGCCGTGAGGCGCTAGGACCCGTGGACATCGAGCGCATCGCCGGACAACCCACCTTCGGGGCTCGCAGCGATGTGACCCTGTACCTCACCACTGTCACAACGACGACGACCACCACCACAACGACCGTTCCTCGTTGACGCCCCGACCATCATGCGCCGCTCCACCGAACTGGGGTTGATGCTCATGGTGGGGATACTCACCACGCTCGCCTATCTCCTGGCATCGCTGGGATCGACCGCACAGATCCCCGCCCGTCTCGTGCCGTTTCTGCTGGTGGTGTTGGGCGTGCTGGCAGCGGCCCATGTGGCCACTCGTCGCTGGGCACCCCTGGCCGATCCACTGCTGCTTCCATTGGCTGCGCTGTTGAACGGCCTTGGCTACGTCATGATCGCCCGCCTGTCCGACCGGTTGGCCGGACTCCAGGCCACTTGGACGGTCGTCGGCATCAGTGCCTACGCCCTCACCCTGTTCGCCATCCGTCGCATCGGCGATCTCACCCGCTACCGCTGGACACTGCTCGCCGGGGCCTTCGCTCTTCTGCTGCTCCCCCTCGTACCCGGCCTGGGGTACGCCAGTGGTGGAGCCCGTATCTGGGTCAGGCTGGGGTCCATCACCTTTCAGCCTGGCGAATTCGCCAAGGTGGCCTTGGCGGTGTTCTTCGCCGCCTACCTGGCCGAACGACGCGAACTCATCGCTGCTCGAGCCTGGCGGTTAGGACCGCTGCAACTTCCCGAGCCGGTACATCTGCTTCCCATCGTGATCGCCTGGGCAGGATCGGTGGGCATCATGGTGCTGCAGCGCGATCTCGGGTCGTCGCTGCTGTTCTTCACCTTGTTCATCGTGATGCTGTGGGTGGCCACCGATCGCACCACGTACCTGGTGGGAGGCTTCGCTTTGTTCGCACTGGCGGCGGTGGCGGCGTACCAACAGTTCGATCACGTACAGACACGCGTCTCGGTGTGGCTGGACCCTTGGTCAGACTTCTACGGCAAGGGCTATCAGTTGGCCCAAGCGTCGTTCGCCCTCGCCGAAGGTGGACTGAGCGGCACCGGCCTGGGGTTGGGAGACCCTCAGCGCATCCCCTTGGCGCAGAACGACTTCATCTTCGCTGCCCTGGGTGAAGAACTGGGCCTGCTGGGCGCCTCGCTGATCCTGGTGTCGTACCTGCTCATGGTGGGTGCCGGTCTGCGGGCCGCCACCCGCACCACCAGGGCCGACGAAACCCTGCTGGCAGTGGGCCTCAGCGCCATCGTGGGCGTGCAGGCGTTCATCATCATCGCCGGCGTCATCCGAGTGCTGCCCCTCACCGGCGTCACACTGCCGTTCGTGAGTTACGGCGGGTCATCGCTGGTGGCCAACTACGTGCTGCTCGCACTGCTCGTGCGTATCTCTCACACCGGCACCAGACGATCGGAGCAGACGGCGTGAACCGGCGAATCCGCCAGTTCACGGTGGGCCTGCTGATCGCCTACACCGTGCTGTTCGTGCAGTTGAACCTGCTGCAGGCGGGCCCTCAGCGCGACGCCCTGCGCGCCGACAACCGAAACGACCGTCAGGTGGTGCGCGACTTCGACGGCCCCCGTGGTCCCATCGTGACCGCCGACGGCGTGGTGGTGGCCGAGACGGTGCTCACTCCCGACGGCCCCAACCGCCGCCAACGCCGCTACCCCCTGGGTGAACTGTTCGCCCACCTCACGGGGTACTACACACTCACCTACGGGGCTACCCAACTGGAGCGCACGCAGCACGACGTCCTGGTGGGTCGTACCCCCGAACAGCAGGTGCGTTGGGTAGCCGGACTGTTGCGCGACGGCGAACCCACAGGTTCGGTGAGGTTGACGGTTCGCGCCGATCTGCAGGAGGTGGCCCGGGAAGCCTTGGGGGACCGAGAGGGTTCGGTGGTGGTGGTCGACGTGCGCACGGGCGCCGTGGCAGCACTGTGGAGTTGGCCCACCTACGACCCCAACCTGGTGGTGGTGCCCGACGCCGGGGAGGCGGGTCGGGTTCTGGAATTCCTGAACGCCTTCGAGTCCAAACCACTGCTGGCCAACAGTTACCAAGAGCGATACATGCCGGGTTCGGCGTTCAAGGTGGTCACCACTGCGTTGGCCCTCGAGGCGGGGGCCATCGGCCTGAGTACCACGTGGCCGACCGAGACGGCATGGACCCCTCCACAGAGCACTCGACCCATCGGGAACTACCGGGGATCGGCCTGCGGAGGTGACCTGACCGAGGTGTTCCGACGCTCGTGCAACATCCCCTTCGCCCAGTTGGCGGTGGAGATGGGACCCACCGCCATGGTGGACGGCACCGCGAGATGGGGCTTCGATCAACCGGTCCCCATCGATCTGCCTCGGCCTGCTGCCAGCACGTTCGCACCCCGACTCGACTACGCCGCCAACCTCCCCTTGCTGGCGCTGGGCGGATTCGGGCAGGGCGAGGTACAGATGACCCCTCTGCATATGGCCATGGTGTCGGCGGCCGTGGCCAATGGTGGCGTCATGATGACCCCCTACGTGGTGGACGCCACGTTGGACCATCGTGGGGTGCCACTGGACGTCACGCGGCCGACGCCATGGTTGCGGGCACTGCAGCCCGGTACGGCAGCCACCCTTACCGAACTCATGGTGGCGGTGGTGCGCAATGGCACCGCGAGTTGCTGCCTGCAGTTGGACGGTGGCGTGCAGGCAGCGGCAAAGACCGGTACCGCCCAGTTGAACGAAACTGGCGAACCCGAGCGATCCCACGCCTGGATCACCGCGTTCGCCCCGGCCGACGCTCCGCGCTACGCCGTTGCCGTGGTGCTCAAGGGCACCACGGCCGAGATCAGCGCCGGCACCGGAGGGACCCTGGCGGGCCCGGTGGCACGGCAGGTGCTGAACGCCGCACTGCGGGTGAACGGCTAACCGGCGGCCGAGGTCGGTAACCTGCGCCCCACATGAGCGGCAGCGACGAGCGCAGCATCATCAACGAGCGCTACGAGATCGAACGACGCATCGGGCGCGGCGGCATGGCCGACGTGTTCCTGGCGCGCGACCTGTTGCTGGACCGACCCGTCGCCGTGAAAGTGCTGTTCCCCGAGTTCGCCACCGATCCAGCCTTCGTGGAACGGTTCCGACGCGAGGCCCAGGCAGCGGCCAATCTCACGCACCCGAACATCGTGGCCGTGTACGACTGGGGCCGTGCCGGTGGCACGTACTTCATGGCCATGGAGTACGTGGCCGGTCGCACTCTGGCCGACCTCTTGCGCGCCAACGGTGCCCTCACCGCACAGCAGGCAGCCATGATCGGCCTCGAGGTCGCCGCTGCCCTGGCGTCGGCCCACCACAACGGTGTGGTCCATCGCGACATCAAGCCCGCCAACATCCTGCTGGGCCAGGGCGGCCAGGTGAAAGTGGCCGACTTCGGCATCGCCCGGGCGTTGGGCGCCTCGGTGGAGGCCAACCTCACCCAGGCCGGTGCCGTCATGGGCACAGCTACCTATTTCTCGCCCGAACAGGCCCAAGGTGGCCAACCCGATCCCCGCAGCGACCTGTACTCGCTGGGTGTGGTGCTGTACGAGATGGTGGCGGGTCGCCCTCCCTTCGCCGCGGACAGTCCCGTCGGCGTGGCCTACAAGCAGGTGCACGAGGCGCCGCGACCACTGCGGGAACTGGCACCCGATGTCGCTCGCCCCTTCGAAGCGATCGTCGCCCGACTGCTGGCCAAACAGCCCGCCGCTCGCTACCCCAACGCCGAGGCATTGCGCGACGACCTGCGTCGCTTCCGTGAAGGTCTTCCCGTCCAAGCGCTCGAGGTGGCGCGGCGCGGCGGCGTCGACGAACCCACCCAGGTGATCCCCGCCACCCAGACCGACCGCAGTACGCCTCCACCGCCTCCTCCGTCGCCAGCCACCGCACCCACCCAGGCCATGCCTCGCCAGGTCACCGGTCGGCCCGTGCACGTCGACGAGCCTCCGGTCGAAGAAGTGCTGCCTCGTCGTGCCGGCTGGTATCTCGTAGGTGCCGTCCTCGTGGCAGTCGCTCTGGTACTGGGGGGTTTCGGGCTCTACCGGGCGCTCACCTCGGACCAGGGTTCCACGGTGTTGTCGGTACCGGACGTGACCAACCGCACCCTGCGCGAAGCGACGGCACTCCTCATCGACGCCGGGTTCAACCCGGTACCCGTCGCTCAGGCGCGTGAGGGCCTTCCCGACGACGTGGTGTATGCGCAGGATCCCGAGGCGGACAGCCCGGTCGAGCGCGGTGCCGAGGTGGCCATTTTCTACAACCCGGCGGCCGAGCCCGTGGTGGTGCCGACGCTGATGGGCCTCACGCTCGACGAGGCCAACCAGACCCTTGCAGCCATTGGGTTGCGGGCCGTCGTGGTCGACCTCGCCGAGAGCGCCGAGGTCGAGGAGGGGCGCATTCTCGCCCAGAACCCCGCCGCCCAGGAGTCCACCCGGCCCGGAACCACCATCGAGGTGGTGCTGTCGTCGGGGGGCACCCAGATTGCGCTTCCCAACGTACGTGGCCAGTTGGAGGCCGATGCCACCTCCCTGCTCAGCGGTGAGCCGTATGGGTTCGTGGTCACACGGGCCGAACAACCCAGCGACACCATTCCTGCCGGGGCCGTGATCGCCACCGAACCGCCTATCGGCACCCCCTTGGGTCGGGGCGAGACCGTGGTCGTCGTGGTGTCCACAGGAACGGGCAAGGTGCCCATGCCGTCCCTCATCGGGGTCGACCAGGACGAAGCCGAGGAGATCCTCGCCGGGCTCGACCTCTTCGCCGACGTGACGTTCGTGACGGTGCCCTTCGACTCACCCGACGCCGGACGTGTGCTGTCCCAGGACATCGCCCCGGCCACCTTGGTCGATCCGGGAACGGTGGTGAAGTTGCGGGTGGGCGCTGCAGCACCAGAACCCACCACCACCAGCACCACCTCCACGACCACCACGGTGCCCGACACGAGTGTCCCCGAAACGGTGCCGCCGAACGGCTGAGGCGCTCAGGCGCAGCGGCGCACGAAGTTCGCCAGGAGTTCGTGACCCGATGCGGTGAGAATGCTCTCGGGATGGAACTGGACACCCTCCACCTCGAGGTCACGGTGGCGCAGTCCCATGATGATGCCGTCGCTGGTCTGCGCCGTCACCTCCAGCACCTCGGGGAGGTCGGCGCGGTCCACCACGAGTGAGTGGTAGCGGGTCGCCTCGAGAGGCTCGGGAAGTCCGCTGAACACACCGGTGCCGTGATGGTGAACCGGCGAGGTCTTGCCGTGCATGAGGGAAGGGGCCGCCACCACGGTGCCTCCGAACACGTGCCCAATGGCCTGATGGCCGAGACACACGCCAAGCACCGGTACACCGGACTCGGCGAAGGCCTTCACCGCATCACACGTGATGCCGGCATCCTCGGGTCGACCCGGGCCCGGGGAGATCAACACGCCATCGGGTTCCAGGGCCACGGCTTGGTCCAAAGTGAGATCGTCGTTGCGCACCACCACCGGATCGGCACCCAACTCGCCCAGATACTGGACCAGGTTGTACACGAAGCTGTCGTAGTTGTCGATCACCAGGATGCGCGGCACTCCCCCAGGCTAGGCTTCGGTACTCGTGGCACCTCCGAAGCGCACCTCCAGCGGCCGAGTGACCCCCAAGGGCACCAAACCGGGTGATCTCCCGTCGGCTGGCTCGCCACCGCCTCGGGGTTCGTCACGTCCCTCGGGCGACGATCACGAAGTGGCGGCATCGTCTCGGTACACGCCGCCCATCCCCCTGTCGCAGAAGCAGAGTCCCACATGGGTGCCTGTGCTCATGTTCGCCCTGTTCATCGTGGGCTCACTCATCATCTTGCTGTACTACCTGGGCGCAGTGCCCGGTGGCCGCAGCAACTGGTACCTCGTGGTGGGGCTGTTCTTCGTGCTCGGCGGGCTGTTCACGGCCACCAAATACCATTGACGCCGGGTAACGGCGAAATGACATCGATGTGACTCATCAACAGCGTTATCCACAAGTTGTGGATGACCGTTGAGGGTTCTCATTCGATGGGGGCGATGATCGCCATGTCCTCCAGGCAGTGCCTCGGTGGCGGCGGATCCTCGTCGGGAGCCAACGTCATGCGCAGTTCCACACCGCACACCACACAGCGGTAGCGAACGTTGATGCGCCGCATCTCGCCCGCCGGCGGCGGGGGTGGCAGCGGTGTGGTCATGGAGCGCAGCATGCCGATGCCCAGGCGCCAGATGACCACGGCGAAAACGACGCCGGCCGCCACCCACAGCACGGTGCTGAAGGCGACGGCCAGCATCGATGTCGTTCCGTCAGAGAGCCGGGCTCAGCCCAGGCGCTCGATGATGGTGGCGTTGGCCATGCCGCCGCCTTCGCACATGGTCTGCAAGCCGTAGCGGCCGCCAGTGCGCTCCAGTTCGTTCAGCAACGTGGCCATGAGTCGGGTTCCCGAGGCGCCCAACGGGTGACCGAGGGCGATGGCGCCACCATTGGGGTTCACCTTCGACATGTCGGGGTGCAGTTCCTTCTCCCACGCCAACACCACCGAGGCGA
>CAYMUC010000015.1:0-38961 GCA_964393535.1 uncultured Ilumatobacteraceae bacterium | reverse complement strand
GGAATCGAACCCTGAATAACAGAACCAGAATCTGCTGTGTTGCCAGTTACACCACTCCCCATGGAGCGTGCGACAGCATAGCCAACGTCCCCCGACGCCACTACCCGGTGAGGCGCCACAACCTCTCGAACCCGATGATGCGTCCCACAGCCACGCCCAACGCCTCCTTCAGGTGTCGACGGAGGTCACCCCACCCGCTCGTGCCGTGGTGAAGGGTGGGCGTGGTCAGTGCTGTGAACCCCGCTTCGGCGGCACTGAGCCGGACCCGCAGCAGATGGAAGGGATCGCTGACCAAGAGCACCGACGTGACGTCGAGGGGTTCGAGCACCTCGCTGAGCGCATGCAACGACTCCCAGGTGGACCGCCCTCGGTCCTCCCCCGTGATGGCCTCGGGTGGGACACCTCGCTGTTCCAGGTAGCGCCGAGAGGCTTGCGCCTCGCTGAACCGATCGCCCGGCATGCTGCCGCCGGTCACGGCGATGCGCGGCGCCAAACCCTCTTCGTACAACTCGAGGGCGCGGTCCAGTCGGGCCTGCAACTGCGGTGAGGGCCTGCCGTCGTACTGGGCCGCCCCCATCACCACGATGGCGTCGACCGGGCCGCTCTGGTCGTGGCGGCCCACCTGCCACACCTGCACCGCCGTGACGATGAGGTACACGATCGCCACGGCGGTGACGGCACCGATCCCGGCCAGAGTCCGGCGTAGACCCCGCCACCCCATGGCGTCAGTGGGACGAAGCGGCGCGTTCGGCAGACGAACGCAACACCGCCGAGCGCAGGCGATCCAGTGTTCGCTCCCGACCCAGCACTTCGAGCGACTCGAACAACGGCAGTCCAACGGCGCGCCCCATGGCTGCGACTCGGACCGGCGCCTGGGCCTTGCCGAGTTTCAGTCCGTGGTGTTCGCCCACCCGTTCCAGCACGGCCTTCAACTCGTCGGCGACCCAGGCACAGGACTCGTAGAGGGCGAGGGACTCGACCAGGACCTCATGGGCGACCTCGCCCTTGAAGTTCTTGGCCCAGTCGCCGTCATGCACCTCGAAGGGTTCGGCGAACAGGAACTCGACCATGCCTGGCACTTCGGAGAACGTGACGGCCCTAACCTGGAGAAAAGGTGCCAATGCTCGCACGGCACTGGGGTCGAAGCGTTCGGGTGGCCATGGTGCCACCGGGACGGTGAGCCACGGTTCACACTGGCGAAGGAAGTCCTCGACATCGAGTGCCCGGATGTACTCGCCGTTGAAGGCCCACAGTTTTTTCTCGTCGAAGAAGGCCGGCGACAGGTTCACATCCTCGAGGCGGAACTCCTCCACCATCTGGGACCACTGGGCGATCTCGGTGCCACTGCGCGGGGACCACCCCAAGGTCATGAGGTAGTTCACCATGGCCTCGGCCAACACCCCTTCGGCCCGGTACTGCTCCAACGCCACCTTGTCGCGTCGCTTCGACAGCTTCTTGCGCTGCTCGTTCACCAGCACCGGCACATGTGCCCACTGCGGTGGCCGATGACCCAGTGCTTCCCAGATGAGTTGCTGCTTGGGGGTGTTGGGTAGGTGCTCCTCGGCCCTGAGCACATGGGTGATGCCCATGGTGAGGTCGTCGACGACGTTGGCGAGAAGGAACATGGGGCTGCCGTTACCGCGCAGCAACACGAAGTCTTCGAGATGGCTGTGATCGAACTCGACCCGGCCGCGCACGGCGTCCTCGACCACCGACGTCCCCTCGGGTACCCGGAACCGCAAGACGCGACCCGGCCCTGGCCCCAGGCCACGGTCACGCGAGTAGCCGTCATAACCCGGCACGCCGCGGGCCGATGCCCGCTCGGCGATCTGCTCGGGTGTGAGATCGCAGTAGTAGGCGTGACCCGACCTGTACAGACGCTCGGCCGCATCGAGGTGGTCCTGGGCGTGGTGGCTCTGGAAGTAGGGCCCCTCGAAGGTGGGGTCATCGGCATGGATTCCGAGCCACGCCAGGGCATCGATGATGCCCTCGGTCCACTCGGGACGATTACGGGCCTCATCGGTGTCTTCGATACGCAGCACGAACGTGCCGCCGAGTCGCTTGGCCAAGGCCCAGTTGAACAGGGCCGTACGTGCACCACCCACATGGAAGAACCCCGTCGGTGACGGGGCGAAACGGAAGCGAGGCCGGTCGGTGGTCATGGCCCTGTCGAGGCTACTGGTCGTCACCTCTGCGACGAGCGGTTAGCGTCGGCTGCGATGGGTATCTCGCGAGCACTGGCCGACCGTCGACTGGGCGATGGTGATCACATGCACCGTTCGGTGTCGGGCGGCCTCGCCCGTGCGGCGGTGTTCGGCGTCAGTGACGGTCTGGTCTCGAACGTGTCGCTGGTGCTCGGGTTCGCCGGCAGTGGTATCGACAACAACGTGGTGCGCCTCGCCGGAATCGCCGGTGCCGTCGCCGGGGCGGCCAGCATGGCGGCAGGCGAGTGGGTGTCGGTGTCGGCGCAGAACGAGTTGGTCCTGCGCGAACTGGAGATCGAGCGTCGCGAGCACCGCGTCAACGCCGAAGCCGAGACGGCCGAGTTGGCCGCCATGTACGAGGGACATGGCATGAGTCCCGAGCAGGCCTTGGCCTCGGCGCGGGAAGTGATGCGTTCGCCCGAGGACGCCTTGTTGGTGCACGCCCGTGAAGAGTTCGGCGTCGACCCCACCGACCTCCCCTCACCCTGGTGGGCCGCCGCTTTGTCGTTGGTGTGTTTCCTGCTCGGTGCAGCAGTGCCGGTGATCCCCTGGTACGTGGGATCGGGCGAAGCGGCGAAACTCGCCTCGGTGCTCGCCGGCGTTGCAGGGGCCCTGGTGGTGGGGGCGTTCATCGGCAAGATGGCCGAGCGGTCCCTCGGCCGATCAGCGCTGCGACAAGCGATCATCCTGCTGTTGGCCACCGCGGTCACGTACCTCATCGGCACCTTGTTCGACGTCACCGTGTTGTAGAGCGTCACACCGCCGGTCGGACTGTGGTCGAATCGTGTCCATGAACGCGCGCAACGTGCTGGGTGGCGAACTGCAACCCTGTTCCATGGATCCCCTCACCGGCTACTACCGCACCGGGAGCTGCGACTGCCGTGGTGACGATCCCGGCGTGCACGTGGTCTGCGCCCAGGTCACCGAGGCCTTCCTCGACTTCAGCGTGGCCATGGGCAACGACCTGGTGACCCCCATGCCGCGTTACGGCTTTCCCGGGTTGAAGCCCGGCGACCAGTGGTGTCTGTGTGCCAGTCGTTGGCAGGAGGCCTACGAGGCGGGGGTGGCTCCCCCGGTCGTCCTGGCGTCCACGCATGTCCTGGCCCTCGAGCACGTGGGCCTGGAAGCCTTGTTGGAGCACGCCGTCGACCGCCCTGCCGACGGCTGACATCGGGCCGGGATCACCCGGCCTCGGGTGAGCCGCCGAGGCGTTCCACTTCCACCGAGACGTCGTAGTACGCCACTCCTCCACCCCAGTCGGCGAGTGTGTCGCTGGTGAGGTCGTTGGCAACGCTGTCGTCACGGTGCTGATGCCGCCACCACCCGAACGGCACCACCACCACTCCGGGGCGTCCCCGGCCCTGGCCACCGGTGGGCACACGGGCGATCAGCTCCAGTGATGCACGGTCGTTGAACACCCGCACGCGATCTCCGTCGCTGACCCCACGAGACACGGCGTCGACCGGATCGATCTCGACGGTGGGCTGGCCCTCACGATCGCCGTGGCCAGGAAGCGGCGAGTACGACGAGTTCAGGAAACGAACCTGGGTCTTGGGGGTGAGCAGCGCCAACGGGAACCGCTGCGATGCCACACTGCCCCAACCCTCGGCCGGTGCCAGGTGTTCGGGAAGCGCCCCGTGTCCCCGGGCCGCCGCACCGGGACTCATCAACTCGATCCGTCCCGACGGTGTGGGCAGTCCGCCGTCGGCCCAGGGTCGAAGATCCTCGGCCACGGGCAGCCGCAGGAACCCCTGGCGACGCAAGGTCTCGACATCGAGGCCGACCATGGCCTGAGCGATCAGGTCATCATCGGAGGTGAACAGTTCGGGCTCGGTAAGGCCCATGGCACCGGCGAGGCGACGCCACAGTTCGGTATTGGGCACCGACTCGCCTACCGGCGCAATGGCCGCTTCGTTCCACCCGACGTAGAAGTGGCCCCATGCCGGGACCACGTCTCGGTGCTCCACCTGGGTGGTGGCGGGAAACACCACATCGGCATAGCGCACCGTGTCGGTGGGGAACTGCTCGCTGACCACGGTGAACAGGTCGTCGCGCGCCAGTCCCTCGCGCACCAGCGACGATCGGGGCGCCGTGACTGCCGGATTCGCGTTCCAGACCACCAGCGCCATGACCCGGGGATCGAGACGGCGGTGCGTGAGCGCCCGCCCGAGGTGATTCACGTTGATGGAACGCGGAGCCTGCCCACCGGGCCACAGGTGCGGCGCATCGAATACCCCCTCGTCGATGAACGACGAGTTCCACGACCCGACGCTGCGCGCCAGGCCACCTCCCCGGTACTTCCACGACCCGGTCACGGCGGGTAAGCACGCCAGTGTGCGGAAGAACATGGCACCGTGTTCGCGATGCTCGGGACCGATGAGGGTCCGTATGAAGGCAGGCTTGGTGGATCCGTACAACTGGGCCACGAACTCCAGGTCGCCGGGCTCGACCCCGGTCACCTCGGCGGCTCGCGTCGGCGTCCACGACCGCACGTGCTCCGCCAACTCGTCGAACCCGAGCGTGTGCTGACGGACGTAGTCGTGATCCACGAGGTCGTCGCGAATGAGCACGTGCAACATGCCCAGCATCAGCGCCACGTCGGTTCCCGGATACGGCTGCAGATACCAGTCGGCAGCCTCGGCCGTCACGGTCCGCAGAGGATCGATGACCACCACCGGGGCACCGGCACTGCGCGCCTCTTCCACGAAGGGCCACAGGTGACGGTTGGTCAACTTGGTGTTGGTCCCCCACAGCATCACCATGCCGGCATGGCGGACGTCCAACGGGTCGGCACCAAGACGGGTGCCCATGGTGGTCTCCATGCCGGCACCGGCGGTCAACCCGCACATGGAACCCAGAGGGCGGGTGGCGCCCAGCCGGGCGAAGAAGCGACGATCGAGGGAACTGCCCTGCAGCAACCCCTGGGTGCCGGCACTGCTCCACGGAAGGATCGCCTCACCGCCGTGGCGGCGGATCACCTCGTCCAAGCGTGTCGCCACGAGTTCCAGGGCTTCGTCCCACGACGCTCGTCGGAACGCACCCTCTCCCTTGGCGCCGGTCCGGATCTGAGGAAAGCGAATGCGATAGGGGCTGTACACCCGCTCGAGAAAGCGGTTCACCTTGGGACACAGCTCGCCCCGCGAATACGGATGCTCGGGATTCCCTCTCAGCGTGACCGCCTGCGGCCGTGGTCCGTCGTGACGCACGGTCACGACCCACCCGCACGAGTCGGGACAGTCGTGGTGGCACGTCCCGCGAACGGTCACCTCATGGGCAGCGGCCTGTGCGGGGACATCGGTCACGATGGAAGCCTAGGTGGTTTCAGTCGCTAGCCTTCGCGGCCGACGTCCACGAGAAAGGGCCACCCCGTGCCCCCCATCGCCGCCACCGGGTCCACCCCGAGTCAGATCGATCTCCCCCGCGCCGAAGCGGCCGTGCGGGAGTTGCTCCTCGCCATCGGAGAAGACCCCGATCGCGACGGCTTGGCGAACACCCCCTCGCGGGTGGCTCGCATGTGGGCCGAGTTGCTCGCCGGAGCGCACGAGCAGCCCGAGTCGCATCTGGGAACCACCTTCGAGATCGAGCACGACGAGATGGTCCTCGTGCGCGACATCCCCTTCACCTCGCTGTGTGAGCACCACATGCTGCCCTTCACCGGCACAGCGCACATCGCCTATCTCCCGGGCACCATGGGTCGCTTCACGGGCTTGTCGAAACTGGCCCGACTGGTCGAGGGTTTCAGTCGTCGCCTTCAGGTGCAGGAACGGCTCACCAGTCAACTTGCCGACGCCATGGAGTCGATGCTCACCCCCGCCGGTGTGCTGGTGGTCGTGGAAGCGGAACACTCCTGTATGTCCATCCGGGGAGTGCGCAAGGCGGGAAGTCGCACCGTCACGTCGTCGGCGCGTGGCATCTACCGCACCGACACCGCCGCTCGGGCCGAGGTGATGGCGTTCATCCGTCAAGGGTGAGCGGCCTGATCGCATCATGGGTCGGCCACACGCCACCGTCGACGTTCCCGGCCATCACCCTGCTCTGCTGAGCGAACTGATCTCCTGCGCCGTCGACCCCGACGGTTACGCCGCCGACCTCGCTCGTGGGATCGCCGGGGTATCGGCCGAGGTCCCCTGCGGCCACATCTGTGCCACGGCGTGGATCCTCGACCCCACCGGCGATCATGTGCTGCTGGTGCGTCACGCCACGCTGGGCTGGTCGTCGCCAGGCGGACACGTCGAACTCGGAGAGACCAGTTGCGAGGCCGTCTGGCGCGAGGTCGCCGAAGAGACGGGCCTTGGCCCCCCGGACCTCCACATGGTGCTCCCCGGACCTCTCACCGTGCACGTCACCGACACCGCGGAGCCGGACCACCGCCACTGGAACATCGCACATCTGTTCACCGCTGCGCTGGACGCGACGCTGCGGGTCGAGGGTTCACCCTCGCCAGGTGGAGTGGGAACCCTGCGCTGGTTCTCCGTGGACGATCTGCCCCTTGGCGATGCCCCCAACGATCTGGCCGTGGTGACACCGTTGGCCCAACGCATCCTCCGCACCCTCTGAACGAAGCGGCGGCTGACTACGGTCTCGCCCATGCGCGCCATCGTCTGTCACTCGTTCGGACCTGTCGAACAACTGGTGGTGGAACACCGCCCCAGTCCCGCTCTCGAACCGCACCAGGTTCGTGTGGCGGTGACGGCCTGCGGGTTGAGTTTCGTGGACGGTCTCGTCGTCCAGGGGCTGTACCAACTCAAGCCACAACTGCCCTACATCCCCGGCATGGAAGTCGTCGGGCGCATCGCCGAGGTGGGTGATGAGGTGACCACGCACACCGTGGGTGACCGGGTGCTGGTGAATCTGGGGTTCGGAGGCGGATGCGTGGACGAGGCAGTGGTGGGTGCGCGGCGGGCACGGCACCTGCCCGATCATCTCAGCGATGGCCAGGCAGCCACCTTCGTGCAGAGTTACCTGACCAGTTGGTTCGCTCTGAAGCAACGGGCATCACTGCACCCCGGCCAGAGCCTGCTGGTGTTGGGGGCAGGAAGCGGGGTGGGGTTGGCGGCGGTGGACGTAGGACGCTCTATGGGGCTGCGGGTGATCGCCGCTGCCTCCAGTGCCGACAAACTGGCCATGGCGACCTCACGGGGGGCCGAGGCCACCATCGACACCAGCACGCAGGACGTGAAGATCGCCGCCAAGGAGATCGCTGCGGGTTGGGGTCAGCCCAACGGTGTGGACGCCCTGTACGACCCCATCGGAGGCGAGGTGGGAACGTCGTGCCTACGGGCACTGGGTGATGATGGTCAGTACCTCGTGGTCGGCTTCGTGACCGGCATTCCCCAACTTCCCGCCAATCAGATCCTGCTGCGCAACCGCCGGGTGATCGGCGTGGACTGGGGTGGCTGGGCCTTGCACCACCCAGCCGACGATGCCGCGATGCTGGACACCGTGCTGGCGGCCATCGCACGAGGTGAGTTGAACCCCGTGGAGCCCACCGCCTACCGGTTCGACGAGGTGGTGCAGGCCTTCACCGATCTGGCGACCCGCCGGGTGGTGGGCAAAGTGGCCCTGATCCCGTGAGCAGGCCGGCACCGGCACGAACCTGAGCCAAGGGCGGCCGCTCGTCGAGGTGTACGGGCACCGACGTGCCATCACCTCGGGTGAGCACCAGTTCCTCACTGGCGAAGGCGGCAGCGGCGGGCGTTCGCGCCAGGGCCGTGGCCATGACCTCGGCTGCCTGCACCGACAACTCCAGCAGTGAACGGTGACGATGCCGGCGCGTATCGAGATCGACCTGACCGATGGAGTCGGCCCCGAACTTCTGTGACAGGTCGATGAGCATGCCGATCTCGGCGCCCCAACCCTCCACGAACGGGATCTGCTCGAGGTAGGCGCGCCGACCGGCGAACTCGCCGGCCAGCGGTTGGTCGAGACCGGTGAGTTCGGGGAAGAACAGTGACAGCAGGGGCCGGGCCACCAACTCGGTGGTGCGTCCACCACCTCCGTACTGCTCGGGGCGGTGATACGTGGCCTTCACCAACGCCAGGTCATCGTGGCGCAACAAGGGCATGAGCAATCGCGGCACCCACACCGGTTCGAAACTGGTGACGTCACCGTCACACCACACCACGAGATCGCCCTGGCTGGCGGCCAGCGTGGCCCACAGGGCGTTGCCCTTGCCATGCCCGGTACCGAAGAGCGCATGGACGCGGTCGATGGGAACCACCGTGGCCCCGGCGCGCGCCGCCACCACGGCGGTGTCGTCGGTACTGCGGTCGTCCAGCACGATCAACTCGTCGATAAGGCCGTGACGGTCCACCAGATGCGTGCGGATATGGCGCACCAACGAGCCGATGGTGGCCACCTCGTTGCGACACGGGATGCACATGGACACCGTCGTGGACCCCTTGGCCTCGAGGGCCATATCGATGGTCCAACCGGAGACATCGAAGGTACGAACACCGCTCATCGAGGATCCTCCCGATACCGTGCACTGCCGTGCTGCTCTATGGCGTCGTGAACGCAAGCCCCGACTCGCTGAACACCGACTCGATTGCGACTACTCCCGATCAGGCCCTCGAAAGGGCCCGGAACCTGTTGGCCGACGGCGCCAACGCCATCGACCTCGGCGGTCAGGGCTCCACCGACGCCGCCACCGTGGTGGGGTGGGAAAGCGAATGGGCGCGTCTGGAACCGTTGCTGCCTGCACTCGCCGGACTGGGTGTGCCGGTGAGCGTGGACACCTGGCGGCCGGAAGTGGCACGCCGGGCCTTGGCCGGTGGTGCCACAGTGCTGAACGCAGCCGACGGGATGCAGACCGACGAGATGTGGACCGTGGCCGCCGAGGCGCAGGTCGATGTGGTGCTGCCGTTTCTCTCGGGTCCCAACCCCCGCGAGATGGACATGGTGAGGGCCGATCCCATCGGCGTCATGCTGGACTTCTTCACCGCTCGCCTGGCCGAAGCCGACCGCTTCGGTATGCGCCGGCGATGCATCCTCGACCCCGGCACCGGTTTCGCTCCTTCGGGATGGCCGTGGGAGGAACGGTACGTGTACCAGAAGATGGTGTACGGGCGACTGGACGAACTGCGCGTGTTCGGCCTTCCCCTGTACGTGGCACTGCCGTGGAAGAACACCGCCCAACACGACGAACTGCTGGAGATCGTGCTGCAGCAGCGACCCGAGTACGGGCGCGTCCACTACCCGGCCAAGGTGCGTGCGTTCGAACATCGTCTCGGGCTGGACTGAGCACCCTCAGGGGCGCAACGGTCCGATCGGTCGCACGTCGTCGGGGGGCAGCAGGGCGTCCCAGTCAGCCGGGCAACGGTCGGGGGCCACCTCGGCGAGGGGTGCCAGCACGAATCGCCGCTCGGCGAAACGGGGATGCGGCAAGGTCAGTTCGGGGGACTCGATACGAGTGTGGTCGTGGAACAACAGGTCCACGTCAAGGGTGCGTGGCCCCCATCGCACCAGTCGCTGACGCAGTGCTGCGGCCTCGATGCGCTGACCGTGTCGCATGAAGGCGTAGGGGTCGAGGTGAGTACGCACCACCACCACCATGTTGAGGTACGCGCCCTGTCCGTCGGGGCCACCCACCGGGGCGGTCTCCCACACCTGGGACTGGGCGATGACATCGCCCAACTGCTCCACGGCGAAGCGAAGGTAGGTCTCCCGCTCACCAAGGTTCGAGCCCAGAGCCACGATGGCGGTGTGTTCGCCCTGGAGGGGAACACCGAGTTCCCGTCGGTGCCGCTCGACCGTGATGGCCGTCGACGTCACATCCTCGGGGATGGGCGGGCGCAGTTTGGTGATGGTCACCGTGACCCGCTCGACCCGATCGAAACCGAGCGCGACATCGGTGACGCGAGCAGCGAGTCGCTCGAGCAGGAGGTCTTTGCTTTCGCGCACCACGGCGGCGACGGCCTCGCTGACGGCGCCGTAATTGGCGGTGTCGTTCAGGTCGTCGGTGAGGCCGGCGTCGTGCAGATCGACAACCAGCACGAGGTCGATCTGCAGGGGCTGTGCCGCCTCACGCACCTGAGGGAGCACTCCCACCACCGCCATGACTCGCAGGCCGTTGATTGCGATGCGGTCCATCCGTGTTCTGACTCCTCGCTCACGGCGTGACGGCGTGCGATGTCATCGCACTGCCGGTCTCACCCTAACGCCGAGTCCCGTCGGGCGTGCAGTGCAGCAGTGACCGCTTTCCCGTCAGCCTTGCCGCCTGAAGCCTTCATGACGGCTCCCACCAGCGCACCCATGGCCTTGGCCTCACCGGCTGTGAACTTGGCCCAGGCATCGGGCTGCGCAGCGATGGCAGCGTCCACCAGACCATCGAGCACCGAGGTGTCCAGGGCCTCGAAGCCATGCTCGGCGGCGATGGTCCCAGGGTCGCCGCCTCCTCGCTCGAGCAGATCCGCCAGGACCACTTTGGCCTGGGTGGCGGTGAGGGCACCGCTCACCTCCAACGACGTCAGCGCTGCGAGCGCACTCGCCGGAGCAGCAGGGTGTGGCCCCTGTTCGGCGAACCCCTGCTGCACGTGCACCAGCACACGCCCGGGGTCACCGCCCTGACCGATGGCCTCCAAGGCGTAGTCGTCCTGACCGCGCTCCACGATCACCGCCACGGCATCGGCAGTCGGTTCGCTCCCCGAAACCTCGGCGAGTCGTCGGCGCCGCTCGGCTGGCAACGGGGGCAGTGCCGTGCGTACCCGGTCGATCCATGCCTGGTCAGGATCGAGTGGCACCAGGTCGGGCTCGAGGAAGTACCGGTAGTCGTCGGCGTCCTCCTTGGTGCGCAGCGTATGTGTGCGTCCGTCGTTCTCGCTCCAGTGGCGGGTCTCTTGGCGCACCGTGCCACCGTCCACGAGGAGGTCCACCTGTCGGCGGGCCTCGTACTCGATGGCCCGACCCAACGAGCGCACCGAGTTCACGTTCTTGATCTCGCAGCGAGTCCCGAGGGGCTCGCCCGTGCGACGGACCGACACGTTGGCGTCGACGCGCATGGACCCCTCCTCCATCTTGGCGTCCGAGGCTCCGATGGCCACCAGGATGGCCCGCAACTCGGTCACGTACTGGCGGCATTGTTCAGCGGTGCGGAGGTCGGGTCGCGACACGATCTCGACCAAGGGCACCCCAGCACGGTTGAAGTCGATCAGCGAGGCGTCGCTGCCGTGGATACGCCCACCGGCACCACCCAGGTGGGTGCTCTTGCCGGTGTCCTCCTCCAAGTGAGCTCGCTCCACGCCGATACGGGTGCCGTCGGGCAGTTCCAGCCAGCCATCCACGTTCAGGGGTTGGTCGTACTGGCTGATCTGGTACGCCTTGGGCAGGTCGGGGTAGAAGTAGTTCTTGCGGTGGAACGTGCACCGCTGGATGCGGCAGTTGAGTGCCAACCCGATACGCATGGCGAGTTCCACGGCCTGCCGGTTGAGCACCGGCAGCGCCCCGGGAAGGCCCAGCGTGACGGGGTCGATGTGCAGGTTGGGATCATCGCCGAAGCGGTTGGGGCTGCCGCTGAACAGCTTGGTCCGGGTAGCGAGTTCCACGTGGACCTCGAGGCCCACCACGAGTTCCCAGCCGTCGGGAAGGCCGTTGGCGGTCATTGCGCACCTCCCGTGGTAGCGGCGGCACGTTCTAGTTCGGCCGCCACTCGGAACATGACCCGTTCACCCAACGCCGGTGCCAGCACCTGCACACCGATGGGGAGACCAGCCGAGCCGGTCCCGAAGGGCACGCTCATGGCCGGATGCCCCGCCAGGTTGGTGGGAATGGTGTAGGTGTCGCACAAGTACATGGCGTAGGGGTCGGCGGTCTTGTCGCCGAAGGGGAACGCCTCGGTGGGTGAGGTGGGCGTGAGCAACACATCGGCGTGCTGGTAGGCGCGGGCGAAGTCGTCGGCGATGCGACGACGTACCTTGAGCGCCTTGCCGTAGTAGGCGTCGTAGTAGCCGGCCGACAGCGCATAAGTACCGAGCATGATGCGTCGCTTGACCTCGGCACCGAAACCCGCCTCCCGAGTGGCGGCGTACATGGCGTTGGTGTCGGCAGCGGGGACGCGCAAGCCGTACCGGACGCCGTCGTAGCGCGCCAGGTTGCTCGACGCCTCGGCCGGAGCGATGAGGTAGTACGCGGTGAGGCCGTAGGTGAACGCCGGCACCTCCACGTCCACCACGGTGGCGCCAGCGGCCGCCAACACCTCGAACGCCGCCTCGAGGCGCTCGACCACGTCGGGGGCCGCCCCCGCCGGCAGATCGGTGATACGCCCGACCCGCAGTCCCTCCACGCCGCGTCCCAACTCACTCGTGAGATCGGGGGCGGGATGCGGGATGCTGGTGGAGTCGTGGGTGTCGTGGCCCGCGATGACCTCGAGGACCAGGGCGGCGTCGGCCACGTCGGTGGCGAACGGTCCCACCTGGTCGAGGCTGGAGGCGAAGGCGACCAGGCCCCACCGGGACACCAGGCCGTAGGTGGGCTTCACCCCCACCACACCGCACAGGGCGGCGGGTTGGCGGATTGACCCACCGGTATCGGAGCCGAGCGACACCGGGGCGAAGCCAGCAGCGACTGCTGCAGCACTGCCCCCCGATGAACCGCCCGGGACGCGGGACAGGTCATGAGGGTTCCTCGTGGGGCCGAAGGCCGAGTTCTCGGTGGACGAACCCATGGCGAACTCGTCGAGATTGGTCTTGCCCACGGGTACGGCACCTGCCGCCAGCACCCGTGTCACCACGGTGGCGTCATACGGCGGGCGCCACCCCTCGAGGATGCGACTGGAACAGGTGGTGGGCACTCCCCGGGTGCAGAGGTTGTCCTTCAACGCCATGGGCACCCCTGCAAGAGGACCAGGATCTTCGCCTCGGGCCACAGCGGCGTCGACGGCGTGCGCCACCTCACGTGCCTGATCGGCGGTGACCAGGTTGAAGGCGTGAATGTCGCCCTCGCGTGCCTCGACACGTGCCAGATGCTCCTCGAGGACGTCCACAGCACGACGCTCACCACGACGAACCTGATCGGCGATGCGGCGGGCGGTCATGGCTCCACCCCCACGGGCGGTACCCGGAAGCGGCCGTCCTGGGCAGCAGGGGCGGCGGCCAGCACCTCGTCGCGATCCAAGGTGTCGGCCTCGACGTCGTCACGCAACACGTTCACCAGCTCGTAGGGCTGGGTCATGGGTTCCACGTCGGCCAGATCCAAGGCGTCGATGTCGTCGAAGTGTTCGATCATGCTCGACAACTGACGGGTGTACTCGTCGAGTTCGTCGGGCGTGAGTTCCAGGCGGGCCAGCCGTGCCACCTTGGTGATGTCGGCTTCGGTGAGGCGATGAGGCACGGGACCCGATGCTACGGCTCGGGCTCCACGTCGATGGCTTCCAGATGCACCAGGACCCCGTGTTCAGGCCACAGCACCGGCGGCTGCAACCCCCACGTGGCCAGTTGCGCGCCGGTCATCACCACCTGGGAGGCGTCGCCGGCAGTGATGTCGAGCCAGGACGGTTGGTGGGACGCCAGACCGGGTAGTCCGCCAGGCAACGGCACCGGGCGCACGGCATAGCGGCGGCGATGATCCAGACCGGGGAGCTGCCACACCGGTGGCACCGACGCCGGTGCCGTGCGGAGTTGCACCCAAGCGACCAGTGCCTCGGACCGGTCGGGGGCGTACACGCCATGGGCCATGGCCACCGGATCGTCCTCTCCGTGGCGGGTCTGGTCGACGTCGAAGCGGACTGCATCACCGCCGTGGAGCAGTGGCCTGAACCTGCGATGCAGGGCGATGATCTCGGCGAGCGCCGCGAGTTCATCGGCCGACGCCCGGGTGAGATCCCACTCCACTCCGAGGTGGCCGAACAAGGCGGTGAGGCCCCGGAAGCCGAGATTGCTGCGGCGTCCCGTGGTGTGGGCCCGGGACGGACCGATGTGAGCCCCGATCACCTCGGGCGGCAGCACCAGCGACCATCCGCGCTGGATGCGCTGACGCTCCACGGGGTCGTTGGAGTCGCTGGCCCACACCCGAACCGTGTGCTGAAGCATGCCGAGATCGGCACGCCCACCCCCCGAGGCACAGGTCTCGATCTCCAGCCCAGGGAACCGGGTCCGTAGCCACTCCAACAGCTCGTACACGGCGAGTGTCTGGGTATGCGTGGCCGCTGCCCCACCCGACATCGAGGCACCCACATGATCGCGGTTCATGTCCCACTTCAGCCACGTCACCTCCAACTCGTCGATCAAGGCCTCGAGGCGCTCACGCAGATGGGCGCGCACCTCGTCACGCGTGAGATCCAGCACCAACTGGTGGCGACCCGTCACAGGATCGTCGTTGTCGTCGGCCGCCACCACCCAGTCGGGATGCGCCCGGTACAGGTCGCTGTCGGGGTTCACCATCTCGGGTTCCACCCACAGCCCCACGCTCAGACCCAGGTTCCTGATGTCGTCGAAGAAGGGTCGTAGACCCCGGGGATGAACGTCGGCCGACACCACCCAGTCCCCCAGACCGCGGCGGTCGTTGCGGCGCGACCCGAACCAACCGTCGTCGAGGACGAAACGCTCGCACCCCACCTCGGCGGCTCGGCGGGCCAGTTCGGTGAGACGCTCCTCGTCCTGATCGAAGTAGCCCGCCTCCCAGGTGTTCACCAGCACCGGACGGGCCCGGTCCACACCGGGATGATGTGGTCGGGAGCGCACCTCGCGATGAAAGCCCCACGACGCCGGGGTCATGCCCTCCCCCGACCACATGGCCAGCACCCATGGCGTGGTGTGGCACTCCCCTGGTTCGAGACAGATCTCCCCCGGTTGCAGCAACTCACCCACCTGCAGGTGCCGGCGCCCGTCGGGCAGGGTCTCGGCCACCAGTTGGTGATTCCCACTCCAGGCGAGGTGCACGGCCCACACCTGACCGTTCCATTCCCTGGCGTCGGCGGTCATGGCCCACATCACGGGTGGCCGTTGCAGCGTGGGCCGACCACCACGATGCTCAACCAGTCGGGCGCCCTGGGTCCACCGTTCACGCACCACCTGTGCTTCGCGGGTCCACCGTCCGTTCAACGTCACGAGGTCCGCTGCGTGGGCGGGCACTGGCACGCTGAGCGACAGTCCACCCAACAGATAGCGGCGAGGATGGTCGTTGGTGATGGTGGCGCGCAGTCGCATCATGCCGTGGGGGGCAACGTGGATCTCGGTGGCCAGCACCAGACCCCGCTGCCGGTCCTCGCCCACGTGATGCAGGACCGTGTCGCCGTGATCACCGACCGTGCGCGACGTGGAGCGGCGGGTGAACCGGGGCGCCCAATGGCGGCCTCCGTGGCGGTGACCGGCGAGTCCGGGGCGAGCCGGCGATCCCTCGCCGTGCAACGGGATGATGCTGAGCAGTGGCGGTGCGTCGAGACCGCCGAAGGGCACGGGCATCTCGATGGCGCGCCGGAGTGCCGAAGCGTCACGAGCCAGATCGACGTGGAGGGGTGCACCCCAATGGGCGATCACCGGCACGCCGCCCGAGACGTCGAGCACCACGCCGACCTTGCGGTTCGACAGATCGACGAGATCGTCCGAGAGCACGCCACGACGGTACTGCGGGTCCGCATGAGGTGACGGCGTGGGCCCCGAGGACATCCGGCGAGACCCTCACGACGACACCACCGTGACCATCGTCGACGGCCGTCAGGGACGTCCCAACCGCTGGCCCTCCATGCCCGACGACCGGTGCGAGGTGTTGTTGTACTCGCCGCACCACGATGCCACCTTCACCACCCTCGGCCAGGTGGGCGTGCGCCGGATGGTGGACCTGTGGGCGCACCGAACCGCCACCCTGGGCTCACGGTCCGACGTGGAGTACGTGGTGTGTTTCGAGAACCGCGGCGCCGAGGTGGGTGCCGGCGAGTACGTCAATCCCGTGTCGCCGGAGGATCTGGCTCGACGCCTTCGGGGGTGAGGTCTTCGGGGGTGACGTCGAGACGAGGCCGGCGGGCGTCCCACGCCAGATACCCCACGGCCGCCACGGTGATCACGATGGCCATCCACTGGTTGACCCGCAACCCAGCGAGTTCCGATGCCGTGTCGATGCGGAGGCTCTCCACCCAGAACCGCCCCACCCCGTACCCCGCCACGTAGACGGCGAACAGACGGCCGGGCCGCAGTCGGAACCGGCGTTCCACCGCCACCAGCACACCGGCCAAGGCGAGGTTCCACAGCGATTCGTACAGGAACGTGGGGTGGAACGTGGTCCCTGCCTCGTAGCCGGCGGCGGTGGCCTTGGCGTCGGAGACCTCGAGCGCCCAGGGCAGATCGGTGGGCCGTCCGAACAACTCCTGGTTGAACCAGTTCCCCCATCGGCCGATGGCCTGGGCCACCGGGAGTGCCGGAGCCGCCGCGGTGAGTGTGCCCCCGACGGCGAGGCCACGACGACGGGCCGCCCACAGCCCCACCAGCACGCCCAGGGCCAACCCGCCGGGTATGCCAAGGCCGCCCTCCCAGATCTTGATGATGTCGGTGGGAGCATCCGAGAAGCGGTCCCAGGAGGTGGCGACGTGATACAGCCGAGCACCGATCACGCCAGCGGGGACCGCCCACATCGCCACCGAACCGATGTCGTCGCGGGTGCCCACGCCGAGGCGTTCGAGACGGCGACCCGTGATCCATACGGCGGCCAACACGCCGAGGGCGATCATGAGGCCGTAGGCGTTGAGGTTCAGCGGACCCAGTTCCAAGGTGCCCGAGGACGGACTGGGGAGTGAGGTGAACATGACCGTGCCGTCCCGTCAGGCCACATGCCGTCGGGCGAAGGCCACGGCATGCTCGGCGATGGTCGCAGCGTCGTAGTCCTGCGTGGCGACGTGATAACTGCGTTCCAGCCACAGTCGTTCCACCGGTGCCGCCCACGCCTCGGCGAGGAAGTCGCTCTGGGTTGGATCCACCACATGGTCCTGGCGTGAGGTGCACAGCAGCAGTGGCACCTCGGCGGACCCGTAGCGTTGGGCCAGGGGGGCCACGCCGTCGACGAGCAGCGACCGCAGTGCCGCCACCGGTGTCTCGGGGTAGGCATCCTCCACCACATCGGGCATGGCGATGTCGGACCCGATCGCCGGCATCATCTCCACTCCTTGTCCCAGCATTTCGTCGAGCAACCCCACCAGATCGGCCGGTTGCGGTTGCGCCGCCGGGTTCACACAGATGGCGGCTCGCACGTCGGGGTGGTTCAGTGCCGTCCACAGCGTGAGGGTTCCCCCCATGGACAACCCGGCCACCACCACCGACGAGGTGCGCTGTGCCAGACGGACATAGGCCTCGTCGACCGTCGACGACCAGTCGGCCCATCGAGTGGGCACCATGTCGGCGACCCGGGTGCCGTGACCGGGCAACAAGGGGCATTCGACCTCGAAGCCGGCCGCTGCGAACGCGTCGGCCAAGGACCGCACCGAACTGGGCGCGCCAGTGAACCCGTGCAGCACCAGTGCACCGGGTCGTCGGGCTCCGACGTGACCATCGTGATCGTTCATGGTGGAGGTTCTAGCCGAAGTCGACCGGATTGACCGTTCGATCGGGGACTGGTGGACTGTGCAGGTGACGACCACCGCCGGCGACCGCCGCTTGACCACGGCCGGGCAGGAACGGCGCCAACAGTTGCTGGACGCCGCGGCGACACTGTTTTCGGTGCAGGGGTTCGGACCCACCAGGGTCGTGGACATCTGTGATGCCGCCGGCGTGGCCAAGGGCCTGTTCTACTGGTATTTCGCCTCGAAGGACGCCCTCATCGCCGATCTGGTCCGCACCATGCGCCAGCAGTTGCGCCGTGCGCAGGCGGCCGCCATGGACCCCACCGCCTCCGCACTGACCCAGTTACGCCAGGGATCGGAGGGATCGGTCAGGTTCATGTCTCATCACCGGGCGTGGTTCGCCCTCCTCGACATGGAGGGTTCCGATCCGGTGCTCGCCGCCGCCGTCGAGGAAGGGTCGGCGGTGTACGTGGCCGATGTGGAGCGCCTGATCCGTCGGGGCCACGCCGATGGCTCGGTGGTAGCCGGTGACCCGCACCTGTTGGCCGTCGGCACCGTGGGCACGGTGGGCGTGTTCGCTCGGGCTCGCCGCGCCGGGCAGGTCACCGTCGACGATCACGAACTCGCACGATCTGTCGGCCGCTGGGTGGAGCGCGCGCTGGGGCATCCACATGTCACGGCAGATCGCTGAGGGCGCGCGACGATCTCGTCCATGAAGGCTCACTCCCCCCGTCGGCGACGACGCGTGCGACGCGTCGAGTCGGGGGCTGTCTGGGCCTTCATTCCCGTCGTCGCGCTGACGCCCCTGTGGTTGGTGGCACTGGTGGCGTTCTGGCTGCCGGTGCAGTGGCTGCTCCCGGTGAGGTTCGCCTGGTGGGCGGGCATCCATCTCCTCACGTCCGCACTGCTGTTCATCCCGGTCGTGCAACGGCACGTGTTTGCGAGGTTGCTGGGGACGCGGCTACCCACCCACGTCGAGAGGGAGCACCTCGACCGCGCCTGGCAGGTGGTGGCCCGGTCGTCGGGGGTGAGTCCCGATCGCTTCGTGCTGGCGGTGATCGACGAGGACGAACTGAACGCCTTCGCATGCGGGGGACACCTTCTGGTGGTGAGTTCGTTCGCCGTCCGCGAACTCCCCACAGACGAACTCACCGGCGTGCTGGCCCACGAACTCGCCCACCACCTGGGTTCGCACACGGTGGCGTTGACCATCGGCCAGTGGATGAGTCTGCCCATCATCGCCCTTGCCCGCCTCGGCTGGTTCCTCCAGAACGTGGCCCAGGCCGCCACCGACACCTTCACGCGACGGTCCAGTGGGGTCGGCCGTCCTTCGCGGCGTGGCGGTGGTGCTGTCGCTGGGACTCACCCTCGCCACCGTGGTGGGGTACACGGTGGGTCGAGGTGCCGAGTTCCAGGCCGACCGAATGGCTGCCGATCTGGGGTTCGGACGAGAACTCGGCCGGGCATTGCGACGAGCGCTCACACGATCCACGAACTCGCGGCCGGTGTCACGCGTCCAACGCCTGACGGCGTCACATCCACCGCTTCGCACCCGGGCCGCTCGCCTCGAGGCCTTCCTGCGGCGAGGCCACCACCCGTCCATGGGCCGACTCCCCGACCTGTGATCTCAGGTGCCCACCGTCTCGAGAGCGGCCTCGATCTCGGACACCTCGACCACACCCAGGCGGCTCCACACGACCTCACCCCCGGCGTCGACCACGAAGGTCGCCGGCAAAGACACCACACCGAGGGCTGAGACGAGACGTCCGTCGGGATCGCGCAGCGAGGGAATCCCCACACCGAGTTCGTCCAGGAACGCTCGCGCCGTTGCCGGGTCGTCCCCATGGTTGATCCCCGACACCACCACCTCGCTGCCTCGACGGCGGGCGAGGTCGTCGAGGGCGGGCAACTCCTTGCGGCACGGCTGACACCACACCGCCCACACCGCCACCACGCTCATCTGGTCACTCGCCACCCCCAGGGCGCTGTCCGCAGCGGCAGGAGCACCCGTGGTCAGATCCTCCACCATCAGGGTCGGCCACGTCGTCGCAGCCTCGCCGTGCGAGTGGGAGCACGACACGAGCGTCGCACCAACCACCGCCGCGAGGAACAGCGCCGTCATGGCGCGCCTCATCGGTCCAGCACCTCGATCACCACCGTGTCATGACCCACCGAGCACTCCACGTCGAATCGTCCGGCGTCGTAGAAGCGCACACGCACGGTCTCGCCCGCTCGGGCTACCACAGGTCCCAGGCGATGGGTCTCGTCGTCGAGGTTCACCAACTCCAGCCAGTCACCCACTCGTAGGGTCAGCGACGGCGGGAACACGACATCAGCAGCGGCCTCTCCCCGTCGAAGCGCGTCTGCTGTACCGGCTGGTACCTCGAAGCTGGTCACCGTTCCCTCGGGCAGTGTGGCGTCGTCCTCGCCACGCAGCGACGCCACCGCTACCACCACACCCAGCACCACCAAGGGCGCCAGCACCCAGAGCAACACGCGACGCGCCGTCATCACAGCGCCCCCGTCCCCAGTCGGCGCAACAAGATGTCGAGATCGTGCGCCATCGCCTCGGCACCTGCCGAGAACGGCCACTCGACCACCACCACTCCCTGCTCGTCGACCACGTAGGTGACCGTGGTGTGGGCCACCTCGACCTTGCCGTCCCCGGCGACGGTCACACTGGAGTCTGCGAGGAAGGCGTCCTGCACCTGTGCCAGAAGCGACTCATCGAGGATGCGAACTGCGTGAAACCGATCGGCGAAACCCCCGAGATAGCCGTTCAGTACCGACGGGGTGTCACGTTGTGGATCCACCGTCACCATGGCCAGGTCCAATCGACCTGCACGTTCGTCGGGAAGTTGTCGCCGAGCTGCGCGCAGGTCGGCCAACGTGGTGGGACACAGGTCGGGACAGGCCGTGTAGCCGAAGTACACCACCAATAACTCCCCCGGATCGGCGCGCAACGCCAGTGCTCGTTCGACGCCCTGGGCGTTCACCTCGGGAACCACCAGTCCACCCACGGTCAGGGGTGTCTCGCGCACCAGGCCCCGCAATTCGGGCGGGCCCGACTCCCCACCGCAGGCCGTCACCGCCAGGGTCGCCACCACCATCGCCGCCGTGATCACCAGAGCCCTGACACGAGCCATGGGGGCAGTGTGCCAGGAAGCGAGCCGATAGCGTCACCGGCCGATGGAACCGCCCTTCCTCGCTGCCTGCCAAGGGCGTGCCGCTCGCCACACCCCGGTGTGGTTCATGCGCCAGGCCGGCCGCAGCCTGCCCGAATACCGTGCCGTGCGCGGCCCCGGCAGCATCCTCGAGGCCATCGCACGACCCGAACTGGCCGCCGAGATCACCTTGCAGCCCGTGCGCCGGTACGGCGTCGACGCCGCCGTGTTGTACAGCGACATCGTGGTGCCGGCCCACGCCGTGGGGTTCGGCATCGATGTGGCACCCGGCACCGGGCCGGTGGCCGCCGAACCGTTGCGTAGCGCTGCCGACCTCGAGCGCCTCGGCGTGTTCGAACCCGAGGTCCATGCCCCCTACGTGGCCGACACCGTGCGGATCCTGGCGCGGGAACTGCCCGTCGACGTGCCGTTGTTGGCGTTCGCCGGGGCCCCGTACACCGTGGCCTCGTACCTGGTGGAGGGTCGCCCTACCAAGACCTACCGTTACACCAAGTCGCTCATGTTCCATGACGAACGCACATGGCACGGGCTCATGGAACGCCTCGTGCAGCATGCGACGGCGTCCATTCTCAGCCAACTCGAAGCCGGGGCTCGTGCCTATCAGGTCTTCGATTCCTGGGCCGGTTCGTTGTCACGACGCGACTACGACCGCTACGTGGCCCCCCACAGCCGCGAACTCTTCGCCCGTATCGCCGACCGGTTCCCCGACGCCCCAGCCGTGCATTTCGGTATCGGGTGCGATCACTTGCTCGAGTCGATGTACGCCGCCGTCGGTCACACCAAGTACCCCGTGATGGGCCTCGATTGGCGGACACCTATCACCGAGGCTCGCCGGCGTCTGGGCGCCGAGGTCGTGGTCCAGGGAAATCTCGATCCGTCGCTGGTGTTGGCGGGTGCCGACGCCGCGCTGGCGGGCACCCGTGCAGTCCTGGCCGACAATCTGCTCGCCGACGGTTCGCGTCATCCGGGCCACGTGTTCAACCTGGGCCACGGCGTGCAGCCCGATACCGACCCCGACGTGCTGAGCCAGGTGGTCGACCTGGTGCACGAACTCACCCGCGAGGACCGATCATCATGACCAGCGACCGTATCGACAGCGACGCACCCGGCGAGGTGACCGCTGTTCTGCTGATGGCGTACGGCACACCTCGCACCCCCGACGAGATCGAGCCGTACTACACCGACATCAGGCGCGGTCGTGCGCCTACTCCCGAACTGCTCGCCGACCTGGTGGCCCGTTACGACGCCATCGGGGGCATCTCGCCACTGGCGCAACGCACCGACGACCAGCGCGACGCCCTGCAAGCCGCCCTGGACGAGCGGGCACCGGGTCGGTACCAGGTGGTGCTGGGCCTCAAGCATGCCGAGCCGAAGATCGAGACGGCGGTCGAGGCCGTGGCTGCCCAGGGCATTCGCCGCATCATCGGCGTGGTGCTGGCACCGCACTACTCCACCTACTCCATCGGGCAGTACCTGGGTCGGACCCGAGACGCCGCCGCACCGCACGACATCACCGTCGACGGCATCGACTCGTGGGCCACCGAACCGGCCTTCGTCACGTTCCTGGCCGACGACCTCCGCATGCGTCTGGCATCCATGCCCGACAACACCAAGGTGTTGTTCACGGCCCATTCACTGCCCCAGCGAATCATCGACGGCGGCGATCCCTATCCCGACGAACTGCGCGCCACCGCCGAGGCCGTGGCGGCACAGGTGGGTCTGGAGCCGTGGAGCCAGTGGGCCATCGCCTGGCAATCGGCCGGGCGCACCCCCGAACCCTGGATCGGCCCGGACATCCTCGACGTCATCGACGATCTCGCCGCCAGTGGTCAGGTCGGCGGCGTGCTCGTGAGTGCCTGCGGTTTCGTGGCCGACCACCTCGAGGTGCTGTACGACCTCGACATCGAGGCCCGCCATCGAGCCGAGCAGCATGGCCTCGCCTTCGATCGCACGGCGTGCGTGAACGATGACGCCGCGGTCATCGGCGCCTTGGCCGACCGGGTTCTCGCGCTCGGCTGACCCGAGGTGCAACGCCGACGGATCATCGTGGTCGGGGCCGGCATCACCGGCCTGGCGGCAGCCGATGTACTCGCCGACGAACACGACGTGACCGTGGTCGATGCGGACCACCGCGTGGGCGGAAAACTGAAGGCGTCCCCGTTCGCCGGCCTGCCCAGTGTGGACGAGGGCGCCGATGCCTACCTCATGCGCGTCCCCCATGCGACGGCCTTGGCGAGGCGCCTGGGCCTCACCGACGCAGACCTGGTGCACCCGGCCACCGGGCATGCCTCCATCTGGCATACACCACCGCGCGGCCCGGCACGACTGTTCCCCCTCCCCGAGGGCCTCATGTTGGGGGTCCCCACGGCGGCGGGCACCCTGATTCGCAGTGGCCTGATCTCTCGCCGTGGCGTGCTTCGAGCAGCGACCGAACCATTCCGCCCGCGACAGTCCGTGGCACACGACACGCTGGGCCGTTGGGTGCGCGATCGCCTGGGCGACGAGGTGCATGAACTCCTGGTGGATCCCCTCGTGGGCAGCATCTACGCCGCTGATACCGACAGGTTCAGTCTTGCCACGGTCCCGCAACTGGCCGATCTGGCCGAGGCCCGCAGCCTGGTGCTGGCTGCTCGGTCACGACGCCGCACCGCCACGGCCATCGGTCCAGTGTTCGAGGCCCCCCGCGATGGTATGGCGGCACTGGCGAGCCGACTCGCGGCCTCACTTCGTGAGCGCGGCACGAACTTCGTTCTGGGACGACCCGTGCAGCACCTCGAGCGAGCCGGAACCGGCTACGCCGTGGACGATCTCCAGGGTGACGCCGTCGTGGTGGCCACCCCCGCCCGCCCCATGAGCCGCCTCCTCCAGGGGGTGGCACCCGAGGTGGCGGCGCAAGCAGCAGCCATCGACGCGGCGTCGGTGGTCATGGTCACCGTCGCGGTCCCGGGCGAACGGTGGCCGGCATCGCTCGGCGGAAGCGGCTACCTGGTTCCCAAACCCGATCAGCAGTGGGTGACGGCGGTCTCGTTCGCCTCGAACAAGTGGGCGCACTGGAGACCTAGTGACGGGTCCATGGTGTTGCGCATCTCACTGGGACGCGATGGGCGGCGAGTGGACGACTGGGACGACGACCGCCTCATCGACACCGCACTCTCTGAGACCGGCCGGCACGTCGGCGTGGACCTCACCCCCACCGAGGTACGTCTCACACGCTGGGTCGATGCCTTTCCCCAGTACCGCCCCGGACATCTGGACCGTGTGTCGTCGATGGAACGCGATCTCGCTCAAGGAGCACCGGGCGTGGCCATCGCCGGTGCCAGCCTTCGAGGTATGGGTGTTCCCGCCTGTGTGCACCAGGGTCAACAGGCCGCTGCCCGCGTGACGAAACACCTCGACAGCCTGGCAACATGACAGCGATGCGCCATCTCCGGATCGTTCTCACCGCACTCACCGTGGTGACGGTTGCGGCCTGCGGGTCTTCGTCCACCGCCGAACCTGCACCTTCGTCCACCCCCGTTGCCTCCACCGGGGTGTCCACGACCAGCACGACCAGCACGTCCACGACGACCACCACCACCACGACGACCACCACCACGACGGTGCCGCCGTTGCCCGTACCGGAACCCCCGCCGGCTCCCAGGGCGCCCGAGCCCCGTATCGAATTGGCGACCCTGCGCATTCCCAAACTGGAGCTCGACACCACGCTGCTGAAGGGCGTCAGCCTCACGGTGCTGGATCAGGGACCGGGCCACTGGCCCGGCACTGCGCTACCGGGCGGCTGGGGCAATGCCGTGGTGTCGGCGCATCGCACCTCCCACGGCGGTCCGTTCCGGCATCTCGATCGCCTCGAAGTGGGCGATGAGGTGCACTTCGACGTCGAGGGCGTCACCCACACGTATCGAGTGACAGGAAGTCAGATCGTCGACCCGTATGCCATGTGGATCGTGGATCAGAAGCCCGGGCGGACCCTCACCATGTTCGCTTGTCATCCGCCCGGGTCCACGCGTGAACGCATCGTGGTCTTCGGCGAACTCCTCACGTGAGTCGGCTGGCGGGTGCCCTGGGTGCCGGGGCTCTGGTGGCTCTGGCACTGCCCCCATGGGGCTGGTGGCCGCTGTCGTTCCTGGGCATCGCCCTGTTCGAACGACTGCTGTGGCCGATCCAAGGCCGCGGGCAGCGGTGGCGGCTGGGAACGGCGTTCGGTTTCGGTTGGCTGGCACCGGGTATGGGTTGGATGTGGTTTCTCACACCTCCCGGCTACGCCATCGCAGCAGTCGGTTTCGCCGCGCTGCACGGCTTGGCGGCCATGGCTCGAGCTCCCGGCACCACCTCTTCGCTGGTGCTGCGGCCCGCCGCCCACGTTCTGGTGGAGGCCCTTCGCTTCGCCGCTCCCTTCGGCGGCGTACCCCTGGCGTCGCTGGCCATCGTCCATTCGGCGAGTCCCCTTGGGTGGTCGGGTCGCTGGGGTGGGCCACTGCTGGTGACCTGGACGGTGTTGGCTGTCGGGGTGGCTGTGGCCACCTTGACTCGGAAACCCCGCGCCTGGAGACGCCCACTCGTCGCCGTGGGGATCGTGATTCTGGTGGTGGCGAGTGCCGCCTGGGTGCCCTTCACTCGTGACACCGGCGAACGCCTCCGCGTGGCGGCCGTACAAGGTGGCGGCCCTCAAGGCACCCTGGCCATCGACAGCGATCCGGCCGAAGTGGTGCAACGTCATCTCGAGGCCACCGCCACCATCACCCCCGACGATCGGCTGGACCTGGTGCTGTGGCCCGAGAACGTGATCGCCACCGGCGACACACCCTTCGCCGAGAGCACGGTGCTGACGGCGGTGACCGCCCAGGCCGCCCGGCTCGGCACCCCCTTCGCCGTGGGCATCACCGAACGTCCACGACCGGGACGCTTCACCAATGCACAGGTGATGGTGCAACCCGATGGCACCATCACGGACCGGTACGACAAGGTACGTCGCGTCCCCTTCGGCGAGTACATGCCACTGCGGGGTCTGCTGGCGGCCGTGGGTGCGCCGGTGGACCGAGTGCCCACCGATGCCATCGCCGGGGTGGGTCCGGCGTATCTCGACCTCGGAGATCGGCGCCTGGCGGTGGTGATCTCGTGGGAGGTGTTCTTCGGCGGTCGAGCACGCGATGGGGTGGGGCACGGCGGTGGGGTCCTGCTGAACCCCACCAACGGCTCGTCCTACACCGGCACGATCCTCCAGACCCAACAGGTGGCGTCGTCGCGACTGCGCGCCATCGAGACCGGACGCTGGGTGGTGCAGGTGGCACCCACGGGCTTCTCGGCGATCATCTCACCGTCGGGTGAGGTGATCGAACGCAGTGCCATCAGCGAGCGACGTGTGCTCATCGCCGACGTTCCGTTGCGTTCGGGCAGAACGCTCTACGGCATCATCGGAGACCTGCCCATCGTGGCGGCGGCCGCAGCGACGACGCTTGCCGCGCTGGCACTCAGGCGGAAGCAGACGGCACTTCGATCATGAGAGTCACCGGACCGTCGTTCACCAGTTCCACCTGCATGTCGGTGCGGAAGCGGCCGGTGGCCACCACAGCCCCCAGCCGTCTCAACTCCTCGACCACGGTGTCCACCAACGGTTCCGCATGTTCGGGACGAGCAGCCGCGATCCACGACGGACGCCGACCTCGACTCGTATCGCCGTACAGGGTGAACTGACTGACCACCAACACCTCCCCGGCGACATCGGCCACGGATCGGTTCATCACCCCGGCGTCATCGTCCATGATGCGCAGGTTCCACACCTTGGCGGCCAGGGCCCGAGCAGTCGACTCGTCGTCGTGGTGGGTCACCCCCACCAGCACCACCACACCAGGACCGATCGCTCCCGTTTCGACGTCCTGACCGTCGATTCGAATCGTGACGCGGGCCCGCGTGGCCCTCTGCACCAGTGCACGCATGGACGCCAGTCTGGCGCGACGATGGAGCCGTGATCAGCCTGTCGACCGCCTCGAGCCACTGCACGGTCGATGAGGAGCACGGTGCACGGCTCGCCTCGCTGCAACTGGGTGGTCACGAGGTGCTCCTGGCGGGAACCGGCGACGACGACCCTCTGCGCTGGGGTTGCTACCCGATGGTCCCGTGGGCAGGCCGGATCCGGGACGCCAGGGTGCATCTCGACGGTGCCGACCACACCGTGACCGGCGTTGGCTCGTCGGGGCCGCACCCACTGCACGGCACCGTCGCCGACCGCAGGTGGGTCGCCACCCCGACCGGAACGACGAGGGTGCGCTGCGAGGCAGATCTCGGGGACCGTTGGCCGGTACCGGGCTCCGTGCGCCACGAGATCACCCTCGAGCCCGATGCCATCACCTGTACGCTCGGTCTCACGGCAGGCGACCGGGGCTTTCCCGCCCAGGTGGGGTGGCACCCCTGGTTCCCCTCGGCGTGGACCCGTCACCTCGGCTTCCGCGGCCGCTACCGGCGCGACGCCGACCTCCTCCCCACCGGCCACCTCGATCCCGTGGCCGATGGGCCACTTGGCCCCGCCCCACTCGACGACTGTTTCGTGGGTCCCCGTTGGGCACCGCGCCTCTTCCATGCCGACGGCACGGAACTGGAGATCACCTCGGACTGCACCTGTTGGGTGGTGTATGACGAGCCGGGCCATGCGGTGTGCATCGAGCCCCAGAGCGGGCCGCCCGATGCCGTGAACCTGGAGCCCGCAGTATTGCCGGCGGGTGCCACGATGCTGCGCTGGATGCGCATCGCCCTGGTGCGTCGGGATCCCTCGGTTACCGTCCAGTAAGTCCCCTCGGTAGGCTCGGCGGAATGTCGTCGGACCCCCATGCCCCCCTCCGGTTGGCGTACCTCACCTACCGGGGAAAGCCCCATGTGGGCGGCCAGGGGGTGTATACGCGCCACCTCACCAAGGCTCTGGTCGACCTGGGCCATCACGTCGAGGTGTTCGGCGGTCAGCCCTATCCGGTGTTGGACCCCCGTGTGGTGCTGCACCAACTGCCCAGCCTCGACATCTTCAACGACCAGTACCCCGGGCGCATGCCTGCCTACTGGGAGATCAAGGGATGGGGCGACGTCGTGGAGACCGCCCAATTCATGGCAGGGACGTTCAGCGAACCGTTGGCCTTCAGTGTGCGCGCCTACCAGCAACTGAAGCGGCGGGTCGGCGACTTCGACCTGGTCCACGACAACCAGTGCCTGGGCTACGGCGTGCTCGCCATCGAGAAGATCATCCCCACCATCGTCACCCTGCACCACCCCATCACCAAGGACCGCGAGTTGGAGATGGCAGCGGCCCCGAACTGGCGTAAGCGTCTGTCGGTGCGGCGGTGGTACTCCTTCGTGGAGATGCAGGGTCGCGTGGCCAGTCGGATGCCGCGCATCGTGGTGGTCAGTGAGAACTCCATCAAAGACATCCATCACGACATGGGTGTGTCCTACGACCGCATGCGACTGGTCCCCGTCGGGGTGGATCCCGATCTGTTCACCCCCAAGCCCGAGGTGGCACGGCAACCCGGGCGCCTCATCACCACCGCCTCGGCCGATGTGGCCCTCAAGGGTCTCGCCTATCTGCTCGAGGCCATGGCCAAACTCCGCACCGAACGGGATGTCACGCTCACGATCATCGGTCGTCCCAAACCCGGCAAGAGCATGGACCTCATCGACAAACTGGGCCTCAGGCCTCACATCCAGTTCGTGTCGGGGGTCACCGACGAGCGCATCGTCGAGTTGTACGCCGAAGCCGAACTGGCCGTGGTGCCAAGCCTGTACGAGGGTTTCAGCCTGCCCGCCATCGAGGCGATGAGCACCGGCACCTGCCTGGTGGCCACCGACGGTGGGGCCCTCCCCGAGGTCACCGGCACCGACGGTGACACCGTGCTGTCGTGCCGGGCCGGTGACGCCGACGCCCTCGCAGCCGCGATTCGACGCGGTCTCGACGATGCCGATCTGCGCGCCAGGGTCGGGGCCGCCGGGCGCCAGAGGGTGGCCGAACGATGGAGTTGGCGTCGATGCGCCGAACTCACCGTCGACCAGTACCGGGAAGTGCTGGCCATGCCTCGCAACCGATCCAAGGCGGCGTCTGGCCGATCGGCGTCATGCTGACGATCCGCTTCGACCGGCTGGGTCTGCGCTCGGGGGATCTGCTGCTCGACGCCGGTGCGGGCTTCGGTCGACATGCCTTCGAGGCCGCTCGCCGCGGTGCCCGGGTGGTGGCGCTCGACTACGCCGCCGACGAGGTGATCGGAACCCAGGCCACCTTTGCCGCCATGGTGATGGCGGGGGAGATCGACGAGTCGCGATGCGCTGGCGTGCTGCGGGGCGATGCCACGGCGCTGCCCTTTCCCGACGGTCGTTTCGACAAGGTCATCACCAGCGAGGTCCTCGAACACATTCCCGACGACGTGGGGGCGTTGGCCGAACTCGCCAGGGTGCTCAAGCCCGGGGGTGTCCTGGCGGCCACCGTGCCCACCAGTTGGCCCGAACGGGTTTGTTGGCGTCTGTCGGACGCTTACCACGCCCCTGTCGCGGTGGGCGGCCACGTGCGCATCTACTCCTCCACCGAGTTGCGGGCCAAGATGCGTGCCGCTGGTCTGGAGGTGATTGCTTCGCACCACGCCCATGCGCTGCATTCGCCCTATTGGTGGTTGCGGTGCGCTGTGGGGCCCACACATGAGGATCACCCCTTGGTGAAGCGCTACCGGCGGTTCCTCGAGTGGGACATCGTGCGCCAGCCACGCAGCACGCGCCTCGTGGAGCGGGTACTGAACCCCGTCCTGGGCAAGAGTTTCGTGCTGTACGCCCGCAAACCCGAAGTGGCGGCCGTCTCGTGAGCGACCTTCCGCATCTGCCCGGGGTGCTCACCGCCGACGAGGTGGCCGAGACCGCTCGATCCATCGCAGACCTGCAGTTGGCGTGCGGCATGATCCCCTGGTTCCCCGATGGACACTGTGATCCGTGGAATCACGTGGAGACCGCCATGGCCCTCGACGTCGCCGGTCTGCACAGCGAGGCCGAACGCGCCTACGAGTGGTTGCGCACCACGCAACGCCCCGACGGCTCATGGCACAACTACTACTGGGCCAACGGTTCGGTGAAGGAGCACAAGCTCGACACCAACGTGTGCGCCTACGTGGCCACAGGTGTGTGGCATCACTGGCTGTGCACCGACGATCGCGGCTTTCTGGAGCATCTGTGGCCCACTGTGGACGCCGCCCTTCACTGGGTACTGTCCATGCGCCGCCACGACGGTCTGCCGCTGTGGGCCCGTGAAGTCGATGAGGTGCCGTGGGACTATGCACTGCTGACCGGGTCCTCGTCCATCGCCCATGCGCTCGAGTGCGGGGCACGTGCGGCTCAGGTCTTGGGCCACGAACGCTCGTCGTGGTCGGCGGCCCGCCAGGTCATCGTGGACCATCTGCGGCACCGACCTCACGTCTTCGAGCCCAAAGATCGGTGGGCCATGGATTGGTACTACCCCGTCATCGGGGGTGCCCTCACCGGCGACGCGGCACTCGATCGGCTTCGGTCGCAATGGGATGTCTTCGTGATGCCCGACCGAGGTGTGCGCTGTGTGAGCGACGAGCCGTGGGTGACGGCGGCCGAGACCGCCGAGTGCGCCCTGGCCTATGCGGCGGTGGGCGATGCCGACACGGCATCACGCCTGCTCGAGTGGACTCGGGCGCATCGTGATCACGACGGGTCGTACTGGACAGGTCTGGTGCACCCCGAAGCGATCGCGTTTCCCGAGGGTGAGCGCACGGCCTACACCGGTGCTGCCGTCATCCTCGCTGCCGACGCCATCGCCGGCACCACGACGGCGTCGGAACTCTTCCGCCATCGGGCGGCCTGACCCTCGCTCTCGTCAGTCGACGCGGCGCAGCACTCGCAGGGATCCGGTGCCCGACTCGAGCCGGAACCGTCCACTCTCGAGTGCCGGCAGGAAGATCTGCTCGTACGGCGGGCGTCCGCCATCGGCGGGGTCGGGAAACACGTCGTGGATGGCCAACACACCCCCCGGCACCACTCGGTGGGCCCATCCCTCGTAGTCGGCACGGGCGGGTTCGGCACCGTGGCCACCGTCGATGAAGCAGAACGCCACGGGCTGGGTCCACCAACGGGCCACCGTGGGCGAGGAACCCACGACGGCCACCACCACATCCTCGAGGCCTGCGTCGTAGATGGTGCGCCTGAATCTGGGCAGGGTGTCCATGACCCCGATCTCGTCATCCACCAGCGACGGGTCGTGCCACTCCCAGCCCGCCTGGTTCTCCTCGGAACCGCGGTGGTGATCGACGGCGAACACCACCGTGCCGGCCTGACGGGCCGCTGCACCGAGCCAGACCGTCGAGCGACCGCAGTAGGACCCGATCTCCACCCACGGCAGGTCAGGCACCGATGCCGCTGCGTTCAGTGCCGCCTCAGCCAGGGCATCGCCTTCGTCGGGTGGCATGAAACCCGTCGCAGCGAGCGCATGCGCCCGCAGACGGGGATCGATCACCAGCGGTCCCAGCGGATCACGCTGTCGGCGGGGGGACGAGCCGCCGGCTTGAAGTCGGTGCCCTGGGTGAAGGCCACCGGGGTGAGGCACACCTGTTGCACGCTCTCGAAGGGGATCCCCACGATGTCGGCCACCTGCTGCTCCATCATGAGGTGCACGGTGGTCCACGCAGTGCCCAGGCCGCGGGCCCGAGCGGCCAGCATGAAGCTCCACATGGCGGGGAGGATGTTGCCCAGCATCGACGAGGCCATCATCGCCGGCACGTTGTCGGCGCGTCCGCTCTCGGTGCAGCCGATCACCAGCACCGGAGCGTTGCCCATCTGCTCGCCGAGATAGTCGGCCGATGAGGCGGACCGCTGCTGCTGAGCATTGGCGTCGCTGTCACCTTTGTCGATGGAGCCGATGTACACGCCGTCCATGCTCTTGTAGATGCTGTAACACTGCCGGTAGATCTCCCCGACGGCAGCCTTGATCTCGGGATCACGGATGACCACGAACCTCATCGTGGGCATGTTCGACCCCGAGGGTGCCTGCATGGCGACGTCCACGCATTCGCGGATGAGGTCGTCGGGTACCGGTCGGGTGAGGTCCAGTCGCTTACGGACCGCCCTGGTGGTGGTGAGGAGCGCATCGGGATCGAGCGGGAGCAGAGCCATGGCGCCGGACCCTAGCCGTCTGCCACGGCAGGGCGCGCGTCGTGGCAACATGAACCCATGCCCCTCGCTGCCCTCGTCGACCTCCTCGATCTCGAACCCATCGAGGTGAACCTCTTCCGTGGCCTGTCCCCTCAGGAGAACCGGCAACGGGTGTTCGGGGGCCAGGTAGCGGGCCAGGCACTGGTGGCGGCGGCACGGACCGTGGACGATCCAGCTCGCCACGTGCATTCGTTGCACGGCTACTTCCTCCGCCCCGGCGACCCCACCCATCCCATCCTGTACGAGGTGGACCGCATCCGCGACGGACGCAGTTTCACGACTCGCCGTGTGGTGGCCATCCAACACGGTCAGGCCATCTTCAATCTGCAGGCCAGTTTCCACATGCACGAGCCGGGCCCCGATCATCAACTGAACGAGCCTCACGATCTTCCCGATCCCGAGTCGCTGCCCGATTTCAAGACCCGCATGGCTCCTCATCGCCACCTCATCGGCGAGTGGTACGACCGGCCCCGCCCCATCGACCTCCGCTACGTCGACGCCGACCCGGTGTCGCGCCAGGGTCAGACCGCTCCGGGGCAGCGTGTGTGGCTACGCGCCGACGGTGTGCTGCCCGATGACCCCGTGCTGCACGCCTGTGTGGTCACCTACGCGTCAGACATGACCCTGCTGGACACCACTCTGTTGCCGTTCGGACTGTCGTGGAACACGCCGGGTGTACAGATGGCCAGCCTCGACCACGCCATGTGGTTCCACCGTCCGTTCCGAGCCGATGACTGGCTGCTCTACGACCAGGTCGCTCTGTCGACGGCCGGGTCACGAGGCCTCGCCGGGGGGTCCATCTACACCCGCGACGGCCGACTGGTGGTGACGGTGGTGCAGGAGGGGTTGACCCGAGTGACGCGATGAGGTGGCCCCTGTCGATTCCCCGGTTGATGGCGAGCGTGATGCTGGTCGTTGCCTGCGGGGAATCGTCATCACCCGTCGCCACGACCACCCCACCCCTGTCCGCACCGCCCAGCAGCACTCCGGCGACCACCACACCAGGCACCACCGCACCAGGCACCACCGCACCAGGCACCACCACACCGGCGGTCGACCCCTCGACCTGGCCCGAACTCGTGCGATGGGGGGCTGTGTGGGGACCCTTCGACGGTCCGGTGGACGTGGTGTTTCACCCGGTCACCGCCACGGCCTACGTGGTAGAGCGCTCGGGTGTCGTGGTGAGGGTCGACCCCCAGGGGCGTCGCCTCGAGCCCGACGCCGTGGATCTCCGCTCGGTCGTACGTTCCGGCGGAGAGCAGGGCCTGCTCGGTCTGACCTTCGACCGCGACGGGACCCGGGCGTTCGTCAACTTCACCGATCGAGATGGCGACACCGTGGTGGCCACCTTCACCGTTGCCGACGACGGCACCTTCGACGAGGGGTCACGTCGTGATCTGCTCCGCGTCGACCAGCCCTACCCGAACCACAACGGGGGCGAGGTGCTGATGGGACCCGACGGGGCCCTGTGGATTCCCACTGGCGATGGCGGTTCGGCCGACGACCCCGAACGGGTGGCACTGGACCCCGGCAGCCTGCTGGGCAAGGTTCTCCGCCTCGATCCCGACACGGGCGAGGTGGAGGTGTGGGCCAGTGGGCTACGGAACCCATGGCGGGCATCGTTCGACGCCGTGACGGGAGACCTGTGGATCGCCGATGTCGGCCAGGGGTCGTGGGAGGAGATCTCCGTGGCCTCCGCCGATGAGCAATGGGCGCGGGGCCGGCACTTCGGCTGGAGCGCCTTCGAGGGCACACACCCCTTCAACGACGACGCCCTGAACGACGGCGTCACCGTGGAGGATCACCTACCGCCGGTGTTCGAGTACGCCCATGGCGACGAGGGATGCTCGATCACCGGCGGGGTGCGCTATCGGGGGACCGGCCTGGCGGCACTGCAGGGAGCGTATGTGTTCTCGGACTACTGCAGCGGACGGGTGCGGGCACTCCCCGTGGGCCCCGGACTCACGGTTGGCGCGCCGGTCGACCTGGAGCAACTCGATCGCGTGGTCGCCGTGCGGGCCGACACCGCTGGGGAGATCTGGGTGGTGTCCATCGACGGGGAGATCCGTCAGTTGACCAGTGCCGGCTGATCAGCGCCGAGCCCCCATGAACATGCCCTTGAGCGCCTCGTAGTGCTCGATACAGTGACCTGCACCCAGTACCACGGCCTCGAGTGCCATGGGTGACAGGTTCACCGGCACCTGGGTTTCGCGTTCGATCCGACGGTCCAGACCCTTGAGCAGACCGCCACCGCCCACGAGGTACATCCCGCGCAGCAGGAAATCCTGGGCGAGTTCCGGAGGGGCCTTGGCCAGACAGCGTGTCACCGAGGCCACGATCGACGACACGACGTCCTCGATGGCGTAGCGGATCTCCTCGGGACTGATCAGCACGGTCTTGGGGAGTCCGGTCACCAGGTCTCGACCTCGCACCTCGGCATAGGTCTCGTCCGGTGTTGGCTCAGCCGAGCCGATGGCCACCTTGATCTCCTCTGCGGTGCGTTCACCCACGGCGATGCCGTGTTCGCGACGCACCCAGTTCTGGATGGATGCGTCGATGTCGAAACTCCCGACTCGCACCGCCTCCAAGGCCACGACGCCGCCGAGGCTGATCACCGCGGTCTCGCTGGTACCCCCGCCGATGTCGATGACCATGTTGCCCACCGGTTCGTCGATGGGCAGGTCGGCACCGATAGCAGCAGCCATGGGTTGCTCGATCAACTGGGCATCGGCGGCGCCTGCACGACGAGCGGCGTCGGTCACGGCGCGCCGCTCCACCTCGGTGATGGCCGACGGAACGCAGATCACCACCTTGGGCCGGGTGAAGCGGGATACCCCCACGCGCTGCAACAGGAGTCGGATCATGCGCTCGGTGATCTCGAAGTCCGTGATGGCCCCACCCCGAAGTGGTCGTACCGCCACGATGTATCCCGGGGTGCGACCGATCATCTGCCACGCCTCGTGGCCGGTGGCCAGGACTTCTCCGGTCTGACGGTTGAGTGCGATGACCGAGGGCTCGTTGAGCACGATGCCCTTGCCCTTCATGTACACCAACGTGTTGGCGGTTCCCAGGTCGATGGCGAGGTCGCGCGCCACTGATCAGTCCCGCCGGACCCGTTGCACGACGCTGCGGCGCGCCTCAGGAGACAACGCCCCCAGATGGCGCTGGAACTCGGCCACACCGTCTTCGTGGCGGCGATGACGCTTTCCCGTCGCCCGCCACACCACACCGCCTGCCGCACCGGCAGCCAACAGCAGCACCACCGAGGTGAACACGCTCATGACGGTGACTCACTCGACGGGCCGGGCACGCTGTCGGCGGTCACGATGGGGTGAGCTCCGGTACCCCAGTCATCTCCGCCGGTCCAGTGCTCCTGCTTCCAGATCGGCACCGACGCCTTGAGCGCATCGATGGCATACCTGGCGGCCTCGAAGGCTTCGGGACGATGACCAGCCGAGACCGCCACCAGCACCGACACCTCGCCCAGGGCGAGTCGACCCAATCTGTGCAGTGCGACGATGCGACCCACCGACGGCCAACGTCGCTGCACCTCGTCCGCAATGGCCTCGAGACGAGGTACCGCCTGTTCCTCATAGGCCTCGTACGTCAAGGCCACCACATCGGTTCGCCCATCGGCGTGGTCGCGCACCGTGCCGGTGAACACCACGACCGCCCCGCAGTCTGGCCTCACCGCCCAGTCGTGGGCACGCGTGATGTCCAACGGCTCCTCCGTCAGTGCCAGCCAACGATCACCGTCACGGGGGGCTTCCACATCGAGCATGGTAGTCGGCGGGGGACCAGTTCAGCCGGAAGACGCACAGGCTCCCCGATGCACTTGGTCGACCCGACCTCGCCGGGCACGAACCACTCGGTACGATCACCGCTTCGTGGAGCCGTTCGACGATGCCGAGCCGTGGAACCCGGGGTCACCACCTCCTCCCGGCGAACGTCGCTGGCGCCACCCCTCGGAGATGGCAGATGGGGTGGCCGCTCCCCTGGCCACCCAGTCTCCGGTCAGCCGACGACGCGAAACCCTGATGGCGGTGGGAGCGGGATTGATCGGGGCCGTCGCCGCTGGCGGCCTGCTGGTGTTGCTCGTACCCGGTTCCACCGACACTCCGGTTCTGGTGATGCCCTCGGCCACCGCAGCGGCCCAGGTGGAGGCGGTGTCCTCCGTAGAGGAACCCGGACGTCAGGCCACCATCACCACCCCGACCACCTCACCGCCGACCACCACGACACCGGCACCCACCACCACCCAGGCACCCTTCCCCGACTCGACCACCGTGACCACTGTGGCGCCCGATCTCGCCGAGCCACCGCCGCCCACCGACGTGGACGGTCAACTCTTGCTGCCGTCACTGGCCCACAGTGGTGCCACGGCGGTGCCGTTCCTCGACGGCGAGTTCCTCCTCACCACCGCCCAGGGCATGCGAGACGGCCCAGCAGCAGTGCAGGTCACCTGGGGCGATGCTCCACGCCTGCTCGCGACCGTCGTGGCCCAGGGTGACGGTTTCACGGTGCTGCAGTTGGACCGCCAGGTGAGTTCGGTCGCCGGAACCACGGTTGCGGGCATGACGCTCGCCGACTCCGTACCCCCACCAGGAACGTGGGTGACGGTGCTCTCGGCGCAGAGGCAACGCGGGGTCATCGTGGAGCATGAAGGCGGGCTGGCGCTCGCCGGCATCGGCAGCGACGCACGAGACCTCGAGGGTGTTCCGGTGGTCGATGCTTCGGGCCGCCTGGTGGGTCTGTGCTCACACACACGTGGCACCACGGCGCTCATTCCCGTCGCCGATGCCCACACCATCGTCGGGGAACGACCTCATCGTGCATGGATGGGTATCGCCGCCACCACCGCCCTCGACGAGGAAGGCGCTCCAGAGGTGCTCGTCACCGATATCGCCACGGGCGGTCCCGCCGATCGGGCCGGAGTGCTGGTGGGCGATCTGATCACGGCGCTGGGGTCGGAACCGGTGAACACCGTGCTGGAACTCGCCACCGCCGTTGAAGGCCTCCGCCCAGGCGATGTGGTGACGGTGGAACTGCGCCGCGAGGGCGAAACGGTTCAGGTGGAACTCACCCTGAACGCCCGGCCCTTCTCGCTGTGACCGTGCGGCCGATGAGTCGGCCCGTCACCAGCACCACCACGGCGATCGCCACGGCGAACACCCCCAGCGACAACTCCTGTTTGCGCTGCGGCGTCAGCATGGTCCACCACCGCTGCTCGGTCCCCTCGACGTACACCTGCTCGTTGGTGGCGGTGGGACGCCAGCCCTGACCTCGCAAGCGATCGCTGGCCACCAGCCACGGCCACCGGGTGTACGGACGCAGACCAGGAGGAATGGGGCCCCTCTGGAATCGCCAACGCAACTGCGCGGCGATCTCCGCCGCCCGCCCGGGCAGACGCAGTCGCGGCCTGCGACCCGCCAGGGCCCGCACGGTGGTGGCATCGATGGATCCCTCGGGTGCCACGTTGAACACGCCGTCCAGTGCGTGCAGCGCACTCATCGCCACTGCCGACGCGACGTCGTCGAGATGGACGAACTGGCACGGTGCGTCGTCCTCGCCGGCTCGTAGTCCGTAGCCGGCAGCCAGTGCCCTCACGACACTGGAGGTACCGTCGGCGGCCATGGCCGGAGCGGGTCGCACCACCGCCGCACGCCGGTCGGGATGCCCTCGCCGCCACGTGTCCACGATGAGTTCGGCCGTCGCCAGCTGCCGGGCGTAGGCGAAATCGTGATCGGGTCGCAGCAGCGCATCTTCGGTCAGTGGTACCGGGTTGTTCGGCCAGGCGCCGTAGACCATGGCCGACGACAGCAACACCACGTGAGTGACTCCGGCCTCGGTGGCCTGGTCGAGCAGTTCGCGCAGGCCCGACACCGCGCTCCTGCGACGCCTGGCCAAGGCATCGTGGTCACCGTAGGCGGTCACCACGAGGGTGCGACAGGGACGCGGCAAGGCACCGCCGGTCATGGCCAGTCCCGTCACCGGTTCGGTGCACGGGGGTGCACCCAGCCGTGACATCACACGGCGACCCACATCGGTCTCGGCACCCACCACGGTGATCACGGCGATGGACCGTAACCCGAGCGCAGGCCTCGTAGCATGCCGGCATGAGCGATCGAGATCCCGACGACGTTCCGTTCTTCGGTCTTCCGATCTTCGGTGACCTCGCCAAGGCCTTGTCGGGCCAGGGCCCTTTGCACTGGGACGTGGCGCGGCAGTTCGCCGCCCTCACCGCCACCGAGGGCCAGTCCGAGCCGAACGTCGATCCCCTGGCACGTGTGCAGTTCAACGATCTGGCACGTCTCGCCGAACTGCACGTACAGAATCACACCGGTCTCGACGTGACCCGGGGTGGTCCGCCGGTCCAGATCGTCACTGTCACCCCGGGAATGTGGGCACAAAGGACGCTCGAGGCCTACCGCCCCTTGTTCACCGAGTTGGCGACCTCGCTCAGTTCCAATGCCGACGACTCCAACGCCGAGGACCCCACGATGGCCATGTTGGCTGGCCTCACCCGCATGGTGGCACCCGCCATGATGGGGATGGCGGTCGGGTCCATGGTGGGTCATCTCGCTCGGCGGGCCTTCGGGCAGTACGACGTTCCCCTCCCTCGGCCAACCGGCGACGCCGGCGTGCTCATCGTGCCCGGCACCATCGACGGCTTCGCCGATGACTGGAGCATTCCTCGCGATGAGATGCGCCTGTGGGTGCTGGTCCAAGAACTCACCGGCCACGCTCTTCTGAACGTTCCGCACCTTCGTGACGCCCTCACCGAACTGGTGAGGCGGCATGTGGCGGCGTTCCGACCGGACCCTTCTGGCATCGCCGATCGTCTCACCAACATCGACATCACCGACCAGAACGCCATGGCCGCCATGGAACGGACACTGGGCGATCC
>CAYMUC010000014.1:26930-39421 GCA_964393535.1 uncultured Ilumatobacteraceae bacterium | reverse complement strand
GGGACGTCGATCACCGTGACGGTTCCCGTGGCGCCGTCCACGGTGATGGTGGCGCCGTCGGGAATGCGCTCGGTGGCGTTCACCACCGACACGGCGCACGGCACCCCGAGTTCGCGACTCACGATGACGGCGTGACTGGCCACGGCACCCACGTTCACCACCACGCCGGCCGCCGACAGGAACAGCGGCGTCCAGGCGGGATCGGTGGTGGCGGCCACCAGGATGTCGCCGGGTTCGATGGCGAAGGGATCGGTGGGATCGCGCACGATCCGGGCACGGCCCGTGGCAACACCCGGCGCACCGGGCCCACCCTGGAGCACCGCACCGGCTGTCGCGATGGCTACCTCCACGTTCCCACGCCGTGGCCACTGCGTTATGGGCGGTACGCCGCGGTCAGCACCCACGATGTAGGGCGGTTCGAGTTCGTGCAGTAACTCGAAGGTCGCCTCACGCTGTTCCAACGTGGCCCTGAAAGCACGCGGGTCCGCCACGAAGTCGTTCAGTTCGGCGTCCACCAACCCGAACAGCCACTCTCGCTGAGGGAGGTGACCTCGCTCGACCATGCGGTCACCGAGCTCGTACAACGCCAACTTCGCCTCGTGGATGAGGCGGATACAGGCATTTTTGCCGCGCTCGCGCAGCGCGAAGAACAGCCCGGCCGACCGAATACCCGCCTGCAGGGTTCCGGCCAGTTCCGCATCCACCTGCCTCGCAGCCGATACCAAGTCCTCGGTGAGTCGTTGACGCTCTGCAGCGTTGCGCACCTGGGCGGCGTGTGGCGAGCGGTCCTCGCTCTGGAAGCGCATCCGCTCCAACATGCGCAGCGGCATCGTGGGATCGGTTGTCCAGGAGTGGGGACGCATGTCCCACTCGTTGGGACCGCGGTGGCCGTGATCGGCGATCAGTGCGGCCCACCCTGCGAGGAATTGCTGCGCATCGGTGCTTCCCGACTGGCTCAGTCGATCGAGCAGTCCTTCGACACCGGCATCGAAGGCACCGCTGAGTTCGCCCGATGTCTTCACCAGACGGCTGAGATCCCACAGAGCGAACGAGGCCGCCGCGCTCTCCACGTCACCCACAGCAGTCATCACCGTGACGGCATCCTGAGCACGACCCAGGGCAGCGCACACCGCTTGTACCGCACCGGGACCCAGACTGGCCGCCAGGCACACCACGCAGTATGGACGCCAAGCGTCTTGGAGTTGACGGGCCATGGCGCGCGCTCTGGACACCAGTTCTGCATCGCTGAGCGTCGGCAGATCAGGACGTGACGCCACCGCCTGACGCGCCCGACTGGCCTCCTGCTCCATCAACGGGTAGCCCTCGGTGGTCATGGCCCATCCCATGCGCTCGGCGAGGATGGCCGACTGTGCTTCGTCCTCGTCGGCGGGATGCGCCTCGTAGGGCGGCACTCCGGGTTGGTCGCCGAAGTAAGCCTGATCGATGGCCTGCGGCGATGCACCCGGCATACGTGCCCCCATGACACGAGGCAACGACAACTGGTTGTAGAAGTAGCCGCCCCAGTTGCCGAACACCTCGGGGGGATCGACATCGAACTCGTCCCACCGCACGGCACCGAAATCGACGAACCCGGCAGCCGTACCCGGAATGCAGCCCACACCCCAGCCCAGGCTCCACCCCAGTGGGCTGAAGGGTTCAGGACCCACCTCATCGGCGTTGGCGCGCGTGTAGTACACGAACCGGTTGCTGGGACGGGTGTCGGTGATCCAACGCTCGACGTTCATGCTGCAAGAACCCCCTAGGACGCCATCGTGACGGACGGCACACACTACTGTCGGGGTATGGCACGTGTAGAGGTTCCCGACGGTGAAGGTCTCGAGGCGCATCGCATCTGGCAACTGGCCCCCCATCTGGGGTTGGGCATGCGGGCGATGTCAAAAGCGGTGTACGAGGAGTCCAGCTTGTCGATTCGCGAGCGCGAAGTAGCGCGGATGCGGATCGCACAGCTGAACCAGTGCGTCGTTTGACTGAACACACGCGCTGCATCGGCGATGCAGCAAGGACTCTCCGACGAGCTGTACCAGCACGTCAATCAATACCACGACCGCCCCGGCTTCACCGATCGTGAGCGGCTTGCCGCCGAGTACGCCGAGCGGTTTGCCATCGACCACACCGCCGTGGACGACGAGCTGTGGGGACGCCTACGCGAGCACTACAGCGACACCGAACTCCTGGAACTCACGGTGACCATCGGCTTCTGTGTCGGTATGGGACGGGCGTATCAGGTGCTCGATATCGAGCGCGATTTCGACGTGTTGTGGAGTCGTGAACCGAATCGGGAGCCGGGCGCTTCCTGACTTGTCCACCTGAAAACGTACGAAGGGGGGTATCGACCAGTGGTCGGTACCCCCCTTTCGCGTTCTGGCTGATCAGTGCATGGCGGCGTCGCCGAGGTAGCTCGACTCGAGCAACTCGCGATTCGCCTTCAACTCCGCTGCCGTGCCCTGCATCATGAGTTGGCCGTGGTTCAACACGTAGCCACGGTCGGCCACCTCGAGTGCCATATGCACGTGCTGCTCCACCACCAACACACCGCAACCGGTGTCATCGGCGATCTGACGCACGATGGGCAGCAGGCGCTCCACGATGATGGGTGCCAGACCCAGGCTCATCTCGTCGACCAAGAGCACCTTGGGACCCGACACCAGGGCGCGTGCCATAGCCAGCATCTGCTGCTCACCACCTGACAGCAGACCTGCCAGACGCTTGGTGAGCGGCTTCAGCGCCGGGAACAACTCCATGGCGCGGTCGAACGCAACCGTTCGCTCGCTGCGGGTGCCCGCCAGACCCAGACGGATGTTTTCGTAGACGGTGAGGTCGAAGAACAGCGACCGGTCCTCGGCCACGTGGGCGAGCCCGCGTTGGGCCACCTGGTACGGCGGCACTCCAGCGATGGACTCGCCCAGCACGGTCACCGTTCCCTCGATGGGTTGCAGTAGTCCGCTGATGGTGAGCAGGGTGGTCGTCTTGCCGGCACCGTTGGGTCCCAGCAACGCCACCACCTCTCCCGGGCCCACATGGAGGTCGAGATCCCGGACGACGGGGATGCCCCCGTAACCGGTGTGAAGACCCTCGATGGAGATCAGTCGTTCCGTGGACATGTCACTCCCCTTCCTCGGCCGCAGCCGATTCGGCATGCCGAGTGGCTGCCAACGTGGTGGCGGCCTGGGCCTGCATTTCGCCCGCCGACTCACCCAGGTAGGCGGCCACGACGGCGGGGTCGGTACGGATCTGTGCCGGAGTGCCTTCGGCGATGATGCGGCCGAAGTCCAACACGTAGATGTAGTCGCACACGTTGAGCACGAGGCCCATGTCGTGGTCGATGAGGAAGATGCTGGTGCCACCCTTCAAGAAGTCTCGAAGGTGTGCGCCCAGCAACTGGCTCTCGGCGGTGTCGAGACCGGCTGCCGGCTCGTCGAGCAGCAGCAGTTTCGGCTTGGCCGCCAACGCCCGGGCCACACCGACCAACTTTCGCTGGCCATGGGACAGGTCACTGGGAAGCACGTCGCCGATATCGCCCAACCCCAGCGACGACAAGGCATCGTCGACCTGGGCCTGCCAGGCGGCCGTCGGACGGCGCACCTTCAGCAGGTCGAGGAGGAACGACCACCAGGTGGGACGCTCAGCGGCGACCAACAGGTTCTCGCGAACCGTGAGGTCCTCGAACAGTTCCAACGACTGGAAGGTACGCGTGAGTCCCAGGCGGGCACGCTCGTCGGGAGTGACCCCGTCGAGGTCGTGACCATCGAAGGTGACGCCTCCCGATGAGATGGCGGTGAAGCCGGTGATGGCGTCGATGAACGTCGTCTTGCCAGCCCCGTTCGGGCCGATCAGCCCCACCAGTTGGCCGGTCTCGACCTTCAGATCGACATCAGCGTTGGCGGCGAGACCGCCGTACCGGACGGTGAGTCCTTTGCTCTCGAGCAATGCCATCTCAGTGCACCTCCGCAGGAGTCTTGGTCGCTGCCGCAGCCGGCGCTGCCGGCGCATGTCCGCCGGGAGCTCCGTGGCCACCTCCGGTTCCCCGAATGCCGTGGTAGATGCGCATGCCCAGCACTCGTACCACAAGGGACAGATAGACACCGAGGAGCGGCATCCAGAACCAGCTGTAGGCGTCGGGGACTCGCACCGGCCACACCAGGATTCCGAACACCAGACCCACCAGCGCAGTGGGGCCAAGGCGTCGGCCGACCTGCGCCCATTCGGCACCTCGAGCTCGTCTCAACCACGAGCCGAAGTACCGGAAGATGGGCTGGAAGAATGGTGCGATGCCTTCGGGATGGATGGCCGCTGTGAGCACCAGCGAAGCGCCGCCGACCACGGTCACGTACTTGTCGATGGACAGTCCGTGCATGAAGTAGTTGGACACCACCACGATGACGCCGGACGGGGCCAGCATGCCTCCCATCACGGCACCGTTGATGGAGGTGATGCCGCCGAGGTAGGCGAAGGCCAGGTACACCAGTGAGGCCTGGTACACGAAGTTCGCCGAGGACACGTCGATCTGCTTGAAGCCCAGCATCACACCGCCCACGCCGGCCAGACCGGCGGCGATGCCGAAGGCCAGCAGCTTCGTGCGGGTGACGTTGATACCAGCGGCCGCTGCAGCCCGCTCGTTGGCCCGAACGGCCAGGAAGCGTCGACCCGTGTTGTTACGGCGCAGGTTTGCCACCGCCAACGCCGCCAAGGCGAACACGATGAACACGAAGATCGTGAACGCCGGCCGGTCGTTTCGTCCCTTGTCTCCCAGCGAGTTCATGTCGATCCCGAAGAAACTCGCCGGCCGTACGTTGGCAGGAGCGCCGGCAGTGAGGGCGGTGAGGGATGCGTTCTCGAAGAACAGTGTGAGCAGCGAGATGGCTGCAGCGATGGTGACCACCGCCAACTGCACACCGCGGATACGCACCGCAGGAAGCCCCAGCAGCACACCGACCACGATGGCGGCCAGCACACCGATGATGGCCGAGATGTACCACGGCAACCCGGGTCCACTCACGGGGAACGGGTTGGTGATGGTGGTGGACCCATCCGACATCATTCGGGACATGATGAACGCCGCCACACCGGCGAGGGACATCTGCGCCAGCGAGATCTGACCCACATAGCCTGTGAGCACCACCATCGACAGCATGATCGTCGAGGCGATCAGCGAGGTGGTGAGGGCGAACACGAACACGGTGCGGGGACCGGCATCTTCGAAGATGAACGCGGCCGCCACCACGATGATGCCCCACACCACCAGGTGCTGCTTCAGACGCAACGGGTAGGGCGACAGCGGTAGGCGCCGCTCCTCGACCGTGCCACGGATGGGCAACTTCTTCCCTCGGGCGAACAGCACCACGGCGATGACCACGAGAGGCACCACTTCGCGAACACCGGACCGCAGGAAGGTGGGGAACCACGACTGCGAGGCCCAGAAGCCGAGCAGCGACTGCACGGCACCGATGAGCAGACCGCCCCAGGTGGCGGCCAAGATGGACTTCAGTCCGCCGATGAGGGCGGCACCGAGGGCCACCACCACCAGGGCCGACAGACCGATGGGCGTGAGTGACCCCTGGATGGGACCCACCGCAATGGCGGCCACGGTGGCCAGCACCGAGGCGATGACCCAGTTGAGAAGCGCCAGTCGCTGCGGTGAGTAGCCCAGAAGCACTGCACCCTTCTCATTACCGGCAGCAGCACGGGTGGCGAGACCGAAGCGGGTGAACTGGAAGAACGCCCACAGACCCACACCGAGCACGATCGAGATCGCAATGGCCCACAGCGCACCGATGGGGTACGCCTTGCCGAGGCCGAGGAAGTTCTTCAGCACGCCGTCCTGCGTGACGCTCTCGGGCTGACGACCGCTGCCACCGAAGTGCAGCTGCGCCACGCCCTGCAGGTAGAGCATCATGCCCACCGAACCGACCACCTTGCCCAGGGGTGCAGCGTTCCGCAGTGGGCGGAACACCAGCACGTGGGCCAGCAGGCCTATACCCACCGCCATCACGAGAGCGATCAGCAAGGCCAACACGAGGTTGACGCCACTATCGCCCAACTTGATGGTGACCGGAAGGTTCACCGCATGGGTCGGCAAGATGTCGACCCATGGCAGTTGGATCTTGCCGTTGCGCCGGGCCTCGTCGAAGGTGAACACGCCGTACATGGCCATGGCCCCGTAGGCGAAGTTGATCACGCCCGACCCTCGGTACACGATCACGATCCCCGAGCCCAGCATCGCATAGAGCGATCCCAGGCCGAGGCCTAGCAATAAGAAGAAGATGATGTCGCGCATCGAACCTCCGCGATCGAGCCGCTGATCAGTCGGTGTAGCAGTGGACCCACACGGGCTAGGTACGCCAGTTGTCGAGCATGCGCACAGCGCACGACCCAAACACCCGAACGTCTCCCCCCTCGTGGCGGTCGGCGGGTCGCCGTACCGGTGTGCATTATGTCACGTCGAAATTGATTGGTCCATTAATTGTTGACGCTTCAGCGGCAATCTGGACGCTGTTCGGACCACGGAACGCGACGGAGCCCCGGCCCATCCCCATCAGGGGACGAACCGGGGCTCCGATCAGAAAAGCGTGGTGATCGTCGAGATCAGCCAGCGGGCTTGAGAGCCGTCCCGGCCACGAGACCGAGGCCGCTGAAGCGACGCTTCACGGGCTCGAGCACCTGCGTCTCGGCGTTCCACTGGTTGGCGCTCACGATGGCGTTACACACCGCCACGTACGGGGCCGGAGCCGTGGCGCACGAGATGGGAGTACCGCCGAAGGAATGCTCGTTCTCGGATGTGGCGAGTGCCGCACCGATGGACTCGCCGGTCACCTCTCCGCCGGCCACCGCGATGGCCGAGGCGAGACGCCAGATGGTCAGCAGACCCGAGGCAGCCTGGGTGGCGAAGCCCTTGGGGACTTCAGCGGCTGGCACGCCGTACTCCACGGGCTTGGTCTGGTAGACCTCGGCCTCGAAGCGGTCGCGCGGGTTCTCGATGGAGTCCAGCGGATTCAGCACCGCACCGGCAGCACCCACGAAGTAGATGCCATCGGCGAGGTCACCAGCAGCCTTGGCGGCTTCCTGGTCGAGGCAGGCACCCGAGAGCACCAACGGGATCTCGTCGTTGCTCCAGCCAGCGCGACCCAAGCCGTCGACCATGTTCCAGCAGTCAGCACCCTGAGCCGAGAAGATGATCGTGTCGGGGTTGAAGCCGAGCACCTGAGCCACCACTGGCGACACGTCGGGCGTCGCAGGCTTGATCGGCACACCGATGAACTCGAGATCAGGCACCGTTCCCGCACGCTCGGACTCGCCTGGCTCCTTGCCCTGCAACACCTCGAGGGGCTTCTTCTCCAGGTCGTTGTAACAGACCACGCCTGGGGGCGTGTCGGCCCACGGCACACCGATGCGCTTGCCACCGAGATCGTTGGTGGCGAACTCGACCAGACCGGTGTGAACGCCGAGGCAGCCACCGCCGCCACCGATCGAGTACACGCCCGGTGAGGTGAAGTCGGCGATGGTCAGCGGGGTGATGGTCACCACGGGAACGCCGGCTGCGTTGTAGATCGGGTAGTGGTTACCGAAGAAGTTCAGTGTCGAGATCACCATCTCGACATCCTTCGAGATGAGTTCGTTGGCGCAGCGCTGCGAGTCGTCGGGCGACACCGCCATCTTGCACACCTCGAGCTTGATCGGCCGACCCGGCACGCCGTTCTGGATATCGGCACCCAGACCACCGAGTTCGGCGTTGATGAACTCCACCAAGCCCTCACCCATGAAGGTGAACTCAGGGAACGACCCATTGGGGTCACCCTCGAGGTTCTGCCAGCCCACCACGATCGGCTCGCCCTCGGCCGCCAACGGATTGGCAAGGGCGCAGGAGACATCGGAGACGAACCGACCCGCACCGTTGCCCTCCTCGGCATCGATCGACGAGTCGATCTCGGGGCAGCCAGCGCTGCCACCGCCCTCGTCGCCCCCGCCATCGTCGGGAGCCGCTGTGGTGGCCGGAGCCGCTGTGGTGGCCGGAGCCGCCGTGGTGGCCGGTGTGGCGTCGCCGCCGTCGTCGTTACCACATGCCGCGGCAACGAGTGTCAGGCCGCACAGCAACCCGACCACTCGCCTGGTCCGCGACCGTGTTGAGGTCGTCATCGTCAAGGTTTTCCCCCTAAGACACGTGACTGGACCACCCAGTCACCTGTGAAGTGTGTCACGCCCGCAACACGGTGCGTGTGTCAGACGACACACCTCTCGACAACTTTTCGCCAGACGCGAACGACCCCGGGCCGACGCTTGCACATCGGTCCGGGGTCGTCATCGTCACGCGGCGGCAGGGCCGCCGTGATGAGTGATCAGCCGGCAGGCTTCAGAGCCGTACCAGCCACCAGGTCCAGACCGCTGAAGCGGGGACGAACCGGGTTGAGCTGCGTGCCATCCCACTGGTTGGCGGTGACGGTGGCGTTGCACACGGCCACGTACGGGGCCGGTGCGGTAGCGCACGACAACGGCGTACCGCCGAAGCTGTGGTCGCCATCGGTGGCCGCGAAGGCATTGGCGATGGTCTCACCAGTGACTTCCTCGCCCGACACGGCGATCTGGGAGGCCAGACGCCACATGGTCATGAGTCCCGAGGCAGCCTGAGTGGCGAAGCCCTTGCGGGACTCGGCATCGGGCACGCCGTACTCGGCCGGCTTGGTCTGGTAGAACTCGGCCTCGGCACGGTCACGGGGGTTCTCGATCGAGTCGAGCGGGTTCAGCACCGCACCCGCGGCGCCCACGAAGTAGATGCCCTTGGCGAGGTCGCCAGCAGCGGCCATGGCATCGAAGTCGATGCAGGCAGCAGACAGCACCAGCGGAATCTCGTCGTTGCTCCAACCGGCGCGACCCAGGCCATCCACCATGTTCCAGCAGTCGGCACCCTGAGCCGAGAAGATGATCGAGTCGGGGTTGAACCCGAGCACCTGAGCGACCACCGGCGACACGTCGGGCGTGGCGGGCTTCACGGGAACACCGATGAACTCGAGATCGGGAATGCTTCCTGCGCGAGCCGACGAGCCTGGCTCCTTGCCCTGCAGCACCTCGAGGGGCTTCTTCTCGAGGTCGTTGTAGCAGACCACGCCTGGGGGCGTATCGGCCCACGGCACTCCGATGCGCTTGCCGCCGATGTCGGTGGTCACGAACTCCACCAGACCGGTGTGCACACCGAGGCAGCCACCGCCGCCACCCACGGCGAACACGCCGGGGGCGGTGAAGTCGGCAATGGTCAGCGGCGTGATGACCACGACGGGCACGCCGGCGGCGTTGTAGACCGGGAAGTGGTTGCCGAAGAAGTTCAGCGTCGACACGACGACGTCGGCACCCTTGGAGATGAGCTCGTTTGCGCAGCGCTGCGAGTCGTCGGGCGACACCGCCATCTTGCACACCTCGAGCTGGATCGGCCGACCCGGCACGCCGTTCTGAATGTCAGCGCCAAGACCACCCATCTCGGCGTTGATGAACTCGACCAGGGCCTCGCCCATGATCGTGAACTCGGGGAACGACCCGTTGGGGTCACCCTCGAGGTTCTGCCAGCCCACCACGATCGGCTCACCAGCGGCGGCCAGTGGGTTGGCAAGTGCGCAGGCCAGGTCGGACATGAAGCGACCAGCGCCCTTACCCTCGGTGGCGTCGATCGACTCGTCGATTTCGGGGCAACCAGCGGCACCCTCGCCGCCTTCGTCGCCACCGTCGGCGGGAGCCGCCGTGGTGGCCGGAGCCGCCGTGGTGGCCGGTGCTGCCGTGGTGGCCGGCGTCGAGTCGCCGCCATCGTCGTTGCCACAGGCGGCCGCTACGAGTGTGAGCCCTGCGGCCACACCGAGCAGACGCCGTGCGCGTCCGTGCTTGGTCAGAGTCATGAGATGCATTTCCCCCTGGGAGGTTCACGAGGCTGGATGTGTCCAGCCCCTCTTCCCTAGCAAAGGGGAAATTGTCCAGCCAAATAATTCACACGTGACATGCGTCACCGTGACTCACACGTCGGCGGGCACCCCGCGGGCGTTCAACGCGTCCTTGCTGTTCAGGAACTCTCCCGACAGATCAGGCGCCCCCATGTAGTGCGGTGCCAGGATGCGCCCGGCCAGGAGCCACTGGCCGTCACGCTTCACGTACTGGTCGTCGTAGTGCGCCAACAGGATGCCGCGTGTGTCGTCGGATCGCCGGTAGCGCTCGCTGATGTACCACCGGCCCACCGCCCGGGATGGGTGAGCCTGATCGGGATCGTCGGCGGCCACCCAGGCCTCGCCGTTCTGCACGGTCTGCACCACCGACGCCATGCCCTGCATCGCCGAGTACCACAGTTGTGTGATCGCCTCGCGACCCTCCACCTGGCGGCCACGGCCGAGGTCCCAGACGGCGTCGTGGGCCCAGCAACTGCTCCACAGGTCTCCGCGGCGATGCACCACGGCATCGGCGTAGCGATGGATCAGGCGGGAAATCGCCACGTAGTCGTCGGTGCCCACGGGCCGGAGAGAGTCGAAATCGGTGCTCATGGTTCGGTTCTACCCCAGGGCGCCCCACAGGACCATGGTCGGAAAGGTCCGGTTCGGAACGCTCCGCATCGTCCAAGGACCCCCTCGGGTGGTGAAGATGGTCACATGATCGACTACTCGCCCACGCACCCCGAGGTGATGGACGACCCAGCGGGGGCCTACGCCCGCCTGCGCGCCGAGTGTCCGGTGCATCGAAGCGACAACCTCGGTCGACCGTTGTACTCGGTGTCACGAGCCTCCGAGGTGCATCAGGTGCTGCTGAACCACGCCACGTGGTCGAACACCAAGGGCCCTGGCATCGCCGACAGCACCGCCGGCAAGGGTGACATGCAGCATGACGATCCGCCCGAGCACACCCGGCGACGCAACTTCGCCCGGGCATGGTTCCTGCCCCAGGCCGTTGCATCGCTGGAGTCCGCCGTCAGGCAGGTGGCGGTGGAGCATGTGGAACGCATCGCGCCACTCGGGTCGGCCGATCTGTACTCCACCGTGGCGCTTCCCCTTCCGGTCACGAGTTTCTGCGCCATCATGGGCATCGACCTCGCCGACCGCGAGCAGTTTCTCCACTGGGCCGACGAACTGGTCACGTCCATGGCCTATGCCGGTACGGCGGGCACCGCTCGCCGCGACCTGATGGCATTCACCACGGCCGAGGTGCAACGCCGTCGCCAGTTGGCCGACGCCGGGGAGGCTGTACCCGATGGCTTGCTGAGCCATCTCGCCGTGGCGGACTACTCCGACGAGGGTCGCATGCCTCTGCCGGAGGTGGTGAACATGGTGAACCAGTTGTTGATCGCTGGCCACGAGACCACCACCTCGCTGATCACGAACTGTGTGTGGCGCCTGCTCGAGCAGCCAGAGCAGCGATGGGAGCGACTGGTACGTGAACCGCATCTGATCCCCCAGGCCGTGGAGGAGAGCCTTCGATACGACCCCCCGGTCCTGGGATTGTGTCGCACCAGTGAGACCGACCAGATGTTGGCCGATGTCACCATCCCTGCGGGCGACAAGATCATGGTGCTGTACGCCTCGGCCAATCGAGATCCGGCACGCTTCGATCGGGCCGACGAATTCGTCATGGATCGGCCCCTCATGGAGACGCGACGGCACTACTCGTTCTCCTGGGGCATCCACCACTGTCTGGGCGCACCACTGGCGCGCCTGACGGCACGAGTGGCGCTCGAAGAACTCGTGGCGCGTCTGCCCGGACTGCGCCTCGACGGCCCGACCACGAGAGTGCCGTCGCCGTTCCTGTGGGGACGCAAGACCCTTCCCGTCCGCTGGCACTGACCCGAGGAGCGTCTCATGGATCTCGACCGCGTGAACTTCTTCGATCCCTCGATCAACGACTGCCCCTACGACGCCTACACCGTCCTGCGAGAGCAGGCCCCGGTGTGGCGGGACCCGCGTACTGGCATGTACGTGATCACTCGATACGAGGACGTTCGTATGGTGCTGAACGACACCGAACGGTTCCCCAGCGGTCGTCGCCGGGGACGTGTCGATCCGCGTTCAGAAATGCTGCGGAAGTTGTACGAGGAGAAGGGGTGGGTCCCGGCCCCCACGTTGGCGGGGCGCGACGATCCCGAACACCGCGAGATGCGCGGTCTTTTCAACCACGCTTTCCGGCCATCGAAGATCAAAGAACTCGACCCGTTCATCGAGGAACTCGCTCACCGACTCATCGACGGATTCATCGAGGACGGCCGGTGCGAGTGGGTGACCGCCTTCGCGGTACCTCTGCCCCTCATCGTGATCGGCCGGCAGATGGGTGCTCCTGAAGAGGACATCTGGCAGATCAAGGCCTGGACAGACGCCTGGGTACAGCGCCTCGGGATGATGCAGACCGAGGAGGAGGCGATCTGGTCCACCGAGATGGAGATCGCTGCTCAGCACTACTTCCAGCCCATCTTCGAGCGCCTCCGGCAGGAACCAGACGACACGCTGCTGTCGGACCTCGTGAAC
>CAYMUC010000014.1:0-26920 GCA_964393535.1 uncultured Ilumatobacteraceae bacterium | reverse complement strand
TCACCGACGAGGAGTTGCACGCCGAGATGATGGCCGTCACCTTCGTGGGAGGTTCGGAGACCACCACCAACGCGCTGTCCGCTGGTGTGCGGATCCTCATCGAACATCCGCATGTGTGGGACCAGGTCTGCAGTGATCCCGACACGTACGTCCCGCTTCTGGCCGAGGAAGTGCTTCGCCTCGAGGGACCGGTCCAAGGCCTGTTCCGCTCGACGGCGGTCGATGTGACCCTGCACGGTGTCACCATCCCCGCCGGGTCCATCGTGAACGTGCGCTATGCAGCGGCCAATCGCGACCCCGAGCAGTTCGACTGCCCGGCCGAACCCGATCTGGATCGCGAGAACCTCCGGTCGCACTTGGCGTTCGGTTTCGGCACCCACCACTGCCTGGGTGCACCACTGGCCCGACGCGAGCTGATCATCGGGTTCCGCGCCCTGGTGGACAGGGTGGAACACCTGTGGTTCGAAGAAGGCGCCAACGACTTCGCTCATCAGAAGAACTTCTGTCTCCGCTCGCTGGAGCGCCTACACATCGGCGTCCGTCGGCGGCACTAGGTCCCCTCACTCACACTCGAAGGAGTCCCCCATGATCCCCGATCACAGTTCGCGCCCCCTGACCGATCTGCTGTCGCTCGCCGGACGCCGCGGCGTGGTCACCGGTGGAGCACGAGGGATAGGTGCCGCCATCGTCGCCCGCCTCGCCGAGGCCGGTGCCGACGTCGTCGCCGCTGATCTCGACCTCGATGCTGCACAGGCCTGGGCCTCGGAGGTGTCCTCACGTGGGGCCGGACGGGTGACGGCCGCCAGGGTCGACGTGGCCGATTCGGCCACCCTCGCCGCGGTGGCCGATCAGTGCGTCTCAGAACTTGGAGGTCTGGACTTCTGGATCAACAATGCCGGGATCTACCCCACCACCGGTCCTGCCGTCGACGTCACCGACGCCTTCATCGACCGGATGATGCAGGTGAACCTACGAGGCACCTTCGCCGGGTCGCGCGAGGCGGCACACCGCATGCAGGCTGGTGGGGTCATCGTGAATCTCGCCTCCACCGCCGGATTCCGAGCCGCCGTGGGCATCAGCGCCTACGTGGCGTCGAAGCACGCCGTGGTCGGTCTCACCAAGAATCTCGCCATCGAGTTGGGAGGCCGTGACATCCGAGTGGTGGGTGTCGCCCCGGGCGTCATCGACACCCCCGGCGTGCAAGACCAACTGGCCCCCCTGGCCGCTGCGGGTCTGGACGTGGGAGCGCGCATGTCCAAGACACTGCTGGGCCGCGCCGGCCAACCTGACGACGTCGCACGCGTCGTGCTGTTCCTCGTCAGCGACCTGGCGGCATGGGTCACCGGGGACGTGATCGCCGTCGACGCCGGGGCCCTTGCCGGTTGACGTCATGCCGACGTGGTCAGGAGCGAGGTCGCACCACCTCGACGTTGCCCTCGGTCCACATCACGATCAGGGAGCGATCAGCGATACGCCACCCCTCGGTGGTCCGAACCAGGTTGTCCTCGTACCGACCGGCCACGATGTAGTTCGAGCCACCTACGGCACCATGGCGAACATGCTGGGCGTGCAGGTAGCAACGCGAGGTGGCGCGATCACCATCCACGCTTATCTGATGAGTGGAGACCATGTGTTGCGAGTCGTCCAGTGGCGTGAGCGCCAACTGCACCCGAGCGATGATGGCATCGATACCCAGCAGATCCGACCCACCCAGCACCGCGTGGGCGTCGGGAAGAAAGACCTGGCGCAGGTCATCCCACTGATGGGTGTCGAGCGCCCAGCAGTAGGCATGGGTCAGGTCGACGATCGCCAATCGGTCATGCACATCCATGGCCGCAACCTAGTGTCGCCGTGACAGCCGAGGAGTGCCCGTGACAACATCGCCGTTCAAGCGTCCTGTGCAGATCGCCTATCCCGTCGACGACGTGGTGACGGCGGCGGCACGCTTCAGCGAGCGCACCGGAGCCGGACCATTCTTCGTGATGCGCCACATCCCGGTCACTGCATCACGTGTACGCGGACAAGAGGCCCCTTTCGACCACTCGTCGGCCTACGGCCAATGGGGCGATGTCATGGTCGAACTGGTCCAGGAACACACCCCGGCACTGGTGACCCCCGGAAGCGGCGTACATCACATGGCCTTCATGGTGCCCAGCCTCCACGATGCACTCGCCGGGTGCTCGCAGCGCGGTTGGACGGAAGTACTGTGGGCCCACACCGGCGCGGGTCAAGAGTTCGCCTTCGCGCACGCGCCCGAGTTGGGTCACCTCGTGGAGATGTACGAACCGTCGGACCGTTTGCTGGGGTTCTACGAGCGGGTCGCCACTGCCGCCGCCGACTGGGACGGCAGCGACCCAGTGCGCCTGCTGAACTGAGGGTCTGCCCTCACTCGATCACAGGGCGCTGTCGTCGACCCAGGAACCGTGGAAGCCGAACGGCACACGGCGAGGCAGGTGCACGGTGGCGACCGGATCGGCAGCCATGTCCTGAGCGTCGAGGATCACCAGATCGGAGGTGTCACGCGCCCGGTCGTACACGATGCCTACTGCCCAGCCCTCGTCCTCACCACTGGTGTCGGACTCGGGCACGAACACGAACTCTCCGGGGTAGCCGAACGGGCCGAAGTCGTGGATGGTCGACGTGCCTGCCTGGACGTCGTACTTGATGAGCACACCGGGGTCGCCCAGCGTCTCGCCGCCCCCTCGGGGCCCAGCCGCCCATCCGTAGCGGTGAGGCAATCCGACCAGTCGCTCGTCGACACGCGGAAAGGCATGAGCGACATCGTCGAGTTGTTGCTCGGTCACCTTGCCCGTGGCCAGGTCGAACGTCCACCGATGAAGGAAACACGGGTCGAAGTCGTCCATGGAGTTGCGCCACATCGAGGCGTGGCGACCGACGTCGCACACCACCGTGTCGCCCTGCACGAACGCATTGAGGGGATGGAACACGTAACAGGGGTCCACCTCGAACCACCGCACATCGGCGTCAGTGCCTCCACGGGGCAGGATGCCGATTCGAGCTCCGTAGTGGTCGTCCCACTTGATGGGTGCACCCGACGCCATGTTGTCGAGGTCGAACACCACCGGCAGGTCCATGAAGATGGCATGGTCCCTGGTGATCATGAAGTCATGCATCATGGTGCCCTTCGGCACGGTGATGGGCGCCGAATGCACCAGCGCCCCCGAGGCGTCGAGCACGTGGTAGGTGAGGTACGGCGGCAGCGGCGAATAGCCGAAGAAGTGCAACTCGCCGGTCTCGGGGCAGAGCTTCGGGTGAGCGGTGAAAGCCGTGGTGAGACGACCGTCGAAGTCGACGCACCCCAAGGTGTCGAGTTCGGGTGACAACTGATACGGGAAGTGGCCTTCCTCGAGGGCCCAGATCTTGCCCGCATGGGCCAGCACATGGGTGTTGGCGGCACTTGCCGTGGGATCGAACATGGCATCGGGGTCCATGGCGTCGAGGCCACGTTCGAACTTCGTGGTCCGCACATAACGGTTCCGGTACCACGCTGCACGGCCACCCTCGAGACGCACGCCGTGGATCATCCCGTCGCCGAAGAACCAGTGGCCCGCGCTCCCCGTCTGCGGGTTGGATCCATTGCGCAGGTAGCGCCCCGACAATGCTGTCGGAATCGCCCCAGTGACCGGAAGATCGTGTGCGGTGATCTCGTCGAGGACCGGCGCGTAGTTCCCCTTCAGGAACCACGGCGTCGCTCCCCCGTTGGCTTCCAGGTCGGCCTCAGTTGCAGTCATGTCACTTCCCCCTTGTCGTGAACGTGAAGGTCACTTCTCTGGCGTCAGGCGACGCCGCCCCACCACGAGGCGATCTGCGCCGCGTAACGCTCGGCATACGTGCGGCTGAGTTCATCGGCGTCGGCCGGCACCTCGCCCGAACGTGTCGGCGGGAGTGGACTGGCCTCGGGTACCGGGTCCAGCCACTCGAGTCGAAGACCGGCCAGCACAGACCCCAACTGCGGCGAGGCCGTCTCGTGGTGATCGCTGGTCTGGTGCACGATGAAGGTGGGGAAGTCGCGGAACGACAGCAGCGTGTAGTAGGTGCCTGGTTCGGCTCCCCGCCAGTACTCGTAGCGCAACACACCCTCTTCTAGGGCGTGGGTGTTCCGGTAGAGTTCGCGAGCGATGGCCTCGAACTGGGCCTCGGCCCCTTGCTTGACTTTCAGGTGAGCCAGGATCGTCGCCATGGCGAGACTGTAGCCGCCCTCAGCCCAGTGGCCCGCCGGCGAACCAGCGGTCGAACATCGGCTTCACAGCACTCCACACCAACTCCACGATGAGGCCGCTGGGCGGCTGCACGTAGGTGAAGGCTCCGTAGCCCTTCTCGGGTGGTTGTTGCGCCATCAACAAGGTCCAGCCGCGGTCCACCAGCGACTGCGTCTCCCCTGCCACGTCATCGGACCACAGCCCCACGTGATGCAGTCCGGGTTGCGTACGACCGTCCCAGATGGAACCCGGCGCCCCCTCGAGCAGTTCCAGGTGCTGGGGACCTTCGGCGGAGTAGGTGAAACGCAACGGGATGCTGACGGCACCCTCGTCGGGGAGCCACACCGCCTGCTCGCGCTTTTGGGGTTCGCACCATGTCACACCCAACGCCGCACCCAGCTCGGCCATACCGGTGTCGAGGTCAGGAACCCTGATGCCCTGGTGGTAACACCGGGCGTAGTCGACGGCGACCATGGAAGTCCTTTCGACCACTGCGTGGTCAGATCTTGCGCTGCACGCCTTCCCAGTAGGGAGCACGCAGAGGTTGTTTCTGGATCTTGCCCGTGCCGGTGCGCGGGATCTCGGCGATGAAATCCACCGATTTCGGACACTTGTAGCCCGCCAGCAAGCCACGGCAGTGCGCAATGAGTTCAGCCACCAAGGCGTCACTGGCGACAGCGTTGTCGCTCACCTGCACGATCGCCTTGACCTCTTCGCCGTACTCCTCGTTCGGCACGCCGATCACAGCCACATCCGCCACGGCCGGATGCGCTGCCAGGGCTCCCTCGATCTCGGCCGGGTAGATGTTGACTCCGCCCGAGATGATCATGTCGATGCGTCGGTCCGACAACCACAGGTAACCGTCGGCGTCGAGATAGCCCACGTCGCCCGTGGTGAACACACCGGGCTCGCGGTGTGCCTTGGCCGTCTTTTCGGCATCGTTGTGATAACTGAACGACATGCCCATCTTGTTGCGGAAGTACAGCGTGCCCTCGCCGCCCTGAGGCACCTCGGTGTCGTCGTCGCCGATGACCAACACGTCGAACGTGGGAAGGGGTTTACCCACGCTTCCGCCCTTGTCGAGCCACTCCTGTGAGGTGATGGTGGAGATGACCGATCCCTCGGTGGAGCCGTAGTACTCGGTGATCTTCGGACCCCACCATTCGATGAGCGCTCGCTTCACCGACGGTGGACAAGGAGCGGCCCCGTGCCAGACCGCCACCATCGACTGGCCGGAGAAACCCGCCTTCACCTCGTCGGAGAGGTCGACCAAGCGCTTCATCTGGGTGGGAACCAGATGCGTGTTGGTGACCCCATGACGGTCGATGAGTTCGAGCACACCGGCCGAGTCGTACTTGTGCTGCATGACCACCGACGAACCACCGATCATGGGCAGGAAACTGAACGCCCATTGCGCCGAGTGGTAGAAGGGACCGCACAGCAGTGTGCGTCCGGGCACCGGCATCATCTGGCCGAAACCCGCTGCCACCAACTGCATGATGTCGGGGGTGAGTTCCCCGCCGCCCGACAGTGCTCCACGCACACCCTTGGGGCGACCCGTCGTCCCCGACGTGTAGAACATCGGGCCGCCCAGACGCTGCTCGTCGGGCTCGTCGGCCGTGGCCTGTGACAGAAGGGTCTCGTAGTCGACATACCCGGCATGGGCCTTCAACTCGGCGGGCACACTGGTACCAACACCGATCACGGTGTGCACTGTGGCGGCACGGGGATCGTTCAAGGCCGTGGCGACGGCCGTGGCATACCGTTCATCGACGACCACGGCCACCGCCTCGGAGTCGCCGAACAGATACGCCAACTCGTCGGCCACGAAGTGCCAGTTCACCGGTACGTAGGTGACCCCACCGTGGGCACCACCCAAGGCGACCTCGAACCATTCACGGCGGTTGCCCATGACCACGGCGATCGTGGTGCCGTTACCGACACCACGCTGCCGCCATGCGTTGACCAGGCGGTTGACGCGCTGATCGAGTTCTGCCCATGTGGTGGTGCCGAACTCGTCGATGAGAGCCCAGTCGTCACCCCGTGAGGTGGCGAACCCAGCGGTCAGGACAGCCATGGCACGATCACCTCGCCAGGATGGTCACACCCGAGATGCCGGGTGCTCCATACACATGGGTGTAAGCGACCTTCGGATTGTTGGGAACCTGACGGTCGCCCGCTCCACCACGAAGCTGCAGGACGTTCTCGTACACCTGACGCAGACCCGAGGCCCCGATAGGTTCACCGTTGGCGAGGCAGCCTCCGTCGGTGTTCACCGGGAAGCGGCCACCGATCTCGGTGTCGCCACGCTGGATCATGTCTTCCTGCTCACCGTGCTCGCAGAACCCGTTCTCGGCCATGTGCATCACTTCCGCACCTGACTCGGTGTCCTGCAGCTGCGCCAAGTCGACGTCGTCGGGGCCGATACCGGCCATCTCGAAGGCGGCCTTGGAGGCATCGACGGTGGGGCCTGCGTTGTGTTCGAGCGCAATGGATGGAGCCAGCACCTCGAAACTACCGAAGCGACGAGAGCGCACCACGGCGGCCTTCAGGTAGATCGGTGTGTCGGTGTACTGCTTGGCCTTGTCGGCACGGGCCAGGATGAGGGCCACGCCACCCTCGCCGGGCGAGCAGAACATGTACTGGGTGAGCGGGTACGACAGCATGGCCGAGTCGAGCACTTCCTGCTCGGAGATGGGCTTGCGGCGCCAGGCCATGGGGTTCATGGTGCCGTTGCGGAATGCCTTCTCGGACACCTTGGCCAGGGTGGACTGAGAGATGCCGTACTCGTGCATATAGCGGTTGATCTTCATGCCGAAGAACTGCGTGGTGAGCGCCAGACCGGTGGCGCCGTACCAGTCGCCCAGGCCCGAGGCCTTGGTGTTCACCCGGAACGCGCCGCGCTCGTGCTTGTCGAAGCCGATGGCGATACCGAGATCGAACACACCGGAGCGAATGGTGTTGTACGCCGAGAACAGCGCCGAACCACCCGTGGCGCAGCCGTTGGCGACGTTGATGAACTGCAACCCGGTGAGACCGAGGTGCGACACCATGGTGTCAGCGGCACCGGCGGCCTGCGAGCCACCAAAGGCGAACTGCATGTCTTCCCACGACAACCCGGCGTCCACCAGTGCACGACGCACAGCGATCACGCCCTGATCCATACCCGAGACGCCGTCGTGGCGACCGAACTCGTGCATTCCGATACCGACGATCGCGACTTCATCTGACATGTCGACCTACCTCCTGCGAAGAACTGTTGGACTGTTGAACGTTGACGGACAGGGACAGGTCGGCTCAGGCGTCGACCGGACGAAACGCGAACGTGACGACCTCATTGCCATTGGCGTCGGTGGTGAGGGGGATGATCACCATCTCCATCTCCATACCGATGTGCAACTTCGCCGGGTCGGCCTCGGTGAGGCGGGCCTCCACCTTCACCTGGCCGGGAAGCTCCACGTAGCCGACACCAAATGCCGTGAAGGTCTTGGGATCGGCGTCACCCAGGTAGGGAGGCGCCTTGGGCGGAAAGCCCTGGACGGTCCATGTCCACAGCTTTCCCCTCGACTCCAGTTCGACGGTCTCGGTGTCGGTGCCGGTGCACTTGGGGCAACCGGACTGCACGGGGAACATGTGGTTGCCGCACGTGAGGCAACGACTTCCGATGAGACGCGGTTGGTCGGAGGGCCAGGTGAAGACCCCTTCGGACACCGGGACTTGAGTGGGCATCGACTCCCCTTCGCTAGTACGGCAGCCCTTCGCTGCTGAACGAACATCACACGGCCGCTCAGGTACCCCCCACTCGGCCCTTCTCACCATAGTGGGTGCGCTAGCGCCAGAACTCACCCACTGATCAATTTCAGCCGAGCGGGAACAAGGGAGGCAACCGATTGTCGAGACGTCGTTCGTGACCGGGCCACAGACCGATCGCTGTGTCGGTCCGGTCGGGATCCGGATCAGCCAGCAACCACAGGAACACTTCTGCGACGTCGCTCGCGGTCATCCAACCCTGCGCCAACCGATCGATCTCGGCCTCGGTGGTGCCACGACCACTGAGGAACCCCCTCAGCATGGGCGTGTCGGTCTCGCCCATGGCGATGGTGTTCACCCGGATGCCGGCGAAGTCGTCGGTTCGTCGTTGGGTGGCGGCCCAGTTGCGACGCAACCCCTCGAGAGCCCACTTGGCGGCGTCGTACCCATCGAGCCACCCCACCTTGGGTGACGAGTCCGGACGCGGGGTCACGTGATCGGTGGACACGAGGATCACGTCGCTGGCCCGACCCGTTTGGTGCGCTGCGCGCCGCAACGCCGGCAGAGCAGCGCGACCCGTGACATAGGCCGCCCGGGCGATGGAGCGCCACTGATCGTCGAAGGACTCGACCACATCGCGCAGGGGCAGATCGGGCGGGGCAGGGGCCGCCACCCCAGCGTTGGCGACCACGGCGTCGAGTCGCCCGAAGCGCTCGACGGCCGCGGCGACAAGGTGTTCCATGGCCTCGGGATCTGCCGCATCGGCCACGACGGCCAACCCCGGGAGGTCTCGCACGGTGCCGTTCAGGTCGCACACCACCACCTCGGCGCCCGCCTCGACAGCCCCTACGACCACGGCGCGCCCGATGCCTTGGGCGCCGCCCGTGACGAGGACCACGCGCCCACTGAGATCGACCGGCCGGGTCATGAACTGAGCATCCCGCCGTCGACGGCCAAGGCGTGACCGGTGGTGAAACTGGATGCGTCCGAGCACAACCACAGTGCGGCCTGGGCGATCTCGGCGGGCTCACCGAACCGGCCCAGCGGACTCAGCCGGGAGGCGACCTCCTCGGGAGACCGCCCGCGGCGGGCCATTGCCTCGCGCAACATCGGTGTGTCGATGGCCCCAGGGCAGATGGCGTTCACCCGAATCCCCCGACGGGCATAGTCGAGCGCCGCGCTGCGTGTGAGACCCAGCACGGCGTGCTTGCTGGCCGTATAGGCCGCCTGATGGTTCTGAGGAATGAACGAGTTCGTGGAGGCGATGTTCACGATGGACCCCCGGCGCCCGTCGCGTCCGGGGATGTCCGGTGACGCCAACATGGCGGCGAGCTCGTACTTCATCGACAAAAAGATCGATCGCGCATTCACCGCCATCATCCGCTCGTAGTCGTCGGTAGGGAGTTCGTGCAGAGGGACCCTCTCGAACTCGATGGCAGCAGCGTTCACCGCCGCGTCGAGCCGACCGTAGGTGGTCACGGCGAGCCCCACGACCGCCTCCACGTCGGCCTCGTCAGCCACGTCGCCAGAACGGACCACCAGGTGATCGGATCGCAAGGAGGCCTCCATCTCCTCGAGACGATCAGCCGAAAGATCGGTGGCCACCACCGACGCCCCCTGTCCGAGCAGGGTCTCGACGATGGCACGACCCATACCGCCAGCGGCACCCGTCACCACGCACACCCGTCCATCGAGTTGCATCGGCGTTCGTTCCCCTTCCACCGCGGCTGGTGTGCCGCCGGTCACGTTCGAACACGGTACTGGGCGGGTGCGCGTGAGAAAGTGGCGGGATGACGACGGTTCCCACCAGTGCCAGTGCCATCACGGCCGCCTGGCTCGACGACATCCTTCACACCCATGGCGTTCTCAGTGCCACCACCTCGGTGCAGTCGGTGTCGGCCGAGACCCTTCCCGCGGGCGTGGGCTTCATGGGCGAAGTGACCCGCCTGCGCGTCGAGTACGCGGGCGGCGAGGGACCAGCCACCATGATGGCGAAGATCCCTACGCAGGACGCCCACGTGCGCCAACTCCTGGCACCCGCACGCGTGTTCGAACGTGAGGCCCGCTTCTACCAGGATCTCGCACAGCACCTCGACGTGGTCCCCAACGCGTACGGCGTCGCCGCCGACCATGCCGCCGGCGACTACCTCCTGCTGCTCGAGGACCTCGGACACCTCCGTGGAGGCGACCAGGCTGCCGGTCTGTCGGTGGCCGACGCCCGCGCCGCGCTCGTGGCCCTGGCGCGCCTGCACGCCCGGTTCTGGCAGTCTCCCGCGCTGGACCGCCTGGACTGGATGCCACCCATCAACGACGCGGGCATGAAGATCTCACGGGAGGTGTACAACGCGTCGTTGCCCGGCTTCCGCCAGGTGTTCGCCCACGCACTCGAGGCGGAACACGAGGACCTCATCGCCCGTTTCGGCGACGCCACCCCGGACCTGCTGGACCGTTTCGCCGCCATGCCCAACACGGTGGTGCACTTCGACTACCGCGCCGACAACCTGTTCTTCGCCGATGAGGGCGATGCCGATGGCGTGCGGATCATCGACTTCCAGGCTTCGTCAAAGGGTGGCGGCGCCTACGACGTGGGGTACTTCGTGAGCCAGAACCTGGCCACCGACGTGCGCCGCGCCAACGAGACATCACTGCTGCGGGCGTACCACGACGAACTGGTCGCACACGGCGTAGAGGGATACTCCTTCGAGCAACTGTGCGAGGACTACCGAGTGGGCGTTCTGTACGGGTGGATCATTCCTGTGTACGCCGTGGGGACGCTCGACTCCTCGAGCGAGCGCGCCATCGCGCTGTGGACGGCAGTCATCCAACGGGCTCAGGCCGCTATGGCCGACCACAGGGTGGCCGAGCTGCTGACCTGAGCCCGTCGAACTCCGATCGGCTCAGGCTTCGGGAAGCGGATAGTGAACGCCCGGGATACCGGCGGCCAGTGCCTCGTACCACTCGGGACGGGGCACCACACCGGGATAGCCCTCGCCCACGCGCGGCGCCGTGTCCTTGTTCCACTCGAAGTGGATGGGCGGGATCTGGAAGTAGCCATTGGCAGCGTTCGTGCCACCGTCCACGTTGAGGTCGTGACCCGTGATGTACGACGAGGCGTCCGAGGCGAGGAACATCACCGGACCAACGATCTCCTGCAGTTCTCCGATGCGACGCATGGGAGTACGACTGGCGATCCACTTGTCCATGCCCAGGCCTTCGATGGCCGGGCGCACCATCTCGGTGACGATGAAGCCTGGTGACACCGAGTTCACACGCACACCACGATCGGCCCATTCGCAGCCCAACTGCATGGTGATGTTGCGCAGACCGCCCTTGGCCGCCGTGTAGGCGATGATGTTCAGCTCGTTGGCACCGTGGCCCATGATCGAGCAGATGTTCACGATGGAGCCACCACCGGTCTCCAGCATGTGACGACCCACTTCGCGCAGGTACATGAAGGCACCGTTCAGGTCCACCGACATGATCCAGTTCCAGGTCTGCATGTCGAAACGCTCGGCCGACACACCACGCATGTCGCTGACGCCTGCGTTGTTCACCAACGCGTCGATCTTGCCGTGGTTGGCGATACCTGTCTCGACCACCTTGATGACGTCGGCCTCGACCGAGACGTCGCCGGGCACCACAGTGACCTTGGACCCCTCGGCCCGGCACACCTCGGCCACGCCCTCGAGGATCTCAGCCGACCGAGCCGTGAGGATGAGGTCGGCACCGGCCTTGGCGAAGGCGTGAGCGAAGCCCTCGCCCAACCCGTACGAGGCGCCGGTGATGAGGACGGTCTTGCCTGTGAAGTCGAACATGATGATCTCCCGTGATGCGGTGGGGAACGGACAGCACGGGAGCGTAGAGGTTGGGTGTGGCAGCGTTCGGGCCGGAGCGTCGAGCCCGCGCCCTCACTCCCCTAGCGACACCTCGGGCGGATCCATGTGCAACAGGCCACCCAGGACGGCCTCTAGGTCGCCTTCGAAACCCGCCGTACGCATCTCGGCGAGCGTGCGACGACTGCCCAGGACACGCAGCACCTCGAACGCTGACGCGGTGAGGGTGACGGCGGGGTCGCCGTCACCGACCACATACTCCTGACCGCCGACGACGACGCGGACACCCGGAAGGTTGCGTGCTGCGAGATCCATCGCCACGAGGCGCAGTCCCAGGCGCGCCGCCAAGGCCACCCCCGTGGTGTCGCGACCAGAACGGTCGCCCAGCGAGGTGCGCAGATCGTGTTCGTGGACGACGAGGTCGTAGGTGAGGCCCCACAGCCGGTCGGGCCGGGCGTCGATCATCGCTTCGAACGCCACGGCAGCGGCATCCCATTCGTCGATCACCTCTCCGAGGGTTCGCTCACGGCGTTCGGCCACCTGACGATCCACCCACGACTGGGGGTCTCCCTGGGGGCGATTGCCCTGCGACAAGTCCACGGCGATACCGGTGACGTGGGAGAACAGGTCCCTCACGGTCCATGCGGGGCAGGCCGCCACGACACGCGACGCCGTTTCGGCGTCGAGGTTCGCCGCCAGCGCCGTCATACGCAGGCGTGCAGCGCGGTACTCGGCGCCAGCACTGCTGTGATCGACCTCGGGTACGACGCTCATGATGTCAACAACCTCCTCATGCCGACAGCCGACGCTGCCACGCCAGGTTCGGGATCAGCCCACGATGTCGTACTGGGAATCTCCACCGACCATGGCACCGTCGTTCCCGTTGCCTTCACCGCTGCCACGAACTCGGCGAGCGCGAACTCTCCCTGACCCGGTGGCCGCCGGTTCTCCAGACAGTCGGTGTAGTAGTCGGGGTGCTCGGGCACAGTTGCGCCATCGTTCATCTGGAGACCGGTGATCAACTCCCCCGGGAGAGCCGCAATCGCTTCCAGATCGTTGGCGCCTCGGACGTGGTGCCAGACATCGAGACACACACCACCATTCGGGCGCCCCGCCGCCTCGACGATGCGGCGGGCATCGTGCACGCTCACCACATCGGTGAAGGGGAGAAACTCGAGCCCCACCACCAGACCGTGGTCGGCAGCCCGGTCGCACAATGCCCCGAAAGCTCGGCCGGCCTCGTCGATGGGGAGTTCGCTCGGCCCGATCACCTGGAGGTACCGGCACCCGAAGTCGTCGGCGATACGCCAGGCGATCTGCTCGAGCTCAGCCGCCCGGTCGCCACCTTGACCGTCGGCACCAAGGCCAGGGATCACTTCGATCTCGGCCAACAACACGCCGTGCGAGTCGAGGAGTTCTCTCAACGCACCGGGCGTCCATCCCTCACGCTCCAACTGCGCGTAGTGACTCACCCAGAGTCCGATGCCCGCAAAGCCGTGCCGCGCCGCCAAGGCCACGCGTTCTTCGATGTCGTGGAATCGACTCATGGAGAAATGGCTGAGGACGAGGTCCCCCTGCCCCAGGTCGTGAGCGGTACGGGGGCGGGCACTAGGTTCCGACACGTCACCAATCTCGCGCATGACATCGGATCCCACGGCGTCAGCGCTACCGAAGCGAGGAGCACAACATGGCAGGTCGTCTCGAGGGCAAGGTCGCCGTCATCACCGGCGCAGCGAGTGGGCTCGGTGAGGCCACCGCCCGTATGTTCGTGAAGGAAGGCGCCCGTGTGGTCATCGCTGACCTGCAGGACGAACAGGGTCGTCAGGTGGCAGCCGATCTCGGCGACGCAGCGGTGTTCATCCACTGCGACGTCACGTCCGAGAGCGATCAGGCAGCCGCCGTCGACCTGGCGGTCTCGCACTTCGGCGGGCTCGACATCATGTTCGCCAACGCCGGCATCGTCGGCGTGATCGGCCGCATCTCGGAGACACCCGTCGATGCGTGGGACCGTACCGTCGCCGTGTTGTTGCGTGGTGTGTTCCTCAGCATCAAGCACGCAGCGCGAGTCATGGTGCCCCAGGGTCGGGGCTCCATCATCGCCACGTCCAGCACCGCCGGCGTTCAGGGTGGCCTGGGGCCCCACTGCTACACCGCATGCAAGCACGGCGTGGTCGGCCTGGTGAAGTCTGTGGCTTCCGAGCTCGCCTCGAGCCAGGTGCGCGTCAACGCCATCTCGCCGGGTAGCACGGTGACCGCAATGACCTCAGCCGTGATCACCGGCGATGCCACGGCCATCGACGCGGCCACCAAGGCCATCGCCGCTGGTTCTCCGTTGGGCATTCCCGGCATTCCCGACGACATCGCGTACGCCGCCACGTACCTCGCCAGCGATGAAGCGCGCAACGTGACCGGACACACCCTGGTCGTCGACGCCGGCCAGACGACCAACGGCGGCAGCGCTCGTTTCCATCAGCAACCGACAGCGGTGCTGCGCGAAGCCGGCCAGCGCGACACGTACTGATCGAGTGGGTGTGGCGGTCGGGACCCGAGGTGGCCCCGGCCGTCAGGCCCTGGGGTCCACCAGGATTTTCGTGTGCTGCGAGGTGCCGCTTGCCAGGTCGGCCAAGGCGGCGTCCAGACCGTCCAGACCGACCGTGCCCGAATGCATCGGCGCCACGGTCACTCGGCCGTCGGCCATCATGCCCATGACCATGTCGAACTCCTCGTGCAGGTACGCCAGGGCCGAGGTCACGGCGATCTCCTTGATAAGCCATGTCGATGGGTTGATGCTGGCGTTCTCGTCGGCGAGGCCGATGAGGCACATCGCACCACCGCGCCGTGCCAGGTCGACGGCGCCTTGGATGGCGAAGGGCCGACCGACGCACTCGTACACGATGTCGGCGCCCAAACCGTGGGTGTGCTCGTCGATGGTCAGCTTGGCCTCGTCACCAGGTGACACCACGTCGTGTGCACCCAGCTGCCGCGCCAATGCCTGTCGCTGCGGGTTGGGTTCCACCACGATCACTCTTCCTGCCCCGGCTGCACGTACCCATTGCAGAGTGCCCAGACCGATGGGCCCCGCACCCTGCACCACAGCGACATCACCCAACCGAAGGCGACTGTGACGCACGGCGTGGAAGGCCACGGTCATAGGCTCCACCTGGGCGGCATCGATGTCGTTCACACCTGCGTGTGTACGCACCACCTTGCTGGCTGACACCGCCAGTCGAGGAGCGAACCCGCCATGGGGGGGACCGTTGCGTTCACGCCCGAGAGCCGACAGGAACGTGTCCATGCACCGATCGGCCTGACCGGCACGGCACGCAGCGCAACGACCACATGCCGGTGCCACGGCCACCACCACTCGATCACCTTCGCCGAGGCCCTTCACCTCGGCACCTACGGCGCTGAGCGTGCCCGACCATTCGTGTCCGCAGATTGCCGGGTTGTAGGGCTTACCCGACTGATAGGCGTGGATGTCGGTGCCGCAGATACCGCAACGGGCGATGTCCACGACGACTCCGTTGGGGGTGGGCTCGGGGTCGGGAAACTCCCGCAATTCCAGTTGTCCGGCGCCGGTGATGAGTGCTGCGATCACGACTGATCCCCCTGTGGTACGTCCCGACTCACGCCGGACTCGATGTGGTTGCCATACTGCCCCAATGCCCATGATTGCCGTCGAAGCCGCCATCGTCCTTGCTGATCCCTCGAAGCGAGCGGCCCTGGTCGAGGCCAGTGCTCCCATTCAAAAGGCCACCCGTGACGAGGAGCCAGGCTGCCTGGTGTATTGCTTCGCCGCCGACCCGGTGCAGCCGGACCTGATCCAGGTGTACGAGTTGTGGGAGGACGAAGCCAGCCTGGCCGCCCACTTCGAGCACCCCAACTACTTCACCATGCGCGAGCTGCTCAACGGCGGTGGACTGGTGTCTGCGACCAGCCGCAAACTCCGCATCGACGCCGCGGCCCCGGTGTACGGACCGGACCGTCGCCCCAGCGCCAGCTTCTGAGTCACCGGTGCCGGGGTCGACGCCCCCGGCTCAACCGCCGGCCGCGACCTGCTGGGCCCACCGGTAGTCGGCCTTACCCGACGGGCTTCGGTACACGCTGTCCACGAACACCACCGACTTGGGTGCCTTGTAGTCGGCGATCTGCGACTTCACGTGGGAGATCACCTCGTGGGCCTCGACCGATGATCCCGGCCGGCGAGACGCCACCAGCGTCACGGCCTGGCCGAACCGTTCGTCGGGGATGCCCACGGCAACGCAGTCCTCGATGCCTTCGTGGCTGCGCGCTGCCACTTCGACCTCTTCGGGGTACACCTTCTCACCGCCCGTGTTGATGCACACCGAGCCCCTGCCCAGCAGATGCACGGTGCCGTCGGCGTCCACGACCGCGTGATCGCCAGGCACCGTGTAGCGGACCCCGTCGATGACGGGGAACGTGCGCGAGGTCTTCTCGGGGTCCTTGTAGTAGCCATCGGGCATGGGACCTGAGACGCCCAGCATGCCCGAGCGACCCGACCCTGCCGGGATGCGCTCACCCGTCTCCGGATCCAGCACCACCGTATTGGGTGTTGCCATGAACACCGCCGTGGCAGCGGGAGCGACGCCCGGAGGCGTGATGGCCAGCGCGAACGGGCCACCCTCGGAAGCACCGATCATGTCCATGATCATCGTCTTGGGAGCGCGTCGCATGATCGCCGCCTTGAACTCCGACGACAGGGTGGCCCCCGTGGACAGCACGCGCGCCAGACTGGAGATGTCATAGGGGGTGCCGGCCACCTCGGCCCGCTCGAGTTCGGCCACGATGGGTCGGGCGAAGGCGTCACCCACGATGGACAACTGACTCACGCGATGCTGCTGCACCAACCTCAGCAACTCGGCAGCGTCGAAGCGACGTTCGCCGAGCAGCACCACAGTTCCTCCCAACACGAAGGTCCCAAAGGCGAGGAACATGGCCGTCCCGTGCATGAGTGGAGGTGCCGTCATGTTCACCGGGCTGAGTCCCTTGGCGTTGATCTCGGCGGCCACGCGCCCCACCTCGGCAGGCGTCGTGGGGGGCTCGATCCCCATGGAGCCATAGCCCGTGAAGGCCAATGCGCCGAACAGGCTTGAGTGCCGCCACACGACCCCTTTGGGCAGACCGGTGGTACCTCCGGTGTACAGCAGGAGGGCGTCGTCACCGCTTCGCTCGATGGGCGCCATGGGCTCATGCGCCGCCACTAATGCCTCGTAGTCGAAGGCCCCAGGCAACAACTCCGCCCCGTCACCGCCGTCGACCTGTACCAGGAGCCGGATCTTGGGAAGTGACGCCAGTGCCTGCGTGACCACCTCACCGAAGGCTCCGTGGAACACCAGCACCTCGGCATCGGAGTCATCCACGACATGGACGATCTCGGGAGCCTTGTAGCGGTAGTTGACGTTCACCGTGCTGGCCCGCACCTTGAACGCGGCGTAAGCGCTTTCGAGGTACTCGGGGCAGTTGTACAGCAACTGAGCGACCTTGGCGTCACGGCCGATGCCATGGGCATGAAACGCTGCGGCCAGTCGTGACGCCCGGTCGTCGAGCTCACGCCACTTGATCTCGGTCGTGCCCACCACGACGGCCGTGTGATCCGGTTGAGCCGCCGCGATGGCCTCCCACAGCGTCGCCCAACTCTCGTTCATCGTCATGGCTACGGTCTCCCCTTTGCGCGTTGCTCGGCGCCTCGGCATGGGGCACCCGACGCTGCGTAGGGTAGGTGCCGTGACCCCCTTGCCAACGAGACCGAACGCCGAGCAGTTCCGCGCCGTGGTGTTCGACTTCGGCGGCGTCATGATCACCCCGATCACCAACCAGGTCAGCGAGGTCGCTCGCCGACACGGCGTGACCACGGCAGTACTTCTGGAGGTGTTGCTGGGACCACGGGCGAGCGGGGACCATCCGTGGCACCGCGCCGAGCGGGGTGAGATCGCAGTGGCCGAGATCCAGCCGCTGCTGGGTCCCTACGCCAGTGCCGCCGGACTGACGCTGCACGGTGACGAGATCGATGCCCTGCTGGCACCTGGCGGCTACACACGCCTCGAGGCGATGGCGCAGCGCGTCCAAGCCCTGCGGGCTCGAGGAATCGTCACCGGACTGCTCACCAACACCTTTGCCGAGTTCCGTCCCACCATGGCCAAGGATCTGTCCTTCGACTGGTTCGACGCCGTGGTCGAGTCGTTCGCCGTGGGAGCACGTAAACCGGAACCAGCCATCTACGAAGCCACGGCCCGCATGCTGGGGGTACAGCATCACGAGATCGTCTATCTGGACGACTTCGATCAGAACCTCATCCCGGCCCAGGAGTTCGGCTGGACCACCATCCACGTGACCGATCCCATGGTCGCCGTCGCTCAACTCGACGACTGGTTCGACCTGATCCCCTGACCAGAGCGCTCCGACCCTGGACTGAATTCACCCGACGGTCAATAATGGGGGTATGACGGTCACCGATCCGACAGCCGCACGCTCACCCGGCATCACCTACCAGCAGTTGCTCGACGCTGACACGCACCCTGTGCCGGCGGTGCTGCGACTCGAGTCGCCGCGGTTCCTCGGCGACGCCGACGTTCCCATCGATCGCTACACCTCGCGTGAATGGCACCTGCTCGAGAAGGAACGCCTCTGGAAGCGGGTGTGGCAGTTCGCCTGCCGCGAGGAGCACATCCCGAACGCTGGCGACCACATCGTGTACGACATCGCCGGCTTGTCGTTCATCGTCATCCGCACCCAGAGCGGTGCCATCAAGTCGTATCCCAACGCCTGTCTGCACCGCGGACGACGTCTGAAGGACTACGAGGGCAACTGTTCGGAACTGCGCTGCCCGTTCCACGGCTTCGCCTGGACACTCGAGGGCGCGCTGGCCGACGTCCCCGCTGGCTGGGACTTCCCCCATGTGGAAGCTCGTAGGGACGACGACTTCCACCTGCCCGAGTGCAAGGTCGCAACCTGGGCCGGGTTCGTGTTCATCAATCCCGATCCCGACGCCGCCCCGTTCGAGGACTTCGTGGGGGAACTCGCCGAGCAGTTCGAGATCTGGGACCTCGGCAACCGGTTCGTGGAGGCGCACGTCACCAAGGTGATCGCCGCCAACTGGAAGATCGCCCAGGAGGCGTTCTGCGAGGCGTATCACGTGAACGCCACCCACCCGCAGATCCTCAACAGCCTGGGTGACACCAACTCACAGGTGGACATCTGGGACAACTGCGCCCGGGTGATCACCCCTGGTGGCACCTTCAGCCCCCTGTTGGGTTCACAGAGCCCGTCCGAGAGCGAGATCATCCGCGCCATGCTCGACGTGCGGGTCGACCAGGAGGCTCCCCTCAGCGTGCCCGAAGGCAGCACCGCCCGGGCAGTGGCTGCGGCAGCCGCCCGTCACCGGTGGCGGCCCATCGTGGGTGATCGCGTCGACCAGATGAGCGACGCCGAGATGATGGACTCGATCGACTACACCCTGTTCCCCAACTTCCATCCGTGGGGCGCCTTCAATCGCATCGTGTACCGCTTCCGCCCCAACGGCGACGACCACCGTTCGTCCATCATGGAAGTGCTGTTCTTGTCGCCGTTCTCGGGCGAGCGGCCACCGCCCGCCAAGGTACGCGAACTCGGCGTCGACGAACCCTGGACCACCGCCGTGGAATTGGGCATGCTCGGCAAGGTGTTCGACCAGGATGTGTTCAACATGTCCAAGGTGCAGTTGGGTCTTGAGACCACGTTCAAGCCGGGCATCACCCTGGCCAACTACCAGGAGTCCAAGGTTCGCTGGCTGCATCATCTGCTGGGCCAGTGGGTGGGCGACGAGCATTGGATGGGTGCGTGATGTTGGGCATCGTTCATCCCTTCTCCAAGGCCCTGTACGAGCAGGACGGCAATGGCCGCATCCGCGTCACCCTGGGCGACAAGGTGGGTATCTTCGAAGTGAACGGCCGCTGGGTCGAAGGCGATCTGCGTGAATGCGATCCGCAACTGTGCGGTTGGGTCGGCGGACCACAGATCGCCAATCATCGGGTGCCGGCCGCCAAGCCGGTCTGAACCTCGCCCATCCTCGACGACCCACAAGGACTCCCCCCATGCATGATCCCGTGGAGATGCCTCGGCGCTTCGCCGAGTTCCTCGCCGCACAAGACGGTGCCCGAACTGCGACCGTCACCAGTTACGAGGCCATGGTCGGCGGCTACAGCCGACTGATGGCACGTGCCGACGTCCAATGGGACGACGGGAGCCACGAGGTGTTCGTGCTTCGCGGTGACCCGCCCCCCGGTAAGGCGATGATGGAGACCTCCCGCGATGCGGAGTGGGCATTGCTGTCGGCGCTCAGCGCCGCCGAGGCCATCCCGATGCCGGCAGCTCGGTTCTACGATGCCACGGGCGAAGAACTCGGCACCAAGTGCATCGTGCTCGATCACGTCACGGGTCGTTCGCTGCAGTCCATCCTCAACGAACACAGCCCCGAGACCGGTTACGGCTCGCACCCCATGGACCTCGTGGACACGATGGCGGCTGTGCACAGCGTCGACGTGGACGCGGTGAGCGGTGTGCTGGCCCATCCGGGCGACTGGGACGGCTACATCGGTGGCCTCATCGACCGGTTCCGCCAGGCCGATGCGACCCACGCCGAGGCGATGCCGTTCCTTCGGTACGTGGCGGCATGGCTCGAGGCCAACAAGCCCGCTCCCCTGCCACTGCGCCTGGTGCACAGCGACTTCCAGCCAGCCAACATCATGGTCACCGCCGACGGCTCGCACCAGGTCATCGACTGGGAACTCGCCCATATCGGCGACCCTCGCGAAGACCTCGGGTACTACAACATCTACTCGTCGGCCTCGGGCCCGAACCTGTTCATGGTGGACCCCGAAGGCTTCCTCGCCCGCTACCGCGAACGGACCGGATTCGGCGAGGACGCTGTGAACATGCAGACCATGGCCTACTTCTCGTCACTGGCGGCCATCACGGTCTATGCGCAGATCCTGCTGGGTGCCGGTGCCATGGCCCAGGGCCTGAACTCGGGCCTCATGACCACCTACACGCTCAATGCCCTCACCGTGGGCCACAACAACTTCATGGCGGGTTGCACACCGCCTGCCGGAGGTCCCGCCTGATGCTGTCTCGACCCACCACCGAACAGTTGATACTCGACTGCCGCAACGAACTGCTCAACACCATCGATCCGGCCGTGTCGTCGGAACCGGTGAAGATCGCCATCCAGATGATGGAGAACGTTCTTCGCAACTGCGCCACCCGCGCCGCAAACGAGATCGCCTGGATGCACGACGAGATCGCTGCCATGGTGACCTTCGCCGGCAAGGTGGCCCAGACGTCCTGTGCCACACCGGCCCTCACCGACGCCCTGCGGGCCTTCGAGTCGAAGCGTTCCGCCAGCCTCCATCTCGACGACGTGGCGGCGAACTACGACCTGGCAGGCGAGTGCCTGTCGGCAGCCATCGACGCCGTGATGGCCGCCGGGGACGACGCCTTACACCTCGAGGCCAGGGCCATCCTGTCCACCCGTCTGGACCACGAGAACCAGATCATGGGTGAATGGGCCTTCGTCGGACGTTCCTGACCACGATGTCGTCCACGTCTCTCGATGTCCTGGTGGTGACCGGAGGCCACCCCTACCAGGCCGAACCGTTCTTCGCCGTGTTCGACACGTTCGAGGACGTGACGTGGCGCCATGACACGACACCTGCGGTCGGGCATGACGTGGTGGTGTTCTACGACATGCCCGGCCTTCGGTTCACTCGTGGTGAACCGCCTGTCGACTTCGTGGAGCCCACCGACGAGCAACAGGCCATCATCGAGGCCCTGCTCGAGACCGGGACCGGTTTGGTGTTCATGCACCATGCCATCGCCGGTTGGCCGACGTGGGAGCGATACGCCGAGATCATCGGAGGTCGCTTTCACTATCAGCCGGGCAGGTTGTCGGGCGTCGACTACCCCGATTCGGGCTACGTGTTCGACATCCAACACACCGTTCAGGTGTTGGAACCCGAGCATCCGGTGTGCGCTGGACTACCGCCGACGTTCGAACTCACCGACGAGCTGTACTGCTTTCCCGTCCTCGACGATCGCGTGGTGCCCTTGCTACGCACAACGTTCGACACCTCGAACGACCGGCAGTTCTTCTCGGCAGACCTGGCCATCCGAGGCCATCGAAACACCAACGAAGGTTGGCAGCACCCACCCGGCAGTCCACTGGTGGGTTGGGTGCGTAGCGAGGGCCGCGCGCCCATCGTGTACCTGCAGTTCGGCGACGGCCCCGTCACCTATGGTGACGAGTGGTTCCGTCGGGTCCTGCACAACGCCATCACGTGGACGGCGTCGACTCAGGCACACGAGTGGGCGGTAGCAGCACGCTGACTCAGGTGTTCTCGGCGATCCACTTCGCCGTGGCTTCGCCCATCTTGGCTCCGTCGTAGCCGATGCGTTGCGTGGGCACGATCTCGAGCACCACGCGCCGAGGCGAGTCGAGGAACTGCACGAACTGACGTACGCGCTCGGGGTCGTTGCCACGCAGGTGTGCGGCGAATTCGGGGTAGAACCAGTCCTTGGTCTCGCGATCGTCGTGGATGATGCAGGTGCCCTTCCACGTGATGGCCTTGTTCCTGGGAAGTGGTGAGCCTGTTGAGGTGACCACGATGCACACGCGTGGATCACGACGAACCGCCGAGATACGGGCCCGTTGCGAGGAGGCGGTCAGCCAGAAACGCCCGTCCTTCCACAGGTACGACATGATGACGCCCACCGGCCAACCCTCTTTGTTGGCCCAGATGAAGGTGCACTCGTTGTGCGCCTTCAGCAACGCCTCCTCGACATCGTTGTCGAGGTCGTACTGGGTGACGTCTTCGTAGTTTCCACTCACGTCAGCGGTCATCGGGGATCTCCTTCACGAGGTTTCAGATTGCTGGGATGGGATTCGGGCCGCTCGTTCCAGAACGTCCCTGTAGAACGTGATGCGACCGTCTCGGGTGCGGTAGAGGCCCACGCCAGTGCGTGTACCGCCTGCACCGACGGCCTCCCACCGAGCCCAGGCCACCTCGCCTGAGCCGGCGAGTTCCAGCAGGCGGAAGTGCACGCCCATGGCAGCGATCTCGTCGTTCATACGCTGGAAGAACGCCGGAATCTCAGGCCCTCGGAACGTTCCGAACATGGGGTCCACCAGTTCGGCGTCGTCGGCGAACAGGTCGGCGAGGCGTGCGTAGTCCCCCTCGTCCTGAAGCGCCCAGAACCGGGCCAGTACGTCAGCCGCATCGGTCACGTTGCCGAACCTAGGCGGTCGACATGGTCGGCTCGACAGTCAGAGCGTTCCCGCAGCCCGGGACCTCAGGGTCCATCGGATGGGCAGCGTGGTGAGGCCCCGAAGGATGAACGGCTCATTCACCGATACCGGCCCTGTCAACTCGACACGGTCGAAGGTGGTGAGCATCAACTCGAGCGCGAGGCGGGCCTCACGCCGCGCCAGAGGTGCCCCGATGCAGTGGTGCACACCCCAACCGAAGGCGAGATGCGGTCGACTACCCACGCCGTGCCGGTCGATACGCAACGTGTTCGGGTCCTCCCACACCTGCGGATCGCGATTGGCCGCAGCGAACAACAACTGCACCTTGGTACCGGCGGGGATCTCCACCCCGCCCAGGGTTTCGTCCTGGACCGTGGTGCGGAACAACCCCTGCACCGGAGCATCGAAGCGAAGGAACTCCTCCACCGCCGAGTCCCATGACTCGGGGCGGTCCCGCAGCTCATCCCACAGTTCCGAGCGGGTGATCAGCCGGTACAGCATGAGACCCAGGAGACTCGCCGTGGTCTCGTGGCCCGCCACGAGGAGTTGTTGGCAGAGACGACGCACCTCGCTGCGGCGCAACACACCGTCACGATGAGCCACTGCCAGACGACCCATCACATCGTCGGAGCCCTGCTCCCCCGCTTCCAGTCGCGCAAGTCGGGCGTCGAGAAGTTCGTCGACCATGGCGTAGATGTGCAGGTTGGCCTGCTCGACCAGACCCAGATCTCCACCGCCGAGGCCCTGCACGATGTCATCGCTCCAGGCTCCGAAGTCGTCGCGACGGTCCGTGGGCACCCCCAGCAATTCGGCGATGACCTGCGCGGGAAACGGGAAAGCGAACAACCTGATGAAGTCGCCTTCACCGTCGGTGGCGAAGGCCTGGTGCCACATCGCCCGGCCTAGTTCGTCGACGTGAGGTGCCAACTCGGCTATGGCCCGCGGCCTGAATGCGTCCTGCAGGACGTTTCGTTGACGGCGATGGTCGGGATCGTCGGCCGACCCGAGCACTCCCCCCTCCTGCACGAACACACCAGGTCCTGTGCCGTTCACGAACCGTTGGGGAGCCAAGAGCGCCGCCAGGACCTCGGCGTAGGGGCTGACCACCATGAAGGGTGGATCGAAGGAGGTCTCCCGGTGCACGGGGCAGTGCGCCAAGAGGTGACCATGACCGACCGAGGGTTCCAGATCGTTGGCATGTGCCAGATGCGAGTACTCGCAGCGTCGGTCGGCGTTGCTCATCACTCGGCACGGTCCGTGGCGAGGTACGGGGCCAGCAGAGACAGCGTGTCGGGTGTGTAGGGCGTGATCTGAACTCGCCCGATCCCCTCGGCCTCGAGGTCCCGTATGGCAGCGGCCACCGACTCGGGGTGTCCCACCAGTCGTCCCATGAACGACTCCCCCAGCACCGATTGCATGGCGGTCACGCGTGGATGATCACCGCAACCAGCCATGAGGAAGACGCCGATGGGCACCTCGTCGTCCACGGCTCGCACCAACTCGACCAGGTGGCGCAGGTGATCGAGATCGACGGTGCCGAGGCGAGCCAGGTCCAGTTGCCCGCCCCGGGTGGCAGCACTCGACACCTTGAGTTCCACGCGATCCACGAGGGGAACGACCTCGCGGATGGTTCGCGGGCCGCCCACCGAGGCCACCAACGGTGGTGCGACCACACCCGGCCCCGTGGCCGGTACGTCCACGTCGTAGAACTCTCCGGTGAATCGACACGACCCGGTGTCGAACAACGTGCGAACGATGTGCATCGCTTCGCGGTACCTGCCTGCTCGACCACCTGGTGTGGGGTACTCGAGGCCGATCCCGGTGATCTCGGCTTCGGCCCAACCCGCACCCAGGCCGGCTTCGAAGCGACCCTTGGACGCGCGCTGCAGAGTGAGGGCCGCTTGGGCGAATTCCACAGGGGATCGCAGTAGGTTGTTGGCGAACGACGACGTCACCAACGGTCGTGTGGTGGCCATGGCGAACTGGGTGAGGATGACCGCCCAGTGGGCATAGGCACGCGTGCCGTCCCAGAGATGGTCTGCTGCCGCCAACACCGGCCAACCCTCACCCTCACGTTGACGGGCCCACTCGGCAGGATCCACCGATCCATCAACGAGGTTCGGTGCGCACTCGATCGTCATGATCGGCACGCTAGTTCCGCGTCGTGGGCCTCATCGGCGCTGGAATACCGTGCGTTCATGGATCCCTCTCTGGCCCAGTTGTTCGGTCTCGATGGTCGCGTCGCGTTGGTCACGGGAGGTGCAACGGGCCTTGGCGAGGCGATCGCCCGCATGCTGGCTCGCGCCGGAGCCCAGGTGGTGATCGGCGACCTCGACGTCGAGGGCGCCACCCGGGTGGCCCACGACATCGGCGGCCAAGCGCATCATCTGGATGTGACCAGGCCCGAGAGCGTGGCAGCGGTGCTCGCCGCCGCTCCTGGCATCGATCTTCTGGTGAACAACGCAGGCACGTACCGCGAGACCGGCAGCATCCTCGACCAGAGTGCCGAGTCCTGGCAGCGATCCATCGACGTGAACCTGGGCGGGGTGTTCCACTGCTCGAAAGCAGCTGCAACGCACTTCGTGACCCGACGCAATCGTGACACGAGCCACCCTGGCGGCATCGTGAACATCGCCTCGGTCGACGGTTTCCTTCCCTGCTTGGGAACCGCCTACGACTCGGCCAAGGCCGCCGTGATGCAGTTCACCCGAACGTTGGCCGTCGACCTCGCACCACACGGCATTCGGGTGAACGCCGTCGCCCCTGGCAACGTGCCGGTTCCCACTCTCGAGAAGATTCGCAACGGTGAACTGCCCCCGCTGTGGCCGCCCAACTCCTCGGTCACAGGACTCATGGGCACCATGATGCGTCAACGTTCGGCGAACATTCCCCTAGGACGTATGGGCAAACCCGACGACATAGCGCTCGCCGTGCTCTACCTGGCCAGCGCAGCCGCCGACTACGTGACCGGTCAGACTTTGGTGGTCGACGGGGGTTGGCTGCTCGTGTGAGTCGCCGGTCTCAGCAGTGTGCCGTCCAGCAATTCACCGATGGCGTCGATGGCCTGACGGTGACGGTTCAGGTGCGACGACACGGCATCGGTGAGCCCGATCATCAGCGTGATGACCAGAGTGTGCACCTTGGAACGATCCTCAGGAGCGATCTCACCGGTGGCGACGCCGTGGTCGACCATCTCGGCGAAGAACCGGTCGCGTTCGCGAACCGGACCCAGCATGGCCTCGCGCATCTCGGGATGCCGGCGGGTGTCGATACGAACCGCTCCCACGAACTGAGCCAGACTCGGGTCTTCCCGGTTCAGGCGATGCGCCGACTCGAACAACGCTCGTAGACGCTGCCGGAACCCAGTGATTCCTACGATCGACTGGGAGAACTGGCCGTAGACCCGCTCCTGTACATCGTCGTGAACGGCGACGTACAGGTCCAACTTCGATCCGAAGTGGTGATGTACCGCACCGGCGGTGAGACCAGCCTCGGCAGCGACCAGTCGGTTGGTGGTGGACGCGAAGCCACGGCTGGCGAACAGCACTCGGGCGGCATCGAGAATCTGACGACGGGTGTCGGCCGGGTCCGTTGCCGGCGGACGGCCCACGCGGCGCGGTACCGCAGGAACGGTGGTGGCCGTCGACGTCGTCACGACACCAGTATGACGCCTCCAGGGCGCGCGTCTACTGCATCGACGATATGCCTCGCTTCCCGACCACCGGACACATCTACGATCGGATCGGAAGACACCACACGATGGAGGGGTTGGTCATGGATTTGGGTTTGGTGGGGAAGCGGGCGTTGGTGACGGGTTC
>CAYMUC010000013.1:0-42931 GCA_964393535.1 uncultured Ilumatobacteraceae bacterium | reverse complement strand
AACAGGGGTTCCAGCGACACGCCCTGGCGCACCACCATGACACCCGCGCCTTTGGGACCGCCGAACTTGTGCGCGGACAGGGCCATCACGTCGACATGTGGCCACAGTTGGCGAAGGTCGAGCCAGCACGCCGCCTGGACGGCATCGGTGTGCAGCACAGCACCCGGAGCTCGGTTGCGCACGATGCGAGCCACCCGATCCAACGGCGAGATCGATCCCACTTCGTTGTTCACCGCCATCACCGACACCACCGAGACCTGGAGATCACTCCGCACGGTGGCGAGCAAGTCATCGAGGTCGACACGGGCCGCCGCGTCCACGCCGATCACCCGACCGCCGACATGCTCGACGCAGTGCAGTACGGCGTGATGCTCGGCCGCCGGGCACACGGCGGTTCCCCCGTGGCGGCGCACCGCACCGAAGATGGCGGCGTTGTCGGCCTCGGTGCCCCCACTGGTGAAGACGATCTCGCCCGGGAGGCAGCCCACCACGGCGGCGATGGTGTCGCGGGCGTCGTCGACGGCCCTGCGAGCCGAGCGGGCGAAGGCGTGAGACCCCGAGGGATTGGCGAAGTGTTCTGCGTGGAACGGTGCCATGGCGGCCACGGCCTCGGCCCGCATCGGCGTGGTTGCCGCGTGGTCGAGATAGGTCACCGTGGTCACGGCATCACGGTACCGGCCTCGCGCATGCTGTACTGCCCTGTGTGCAGGGCTACGACGACCACACCTACGGCGATGCGTTCGCCGAGGTGTACGACGACTGGTATGCCGACGTCAGCGATGTGGAGGCCACCGTCGCCCTGGTGAGCGGTCTCGTGATGCGCCTGCCCACGCCGCCGTCGCCGGGCGGACCGGTGCTCGAGTTGGGGGTGGGCACGGGCAGGCTGGCCATACCCTTGGCGGCGGCTGGACTACAGGTGCACGGCGTGGACAGCAGTGCCGCCATGGTTCGGCACCTGAAGGCCAAAGAGGGCGGTGATGCCGTGCAGTGCGTGCTCGGCGACATGGTGTACGACGCCCCACCCGGGCCCTTCGCCGTGGTGCTGGCGGCGTACAACACGTTCTTCAATCTGCCCACGGCGGATCGCCAGAGCGAAGCGATGCACCACATCGCGCGACGCCTCGCACCCGGTGGCCATCTCGTCATCGAGGCGTTCGTCCCCGACGATCCACCGCCATCGGGATCGCAGGTATCGCTGCGGTCCATGACCGCCGATCGGGTGGTGCTGAGCGTGAGTGTGGACGACCCTGCCCACCAGCGAGCCGAAGGACATCTCATCGAACTCAGCGAACTTCACGGCGTGCGGTTGCGTCCCTGGAGCATCCGCTGGACGCGCCCTCGAGAGCTCGATGACATGGCTCGTGAGGCCGGGCTCACGTTGACGGATCGGTGGGCCGACGTGTCGGGCACCTCGTTCGGCGACGACTCCACACGGCATGTCAGCGTGTACCGTCGGGAGGCATGAGACTCCAGCACCGTACGTCTGGAACGCCCGGACGGCGCATAGTGTGGGACGCATCGTGAGCCAACTGCGCCTGAACCCCCTCACCGGTCGCTGGGTCACCGTGGTGCCCGAGCGGGCCGAACGACCCACCGACTTCGCTCCCCGCTCCTTGCAGGTGGAAACCGGTCCTGCTCGCCCGTGCCCGTTCTGCCCCGGTAACGACGACACCGTCACGCCCAGTTTCGAGTTGACCGACACCGAAGGCCAGTGGCGTCAGCGCATCGTGCCCAACCTGTATCCGGCCTTCGAGGGCGACGAGCATCTGGCGGTACGCAACCTGGGCCCGGTCCATGTCATGGCCGAGGCGAGTGGCACCCATGAGGTGTTCGTGCTCACCCCCGACCACTGGGGTGGCATCCACCGGTTCTCCGACGCCGACATCATCGACATCATGCGGTCGCTGCGACAGCGGTTCGCCGAGCATTCCCAGCGGTCGAACATCCGCTACACGCAGGCCATCGTGAACCACGGCCGTGAGGCGGGTGCCTCGCTGGTGCACCCGCACGGTCAACTGCTGGGCCTTCCCTTCGTCCCCGGTGAGATTCTCGACGAGGAGCGCGCCTTCGCCCGCTTCGAGGGCGGGTGCATTCTGTGCGCCACCACCGAGGCCGAACTGGTCAGCGGCGAGCGCATCGTGAACGAGAACGAAGGATGCGTCACGGTGGCACCCTTCTGGAGCGGCTCACCGTTCGAGTTGCTGATCATCCCCCGAGATCACAACGTGCATCTCACTGACGCCAGCGACGAATCGTTGGCGTCAGTCGGTCTGTCGATGCGCGACAGCCTGGCGCAACTGAACGCACTGTTCGGCGACGTCGCGTACAACCTGGTGTTGCACACCGCTCCGCATCATCACAGTGCCCACTATCACTGGCACCTGCACATCTGGCCCAAGTTGGTCACCACTGCCGGCTTCGAACGGGGTACTGGCGTCATGATCAACATCGTGCCCCCCGAAACCGCGGCCGAAGAACTGCGTCGGGTCTCCGTCCGGGCGTGACACAGCGTCTGGAGGTGCCGTCCCTCGACGACCTGCCGTTCGTCGAGCGCTTCACCGCCTTGGTGCCGGGCGACCCCGACACTGCACACCACGTGCGTCAGGTGCACGGCGCCGGATGGTCGCGGGTGTTGCCGACTCCCGTGGCGGCACCCCAGACGTTGGCCGTGTCGCCCGAAGTGGCCGACCTGCTGGGCTTGAGCCCTCACCTCACCACGAGTGACGACTTCGCCCAGGTGTTCTCGGGTGCCCGTGTGCCCCGGGGCGCCAGACCGTTCGCCATGTGTTACGGCGGTCATCAGTTCGGCTCGTGGGCCGGACAACTGGGAGACGGTCGGGCGTTGGCCCTGGGCGAGGTGCGCGACGCCCAGGGTGGGTTCCAGACCCTGCAGTTGAAGGGAGCCGGCACGACCCCGTACTCGCGGGGTGCCGACGGGCGGGCAGTGCTGCGTTCGTCGTTGCGTGAGTTCTTGTGCAGTGAGGCGATGCATCACCTCGGCGTGCCCACCACCCGGGCACTGTCGTTGGTGGCAACAGGCGAGGAGGTCGTGCGCGACATGCTCTACGACGGTCATCCTCGCCCCGAGCCGGGAGCCGTGGTGTGCCGGGTGGCACCGTCGTTCGTTCGCTTCGGCTCGTTTCAGCTACCGGCCGCACGTGGCGACGTGGCTCTGCTGCGCAGCCTGGCGACCGCCGTGATCAGCCTCGACTTCCCGCACCTTGCCCGCGACGCCACGCTCACCGACGACGAACGGGTTGCCGCCATGTTCGACGAGGTGTGCCAGCGCACCGCCACCCTCATGGTGCACTGGATGCGCGTGGGGTTCGTGCACGGCGTCATGAACACCGACAACCTGTCCATCCTGGGCCTGACCATCGACTACGGGCCCTACGGCTGGCTCGAGGACTTCGACCCCACCTGGACGCCCAACACCACCGATGCCTCGGGCCGCCGATACCGCTACGGCGCTCAGCCACAAGTGGCGCACTGGAACTTGCTGCAACTGGCCAACGCCTTGGTGGCGCTCACCGAGGATGCCGAGCCGCTGCAACGAGCCCTCGACGGGTTCGCCACCGGGTACGGCACCCAGTTCGAGCACATGATGGCCCGCCGATTGGGGTGGGGCGAGGTGCAGTCCGGCGACGACGCCACGTTCTCCGACCTGTTCACGGTGCTCCAGCGCACCGAAGCGGACACCCCACTGTTCTTCCGTCTCTTGGCCGATGTACCCGTGCACTCCGACGCCACCGACGAGGAACTGCTGGGTCCCTTGAGCGAGGTCTGGTACCGCCCCGAGGAACTCTCGGGCGACACCGTGCAGGCATGGCTGACCTGGTTGCGAGCGTGGGCCGAGCGCTCCCGGCGCTCAGGTCTGGCCCACGACGAACGGCGCACCGCCATGAACCGCCTGAACCCGCGGTACGTCCTGCGGAACTGGTTGGCGCAAGAGGCCATCGACGCCGCCACCGCCGGCGACACCCAACCGTTGCACGACCTGTGGGAGGTGCTGCGGCACCCCTACGACGATCAGCCCGGCGCCCAGCGCTTCGCAGGCCGACGACCCGAGTGGGCCCGTCACCGCGTCGGCTGCTCCATGCTGTCGTGTAGTTCGTAAGCCCTCGTCTCGTCGAACGGTCCATCGGACCGACGGTGAGCGCCGTTGGGCCCTGTGAGAGCCCCCGACTGCGGCGCATGGTGAGTCCATGCGGTTCCTTCACCGACGAGACGCCGGTCGCATATTGGCCGACCACCTGCAGCAACGACGTTCCGAACTGAACGGTCTGGGCGTCGACGACCCGATCGTGGTGCTGGGCCTTCCCCGGGGCGGGGTGCCCGTGGCCGAGGAGGTAGCCCGCACGCTGGGCGCACCCCTCGATGTGATCGTGGTGCGCAAACTCGGCGTACCCGACCAGCCCGAACTGGCCGCTGGTGCCATCGGTGAGGACGGGGTGCGAGTGCTGAACCACGACGTACTGCGCGCCACGCGGACCACCGAGGATCAGTTGGCCGTGATCGAGGCCACCGAACGCGATGCTCTGGCCCATCGCGTCTCGCTGTTCCGGCGGGCCCGTTCCCGGGCGTCGCTGGTCGGCGTCACCGCCGTGATCGTGGACGATGGTGTCGCGACCGGTGCCACCGCGCGAGCGGCATGCCAGGTGGCCCGCGCTGCAGGGGCCCGACGGGTGGTGCTGGCGGTACCGGTGGCACCAGTCGACTGGGAACAACGCTTCGGCGGGGCGGCCGACGAGTTGATCGCCCTCACCACACCGGCGGGCTTCTGGTCGGTGGGCCAGTGGTACGACGACTTCTCACCCGTCACCGATCACGAGGTCGTCGTGTGCCTCGAGCGGTCGGGGATGCCGTCGTCGGTGCGCGGTGGGGCCAGCGGCGCGCTCCTGGCGGCTGGCTCGATCGACGAGGTCGACGAGGGTGTGGCGATCGACGCCGCCGGTGCCACGGTGTGCGGACACCTCCGGGTGCCGCATGGGGCCACTGGCATCGTGGTGTTCGTGCACGGCAGTGGCAGCAGCCGACACAGCCCCCGCAATCAGTACGTCGCCGATGTGCTGCACGAAGCGGGTCTGGGCACACTGTTGTTCGACCTGTTGACCCCCGACGAGGAGATGCAACGCGCCAACGTGTTCGACATCGACCTGCTGGATCGCCGTCTCGTCGAGGTGATCGCCTGGTTGCGCCACGAGCGACTGCGCACCGGACACGACCTTCCCACCATCGGCCTGTTCGGCGCCTCCACCGGTGCTGCAGCCGCACTCGTGGTGGCTGCTCGACCCGACTCGGGAGTGTCGTCGGTGGTCAGTCGCGGTGGCCGACCCGATCTCGCTGGCGAGGCTCTCACGAGGGTGCGGGTACCTACCCTGTTGATCGTCGGTGGACACGACCAGGCGGTGATGCAGTTGAACCGTGAGGCTCAGGCACGATTGGCGGGCCGTAGCGAGTTGGCCGTCGTGCCCGGTGCCAGCCACCTGTTCACCGAACCGGGCACGCTGGGCCGAGCGGCCGAGATCGCCCGCGACTGGTTCCTCACCAGCCTGTAGAACTCACCGACCGGTCAGCGACTCCTGACGCTCGGGGTAGCCACCGGGCGGCAGTGCCGACATCAGGCCGGCATTGATGAGACCGCCGTCGACATACAGCATCTCACCGGTGATGAAGCGGGCGGCCGGCGACACGAGGAACACCACGGCGTTGGCGATGTCGTCGGGATGTCCCGCCGTGGGCAGCGGCTGATGCTCCACGTCGTCGCCCACTCCGGGGGCGTACTTCGTGTCCCACACTTCCGTTCGGAACTGACCCGGTGCGACGCAGTTCAGGCGTACCTTGGGGCCCCACTCGTACGAGAGGGTTCGCGTGAGTTCCACCACGGCGGCGCGGGCGGCGGCCGAGTGGGCGATCCCAGGAATGCCCCGTCCCACCGTGGCGACGATCTGGCAGATGCTGCCACCGCCGGCATCGAGCATCCGGTTCCCGAACACCTGGGTCATGTGCCAGGTCCCGTTGAGGTTCAGGTCGATCACCGAACGCCAACCGTTGGGCGAGAAGTCCCGTGCTTTCTGGGGGAACTGCCCTCCGGCGTTGTTCACCAGCAGATCCACGTCGCCGTGCCGTTCGGCGAGGGCCTCCACGGTGTCCCGGTTGCGGATGTCCACCAGGTCGGTGGTCACGGTCTTGCCGGTGAGTTCCGTCAGTTCAGCAGCGGCGGCCTCGAGCACCTCATGGCGTCGGGCGGCGATGGTCACGTCGGCACCGGCGCGCAGCAACCCCAGTGCGATGGCGCGCCCCAGGCCGGTTCCTCCACCGGTCACGAGCGCCCGTCGCCCTGCGAGCAGTTCTGGGTGGTACACGGAGGCGGGGGGTTGGTCGGTCACGCCGTCAGTCTCGCGAGACGGGGCGTCACGCGCCGAGTGCAGCGAGCACTCGAGCACAACGCGTGGAACTGACACCCGAACGCACCGCCAGAGGCTGAGCAAAGGTGGCGACGCGCAACTCCTCGAGTTGCCACCCCAGATCCACCACCTCAGCGGGCACACGACGGGAACCCAACTGCTGGAGCAATGCCCGGTAGCGCCGTTCCAACGGATGCACTTCAGCCAGGCGCCGGGCGTCCTTGGCGGCATCGTCACCCAACCGTTCGATGCGGTACTCGAGAGCCGCCACGTAGCGCATCATGTCGTGCAGGCGCCCCAGACCAGCCACCACGACGAAGCCGGGTCGAACCAGTCGATCCAGATGTGCCGAGGCGTCGCGCACCGAGTCCGACAGCGACGGTGCGGTGAGGCGTTCCAGCCTGGCGCGCACCCGCGCCGCGGCCGAGAGCACCTCGGCAAGGACGGCCAGTGCGTCCCTCACCAGGCTCGGTACCTCTCGCTTCGCCACCCGTCGCACCTCGTGGAAGGCTTCGGCGGTGTCGGGGACACCGGTGCGCGCCAACACGTCGTCCACGGCGGCCAGCGTGACATCGGCGCACCACTGAGCCGCACTTCCCGGACCGGTTGCCAACCCCAACTGCGTGGCTCTGGCCAACCCCTTCAACACGGCACGCGGCTCGGGAGCGTCGTCCAGAACCAGTCGGCGCACGGCTCCCCGTTGCGCCCGACGAGCCAACTCGGGCGTGGTGAGCAGGCGCAGTGACACGCGTTCGCCCTCGTCCACCAACGCCGGATATGCCCGCACGGTCCACCCGTCGACCACCGCCTCGACCAAGGTCGCAACGTCGGGAACGGCGTCGGGATGTACCTCGCGGACCTCGGCGAAACCGGTGGTGGCGCTGAGGGCCTCGGCCAACGCGGCACGAGCCCGGGGGGCCACCCGGTGGCGCAGTGCCGTCAGATCGCGGCCGGCGTCGATGACCGAACCGTTGCGGTCCACCACCAAAAAACCGAGCCGGAGGTGCGCCGGAAGTCGGCCGGTGTCGAAGGCATCCACCGGCACCACCACGCCTGTGATCTGGCGAAGAGCGCTCACCACCTCGGTCAGGAACGACCCGTCGAGGCGATCCCCGAGCACCTCGTCGAGGTGTGTCACCACGGTGTCCACGGTGTCGCCCAGTGGGCTGAGTTCGCGGCGTACCTCCTTGGGAAGGGTGCGCAGCAACGTGGCGACCAGTTCGTGCCGTCGGCCGGGGACGTGGCCGTCCCAGCCCTGGTCGGGCACCTGGTTCAGCACGGTGAGGGGGATCTCCACGAACGTGCCGTCCAGTGGGTGGCCCGGCTCGAACCGGTAGCGCAGCGGCAACCGGAGGGTCTGCGAAGGCGTCCCGCACGGCCAGATGTCGGGATAGTCCGCCAGGCGGATGGGCCTCCCACGGTCGTCGGGTTCCAGCACCGCATCGGTGAGGTCCAACAGGCGCGGATCACTGGTTCCGGCGTCCCGCCACCAGCGGTCGAAGTGTCGTCCCGAGGTCACCGTGTCGGGCACTCTGGCGGCGAAGAAGGCTTCCTCGTCGTCGGGATGGAGGAGACCGGCTCGTCGCACCCGGTGCTCCAAGGCCTCGACCTGCTGGCGAAATGCCTCGTTCCGGACGGCGAAGTGATGCCGGGTGCGCCAACGGTGCTCCACCAGTGCGTGACGCAGAAACATGGTGCGTGCCAAGCCCTGATCGACTCGGTCCAGGCCGATCCGACGCCCGTTCACCAACGTGAGGCCCAGCAGGTGCAGCGTCTCGGGGACCAGGGCTCGTGCGGACGCCTCGTCCCACTGCGGCTCCCCGTACGACCTCGTGATGAGGTGGCTGGCGAGGGGTTCCAGCCATTCGGGGCGAATGGTGGCCACCCGACGTGCCCGCAAGCGGTCGGTCTCCACCAACTCGGCTGCCATGACCCACCGGGGCGGTTTCTTCGCCAACACCGAACCGGGGGCGATCACGAACTGGGAGCCACGGGCACCCCGGAAGTCGCGCCGATCGCCCTCACGCATGCCGACGTGGCTCAGCAGTCCGGCCAGGACCGCCTGGTGCACGTGGTCGGGATGAGCATGGGCGGTTCCAGGGTGCAGCCCGAGGTCTCCGGCCGCCCGGCGCAGTTGGCTGAACAGGTCCTGCCATTCCCGCACCCGCAGGTAGTTCAGGTGTTCGACGCGGCACATCTTGCGGAACTGGTTCGAGGATCGCTGACGCTGTTCGGTGCGAAGGTGATCCCACAACGCCACCAGACCCAACAGATCGGAACCGGGTTGGTCGAAGCGCCGGTGCAGTTCGTCGGCCCGTTGGCGCTCCGCCGGGTCCTGCGGTCGTTCGCGAGGGTCCTGGATGGACAGCGCGGCAGCGATGACCAGGACCTCACGGAGACAGTCCTTGCGCTCGGCTTCGAGGATCATGCGACCCAGGCGGGGGTCCACGGGCAAGCGGGCCAGGCGGCGACCCACGCGGGTGAGACGTGCCGCCTCACCTCGAGCGGCGGGTTCCACAGCACCGAGCTCCACGAGGACGGCTGCACCGTCGCTGATACTGGCACGATCGGGTGCTTCCAGGAACGGGAACGACGCCACGTCGCCAAGACCGATGGCCAGCATCTGCAGCATCACCGAAGCGAGGTTGGTGCGCAGGATCTCCGGCTCGGTGAACGCTGGTCGCTGGTCGAAGTCCTCCTGCGAGTACAGCCGGATACACACGCCCGGACCCAATCGGCCACAGCGGCCGGCACGTTGATTCGCCGAGGCCTGCGACACCGGTTCGATGGGCAGGCGCTGCACCTTGAGTCGACGGCTGTAGCGAGAGACACGGGCGGTACCGGCGTCGATGACCGACCGGATCCCCGGCACCGTGAGCGACGTCTCGGCCACATTGGTGGCCAGCACCACCCGACGACCCTGGTGAGGCGTGAAGATACGGTGCTGCTCCACACTCGACAGACGGGCGTACAGGGGCAGCACGTCGAGGCCCGTGATGTCCAGACGGCGCAGCGCGTCGGCAGTGTCGTGGATTTCGCGCTCCCCCGACAGGAACACCAGCACGTCGCCCGGGGCTTCGTGGATCAAGTCGTCCACCGCCTCACACACCGCCTGCACCACGTCGCTGTCCTCGTCGGGTGGCCGGTAGCGGATCTCCACCGGGTACGTGCGACCGCCCACGGTCACGATGGGGGCCGGGGTGCCATCGGCCGCCGAGAAATGGGCGGCGAAACGTTCCGTGTCGATGGTCGCCGAGGTGATCACCAGGGTCAGGTCGGGTCGGCGCGGCAGCAACTCGCGCAGCATGCCCAACAGAAAGTCGATGTTGAGGCTGCGCTCGTGGGCCTCGTCGATGATCAACGTGTCGTAACGCCGTAGGTCGCGGTCGCGCTGCAACTCGGCCAGCAAGATGCCGTCGGTCATCACCCGGATCACTGTGTCGGGACCCACCCGGTCGTGGAAGCGCACCGTGCACCCGACCGCGCCTCCCACCTCCACGCCCAACTCCTCGGCGACTCGGTCGGCGATGGACCGGGCTGCCACGCGACGAGGCTGCGTGTGACCGATGAGACCGGCCGTGCCGCGTCCGGCAGCCAGACACAGTTTCGGCAACTGTGTGCTCTTGCCGGATCCGGTCTCTCCCGCCACGATGACCACCTGGTGTCGGCGCAGCAGACCGATCAACTCATCGGCATGTTCGGCGATGGGCAGCGTGGCAGGAATGTCCAGACGCTGTTCCACGCCGGGTCACGGTACCGGCCCACGCCGCACCACCAACCGATCAACCCGGAGGGCAACTCTGCACATGATCCAAGAGGTCGTTCAACCGTGCCGAGGCCACCGCCAGACAGGTGTCGGCGGCCCCGTAGTACAGGCGTAGATCGCCGGTGGCCGGGTCGTGCACGACACCGCAAGGAAACACCACATTGGGAACGTCGCCCACCCGTTCGTACGGTTCGGTGGGTCCAAGCACCCACGCCTGACTGCGATGCAGCACCTGTTCGGGGTGATCGCGGTCCAGCAACGCCAATCCCGTGCGGTAGATGGCCCCCGACATGGTCTGCTTCACCCCGTGATAGATCAGCAGCCACCCGGCCTCGGTATCGATGGGGGGTGGGCCGATGCCAATGCGGGCAGCATCCCACCAGGCCCCGTCGCGCGGGTGCATGACCCGTTGTGTCGAACGCCACGACACGAGGTCGGGCGACCGTGACAGCCAGATGCCCGGCGAGGGTCCGGCCGTGGGAGTGGCCGGGCGGTGCAACATCACCCACTCGCCATCGATACGGCGGGGCAGTAGTGCAGCGTTCTTGTCCTCAGGGGGCATCACCAAGCCGTGCGGCTCCACGGTGTGGAGATCGGTGGTGGCAAGGAACACCGCCGGACCGGGCGGTCCGTAGGCCGTGCAGGTGAGGACCCAGGTCCCCAGTTCGTCCACCCACACCACACGTGGATCCTCGAAACCCCACTGCTCCTCTTCCACACCGGGACGAGGGCTGAGCAGCGGTTGATCGTCGATGCGCCACTCCCCCACGCCATCGCACGAACGCGCTGCCCACAGGTGCGAGATCCCACGGCCATCCTCCACCCGGCAGATCAGCACCGTGTCGGTGCCGTCGTGGGCTGCTGCAGCATTGAACACCGTGTTCACCGGCAACGGCCACCGGTTGGCGGTGAGAATGGGGTTGGTGGGCAACCGGTAGAACAGGCCCGCCGGGGCCGTGCACGGCTGCGAGTCGGAGACGGCGTTCACCCGCGCCCTGCCACCGCTGGCACCAGCGTCGACGTGCGCCCCCGCGCCATCACAGGCACACCCGCCGACTCGAGGGCCAGGCGCGCGCTGAGATACGACAGCAGCGACTCGGCGCCCTGGTTGGCGTTCACATGATCGTCGGCAAGGCCATCACCGCAACCTCCGGTGCCGGGGTCGTACACCGAGAGCCCCAACCGGTTGGCACCGAGAAACCAGTGGAAGGCGGCATAGGCACGGATGGCGTGGTCTGCATCGCCGGTGATCCGTAGCGCGTCCAGTTCGGCTTCCACCAACGCCGAAGCCTCGAGGGGTTGCTCGTCACCAAAGCCCGGATGCGGCTCGCCCCGTTGGCGTCCGGCGTTGCCCGGAAGCCACACGGGCGGATGCCCGAGGCCGCACTCGTCGCCGAACCACCGCAGAGTCCGCAGGCCCCGTTGCAGGAGGTCGTCGTCGTCGAGGTGTGCGCCCGCCACCAGCAACGCGTGCGGCAGTCGGGCGTTGTCGTAGGCGATGGCCGATTCGAACCAGTCCCAGCCGTCGGCGGCGTCGGCATGTTCCTGGTGTAGCGAGCGCAACTGCTCAGCCAGACGTTCCACCAGTGGACGCCAGGGTTGCACCTCGGGGCGGAACCATCCGCCGTTCACGGGTCGACACAACCCCAACAGGGCGAACGCAGCGGTACGCGGTGACGGTGTGAACCGCATCAGATCGTCGCACAGGTCATCGAACAGTCGGACCAGCGGGAACCGCAACGCCCCCGGCGGAGAGGTGGCCAGTACTTCCCCGAGTGCCTGCACGGTTCGGCCCACGTGATCACCGTGGTGCGGATGGTCCACCCACATTCGCTGGTACGACATGAGATTGTGCATGCCGCAGCGTTGAGGGTTCTCGGCGGCGTGCGACAAGAACGACAAGGCGCGCCGGGTCATGGCGGCCCACTGCGGCTCGTGGGTGCGCTGGGCCAGGTGATGTGCCACCGGCAGCAGTCGAGCTACATCGTCCACGCAATAACCGGTGGCCCGGTCCGCCATGGCACCCACGGCGTGCTGCACGATGCCGACGTCGTCGGTCATGGCCAGCAGATGGTCCAGACGCAGCGGAGGCAAGGTCTCGTCATCGACCACGGTCGGCGGCGGCTCAGTCGCCGACGCCCACGCACTGTGGCACAGGGCGACCGTCACCCGACCCACCTCGTCCCATGCCAATGATGCACCGAGGCGCCGGGCTTCGTGTGCGGCGAAGGCCAAGGACCCCGGTGAGTCGAGGAAGAACTCGATGGCTTCGGCGAGCGCATCGGCATCGCCGAAGGGCACCAGACGACCGGCACCGGTCGACAGCAGATCCTCGGCGTATCGGTAGGGGGTGGAGACGACGGGTCGACCGGCAGCGATGGCGAACGTGAGCGCCCCCGACACGATCTGCTCACGACCGGTGTAGGCGGTCACGAACAGATTCGTCGCCGCCAGCAAGTCGGCCAGTTCCCGTACCTCGAGAAAGCGATCATCGAAGCTGACATGATCCATCAGTCCCAGTTCGCGCACGCGCCGCTCCAACCCCAACCGGTAGGCCTCGCCCTCGCGGCGAACCACGTCTGGGTGCGTGCGACCGGCAATGACCAACAGCACCTCCGGGTGTCTGGGTACCAGGCGGGCCACTGCGTCGATGGTCGCCTCGATGCCTTTACCGGGTGACAACAGCCCGAACGACGACAGCACGAACCGATCCGCCGTACTGACCGGACCCGCTCCCTGACGTCCCCCGAGACGCACTGGTTCGGCGCCACCCGACGGCGACCGCTGAGCCACAGCGGTGATCTCGTGCGGCGCACCATGGGGCACCACCCTCACCTGGTCTCTGGTGGCGATGCCCTGATCCACCACCAGGTCCCGCGCCGTCTGGGTGAACACCAGCACCAATGCCGCATCGCGACAGACGTCGCGCAACACCTGACCCTGATGGGGTGTGAACGAGGCCGACACCGTGTGCAGGGTCACGGCGTACGGCACCGCCAACTCACTGGTGAACGACAACAGGTAGTCGCCGTCGAGCCCACCGAAGATGCCGAACTCGTGCTCCACCATCACCATGTCCACCCCCAGGCGCCCGGCCAGTCGAGCGGCGCGGCGGTAGTCGGCACGCACATCGTGGGCCACCGTCGTCACCACCGGTGCGGGATACGTGTGGGCGTCGCCGTTGGCGATGGCGATCACGTCCACACCGTCGACATCGGGGGCTTGGTGCATGGCGGTCCACAGATCACTGGAGAACGTGGCGATGCCGCACGGACGCGGGGGAAACGTGGACATGATGGCGAGTCGCATGATCCCTGCCTACCCACACCCACTGCGCACCCCCTAGCGGCGAACGACCCGTCACGCAGGGGCCCATCGGTGCCAGGATCACCCCGTGGACCTCGTCATCGTCGGCTATCCGGAACGACTCGTCGACGATCACCGAGCCCTGGTGGAAGCTGCGACGACTGCGGGTTTTCGCGCAGAAGTGGTGGCGCCATCGCGCCTCGCCCTGGTGGTGGACGACGCCGGCGAACGTGTCCTCAAGGACGGCCAGGAGTACCGCCCACATGTGGCACTGCCCCGTGGCGTGAACCGTCCGTGGGCCATGGTCCGACAGTTGCTCGAGGTGTGGCAACAGCAGGGATGCGTGGTGGTCCCGGCCATCAGCGCCTCCGAACTGTGCGCCGACAAGGTGGCGACCACCCGAGCACTCGGCCGGGCTGGCGTTCCCGTACTTCCCACCGTCGGCGTGGTGCCCGGCGATGGGGTGGACCTGAGCGGACTGGTGTCGCCACACACTGTCGTGGTGAAACCCGCCAGGGCCTCCAAGGCCCGCGGGGTCGAGGCCTTCGACACGGTGTCGGACGCCCAAGAGTCACTGCGACGAGGGCGTTCACTGGTGGCGGACATGGTGGACCACCAACTGGTTCAACCCCAGGCCAGCAGCGCCGGGTGCGACTTTCGAGTGGTCGTGGCCGACGGAGAGGTGGTGGCTCTGACCCGTCGCGTGGCACCGCCCCATGAGTTCATCACCAATAGGCCGGGAGCCGAGGTCACCGATGTGCTGCCGCCCTTCCATGGTCATGGGGATGTGGTCGACGTTGCGGTGGCGGCGGCCGGGGCGTTGGATCTGGCATTTGCTGGCGTGGACGTGATCCGCCACCACGATCAGGCCGTGGTCCTCGAGGTGAATGCCTGGCCGGGCCTTGCCGCGGCTGTCCGGCATGACCGACTGGCCAAATCTCTGGTCGAAGTGGCCAGACGCCATCTCGACCGCATCTGACCGGGATTACCGTGCGGCCCGGAATGACGGGAAGGTGCGGTCGATGTCGGTCGTCGAACAGTTCGTGGGGCGCCAGGATCAACTCGCTGCCCTGCGAGATCTGCTGGCGCAGGCGCAGCACTCCCGGGGCTCCACCCTTCTGATCACGGGTGATGCCGGCACGGGCAAGACCCACCTGTTGCGCCGCGCCATGCAGGAGTTCGGCGAGGAGTTCACGGTGCTCAGCGCATCGTGCGCAGCGTCGAACGCCACGCCGTTCGGTCCGTGGCGAGCACTGCTCGACCAGGTGCGCAGACTTCCCGCCCCTTCGCCCCTGGGACCGGTGATCGGTTCGCCCTCCGTTCCCTCGACGCCCCGCGAATTCGCCGATCGCCTCCTCGCGCTGTGGGCGGCGAGTGCCGGCCCGGTACTCGTCATGCTGGACGACGCCGATCACCTCGACGAGTCGTCGTTGCAGGTGTTCGAACACCTCCAACGGCACGTGGAGCACGAGCCACTCGTCATGCTGCTGGCCTCGCGTCACGAGGTCATGAACCCCCACCGCCGATCCCTGCTGCAGCATGCATCGCTGTTCACCGCGTCGCTCCAGGGTCTCTCCGTGGACGAGGTGTCCGAGTTGCTCCTGCGCCACGATCCCACCAGCCCGGTCGAGGTGCGGCGATGTGCCGCCCATCGGCTCATCGAGGAATGCCATGGCCACCCGCTGGCCATGACCACGCGCCTCCGCCGCATCCAGCGCAACGTGGCACCGGGGGACGTGCTCGAGACCCTGCTGGCGGAATCACCATCACCGCCTCGATCGGTCCATGAATGGGTACGGCACGCTGTCGAGGTGCTCCCCGACGAGCACCGCCAGGTGTTGTCGATGTGGGCTCTGGCGCCCACGCTCACCCGGTCGGAGTTCTGTGACGCCACCGCCACAGCACGCCATCACCTCGACGACGCCGTGACCAGCGCCGCCCACGCCGGATTGGTCGACTCGCCGTGGACGGCCGCCTACGAGATCTCGGTCACGGTTCGCGAGGTCCTCGAGGTCATGCTGTCCCCATCGGTGCGAGCGCACACCCATCTGTCCCTGGGCCGCTACATCGTCGAACATCATCCATCGGCGATCATCGAAGCCGCTCGCCACGTGGAGCAGGCAGCACGCGCAGCGCCAGTCGACGAGGCCGGGGGTACGCCGATCGAGACCACAGTCATCGACATGGTCCAAGACGTGGTCGACCTGCTCGACCGAGCCGGAGAACTCGCTCTGTCACTCTCGGCCAACGTGGAGGCCGAGCGCTTGCTGCGCTTGGCCGACGACCTGGCTCCCACTTCCGAGGGGCGGGCGCGTCGATTGCTGCTTCGATCACGTGCTGCACGGGTTCGGGGCTCGCTCGCAGAGGCTCGGGACCTGGCACGCCGAGCAGCGAATCTGGCCCAGCAGACGCAGGACGTCGAGCTGTTCGCAGAGGCAGTCGTGGCACTCACGATTCCTGCCGACTGGCGCGTGGGCAACGTCGAGACCCAAGCTCTGCTCGAGGCAGCCCTGGCGGCCCAGCCCTCGCCTCCGTGGCAGGTGAAACTTCGCGCCGCACTGGCGCTCCAGCGGTTTCAGATGCCACTGTCGAACGAGGAACGCCACCGATGGGCATGGCAGTTCCACCCCGATGCCGCCGGCACGCTGGCCAGCGACGCGCTTGGGCAGGCCCGTCGTCTCGACGACGACGAGGCCTTGGTGTCGGCTCTGGTGGCGTGGCGATCCATCCATAGGGAACCGAGCCGACTGGCCGAGCGCCGTGAATGCTCATCAGAGGCCTTGTCGATCGCGCTGAGGCGACGAGATACCAGTGCCATGGTTCAATCGGCCGTCCAAGTTGCCGTGGACGAGTTGGAGAGCGCCAACCGGGACGGATTCGAACACGCAGCGGTCGTGGCTCGCTGGGCAGCCGATCATGTGGGCAACCCCTTGCTGTTGTGGCGGGCCCACCTCTTGGAGGCGACGCGCGCCCTGTTGGATGCTGACCTCGACGCCCTGCAAAGGGCCAAGGCCGACGCCACGCGGACAGGTCGACTGGCTGATGCCCTCGGCCGGGAAGCGACCGAGTTGACGCTGGATCGCCACATCCTGACCCTGAGCAACGGGTGGCCAGTGGTCGCAGCCATGAAGCCTGACGACGACTGGCCCCTGGTGCACCACCCCTTGGGCATCGCCGGAGCCGCCGAAGCCATGTCACTCGCCGGCCGGGTCGAGTCAGCCCGCAGACTGCTGAGCCGTCTGCGGTGGCCTGCGGCAGCCCACGCCAGCATGCTGCTCGTCAGCACCCTGGCGGCTCGAGCTGCGGTACTGAGCAACGACGTCATGACCGCCAAGGCGGTGTTCCCCACCCTGAGGCAGTTCGCAGGGCACGTGGCCGTGGACTCGGAGGCGATCTGGGTGGACGGGCCGGTGGCGCTCGCAGCGGCCGAGGTGGCGGCGTTTCTCGACGATCACGACGAAGCGAGACGACTCCGGTCTCTGGCGGCCGAGATGAACCGCGGCTTGGACTGTTTCCGCACCGCTGCTGCATTGGCGGGCGACCGGCGACCCGGAACGGCCTCCATCGTGCTGCCCGACCGCGAACACGCCGTGTTGAGACTCCTCGCCGACGGCCTCGGCAATGCGCAGATCGCGCAGGCACTGAAGTTCAGCGTGTCGACCATCCGGCGGGAGACCTCGAGCCTGTACCACAGGCTGGGTGTCGCCAACCGAGCAGGTGCCGTGGCACGTGCCCACGAGTTGGGCCTGCTGTAGCGGCCACGCTCAGCCGCCGGGGTCGATCTCCACCAACTCGCTCAGCACATCGAGATCGTCGAGATCGGCCTCGAGGCTCTCGAGTTCGTCCACCACTTGGCGCAGGGTGTCGTCCAGAGGCACGTCATCCACGGAGGACTCTGCGACCGACGTCCCGTTCACCGTGGTGACCACAGCCTTGCTGGCGGGATCCGAGTTCACCGGTGCAGGCACGCCACCCGAATCACCGCAGGCTCCCAACAGCAGCGCCACGATGCCGGCGACCATCCCCCGTCGAACGACGCGGCGCGTCATCACGAACCATCTCCGTCATCCAACGCCTGGGCCAGCGCGACCACGAGCACCCGGATGTCGGCGAGGAGATCGCGCAGGTCCGCCACGTCCGCAATGCCCGCCACACGATCGGTGAGTTCTGCCAACTGATCCCGAAGGTCGTTGCTGGCGGGATGATCGCCAAGAGCCTCGAGTCGGGTCGCCACTCGCTCGAGCACCCGGTTCACCTGCTCGGTGGCGGCCACCAATCGTTGATTGCGGAACTGCTGGACCACTTCACGAAGCTCCTCGGGCGGCACCGTGGTGTCCACCGCCTCGCCGCTCTCGCCAAGGCGCGCCTCCACCGCCTGCACACGGGCGACCAACTGGCGCCGCACGGGTTCGGGCAGAGGTGCTCGTTCGATCGTGTCGACCACCAGTGCTGCGATTGCCGCACCAGAAGTGACCGCCTCACCCAACACCCGCTCTCCTACGTCCACCAGGCGTTCGAGAATGCGTTCCTGCACCGACGGCGGTACCGGGGCATCGGCGATACGTGCAGCCGCAGTTGCGAGGCCTGGAGGGACGACGACCGGCTTGCCCGGATCGGCCCCGTCCTCGTCGCTCTCGTCATCCTCGCGAGCCTTGGGCCCTCGGTTCGTGTCCGAATTACCTCGCCGGGGCTTGGTGGTGGTCGTGGTGCTGGTCGGGATCGTCGTGGTCGTCGTGGTCGTCGTCGCCACGGTGGTCGTGGTGGTGGAGATCGTGCCGTCGGACGCCGTGAGATACGCCAGCAGGTTCGGGGAACCTGAGCCAGCCGATCCCACCACACCCGGCGTGGCATCGCCGACCAGGCGGCTCTGCACCTGACCAGCCGATGAGCCCGAGGACTGGGACCACAGCACCGCCACCAGGCCGGCAACGTGGGGTGCCGCCATGGACGTGCCCGAGATGGCGTTGGTCGCCGTCGGAGAACTCGGCCAGGCCGATGTGATGCTCACGCCCGGGGCGAACACGTCGAGGCAAGTCCCGAAGTTCGACCATGAGGCCCGCGTGTCGTTCGAGGACGTGGCTCCCACGGTCAATGCCGCAGCCACTCGTGCTGGCGAGGTGGAACAGGCGTCGGTGCCGCTGTTGCCTGCTGCCGCCACCACGACCAGACCGCCGCTGATCACACGGGACACCGCAGCATCGAGCGTGCTGCTGATTCCGCCACCAAGACTCATGTTGACCACGCCTGGGGTGCCCACTGGATGCTGTCCAAGAATCCAGTCGAGACCGGCGATCACCCCCGACAGCGTGCCCGAACCGTCGCAACCGAGCACCCGAACGGGCACGATGCGCGCCTGCTTCGCTACCCCGTGAACTGCACCGGCAGCGGTACCGGCCACGTGGGTACCGTGGCCGTTGCAGTCGGAGGTGCCTTGTCCATCGGCGATCGTCGTGGTGCCTGCCACCACCCGACCGGTGAAGTCGACATGATCGGCGCGCACACCCGTGTCCACCACGTACAGCCGCACGCCAGCACCCTGCGCCACGGACGTGAAGCTGTTCGACAACGGCAGCGGGCGCTGGTCCACGCGGTCGAGACCCCACGGGGGGTTGGCCTGGGTGTTGAAGGTGGTCACCACCATGTCGGGCTCGACCAACGCCACACGAGGATTCCGCCGAAGGCGTTCGAGGGCCCTCTCGCTGAGCTCCACCACAGCACCGGGGAAGACCCGCTCCACCAAACGCTCCACCCGGGCTCCGTCACGCTGGAGCCCGGGGGCCTCGGCGGCGGGCGACGCTCCGCTCACGAAGCGCACCACGTAGCGGGCGGTCGGACCCTCGTCGGTAGAACTGTCCTGCGAGTCGGGGCGGTTCGACTGACCGGCACCGGCATTGCCGGAACTGCCCTGCCCGGCATTGCCAGAATTGCCCTGCCCGGCATTGCCAGAGTTACCCCGCCCTGGAGTTTCTGGCGTCGATGTAGCCGGAGTCATCACCGGTGATGTCGTCTGGGGCGCGATCGTCGTGCCCTGGCCACTCGACGAGCCGTTCGAGGACTGCGAGCCTCCCCCTTGGCCTGGGTTGGTGCCGCTTTGGCCTGGCGCGTTGCCGGACTGTCCCGGCGACGGAGGGCGCTGAGCCGTGAACGATGCCTGTGCGAATGCCGGTAGAGCAGCGACCACGACCGCGCTGACGGCGACGCTCGCAAGTCCTCTACGCCGTGTCCGAAAGCCCATAGGAAAAACCTTACCGGTCGGTCAGCGCAGTGCAGCCACCGCCCGGGCGGTCGCGTCCACGTACTGGCCACCGAACTTGATGGCGTGGGTGATGAGGGGAGCCAGTTGGTGCAACAGCACCCGCTCCTGCCACCCGTCGGCCAAGGGCCACTCGGCGGTGTACGCCCCGAACGCCGCTTCCCCGAAGCCTCCGAACAACCTCATCATGGCCAGGTCGAACTCTCGATGGCCACCATGTGACGCCGGGTCCACCAGCCAACTACGGCCAGCCGAATCCACGAGACGATTCCCCGCCCACAGATCGCCGTGAAGCCTCGACGGGGGTTGATTACCTGCTGCGTACCGCTCCAGATGGTCGGCGATGTGTTCGATGTCGGTGACGACACCCGACGACAGCGCACCAGCCTCGGCCGCCAGACGGGCCAAGGGCCTCAGTCGCTGCTCGGCGAAGAACTCGGTCCACGTGTCCACGGGGTCATTGGGAAGCTGCCGACTGGTGGTGCGACGGCGATCCACCCGACCGAACGTGGGGGCACCTGCGCGGTGCAAGGCGGCCAACTGCCGTCCGAAACCTTCCTCGTCGGCCACACCCCAACCGGCCGCCTCCACCCATGCCATCACCAACAACGCCGTGGGCCCCGGTTCGCCAGGTGCCGAACCGTCCTGCACCGCGATCACCTCGGGCACGTTCACCGCCTGCGCCGATCGCAACCACCGCAGACTCTCCGCCTCGGTCACGAACATGCCCGGTGGCGGATCGGGATGCGTCTTGGCCACCACCGTTCGACCGTCGTCCAGCACGAGGCGCATCGTCGTGGCCACATCGCCCCCGCTCAACGGCTTCCACGCCGTCACCTCGGCACCCAGCAGCACCGCCAGTTCGATGCGCAGCGACGTATCCATACAAGAACGTTACGCCAACTATGGTCGCCGACATGGGGGCGATACGCGATCTGGCCGAACAGCACTGGCAGGGCCGACTGGACTTGGCCGAACTGGCACACCATCCGGTTCGGCGGCCGGCCGGCGCCCTCGTGTGGGAAGAGGTCGACGACGGGGTGATGATCCTCAAGAGCATCGCCACCGTGAATGCCGTCGACACCGGTGACGGACTGGTGATGCTGGACACCGGTGGCCATTTCGACGTGAACGTGGTGTACGACACCGTGCGGGGGTGGCGACCCGACACGCCGTTGGCTGCGGCCGTGTACTCGCATCATCACGTCGACCACGTGTTCGGCACCGTGCGCTTCGATGCCGAGGCAGCCGAGCGCGGCTGGCAGCGACCCGTGGTGTACGGCCACGAAGACCTTCCCGCCCATTTCGACCGCTACCAGATCACCAACGGATGGAACGCCAAGATCAACGCCCGCCAGTTCGGCGAACAGGCGGCCGTCGGTGGTCCCGAGGCGGCGGCGGGACTGCGAAACTTCACGTGGCCCACCGAGTACCGGTACCCCGACGTCACCTACCGGGACCGCCACGTGTTCACCAGGGGAGATCTCACCTTCGAGTTGTTCCACGCTCGGGGAGAGACCGATGACGCCACCTGGACGTGGATTCCCGAGCGCAAGATGCTGCACCCGGGTGACCTGTTCATCTGGGCGGTTCCCAACGGCGGCAACCCGCAGAAGGTGCAGCGCTACGCCAGCGACTGGGCGGCGGCGCTACGGCACATGGCCTCACTGGAGCCTGAGGTCATGTTGGCAGGACACGGCATGCCGATCTTCGGTACCGACCGCATCGTGACGGCACTCACCGACACCGCCGATCTGCTGGATTCGATCGAGTCCCAGACGCTGGAACTCATGAACAGCGGCGCCTCATTGGACACCGTGCTGCACAGCGTCACGGTGCCCGACCGCCTGCGAGATCTGCCCTACCTCCAGCCGGTGTACGACCACCCGCAGTTCCTCGTGCGCAACGTGTGGCGACGCTATGGCGGTTGGTGGGACGGCGAGGCCGACACCCTGCTGCCAGCGCCTCGGGCGAGTCAGGCCGCCGAATGGGTGGCGTTGGCCGGCGGAGTGGACCGGGTGCTCGACCGGGTGCACGAGTTGGTGGCAACGGGCGACGACACCTCGGTGCAGTTGGCATGTCATCTCGTGGAGCATGCGGCATTGGCCGAACCGACGTCGACTGCTGTCCACGAGGCCCGTGCCGCCACCTACCGGGCCCGAGCCAAGGGCGATCGCACGCTCATGTCGAGGGCCTTGTTCCTCCACGCTGCAGCATCATCGGATGCCGGCAAGCGCGATCTGGTGGGCGACTGGTAGGGCAACCCGTTACGAGGTCATGCCCCCCAGACCCAAGGTGCCCCGCACGTACTCGATCTCACCCATGTGACGGAGGCCGTGCTGGTACAACCAGCACTCCACGCCATCGAGCACCGTGATCCCTGCGTCACCCGCCACCCGAGCCGAGAAGGTGGAGGCGATCTGTGGCGGGAACGGCCGGGTGATCACCACCCGGTCCAGGTCCTCGGGCTCCAGCGATGCCAACCACTGCTCGGTACGCGTGAACACGCGCTCCTGGTACTCGATCAACGCAGCAAGATCACCCACGCGCTGTGCCGACATCTCGGCATGCGTGCGGTGCTTGCCATGGTCGGGTACGGCCATGCCCACCCGTTCCCGCCAGGTGTCGTCCCAGATGGGCGCCGCACCGGTGAGCAGCATGAACGACGCATCCATCATGTTCAGAATGTGGAACCACGAGAAGGCGATCGCCAGGTCCCCCTCGGCGCGCACGTGATTCACGTGATCCAGATCCATGGACGCTGCAGCGTCACGGTACAACGAGTGCAAGGCCGCCATACGACGCCTCAGCGAGTCGAGTGTCATGGTCATCCCCGGTCCTCGTGACCCTGGCGGAACCGCTCGGCGGCGATGGGCATGGGCGTGGAGGCCTCACTACGGTTCGCCTCGTGCACGCACACCCTGTGTGCGATGCGCCACTCGTCGCCTCGCCGTTCGTAACGATCGAGGTAGCGGCCGTACCACGTCGACACCTCGTCGCTGCCAAGGCCGAAAAGGTACGTCACGTTGTAGATCTCGCCTCGCGCATGGTCGGCGTCGTCGAAGCTGATGTGATGGTTGAAGATGCAGTGCATGGTGCCGCGCCACTTGCGGTGGCTCACCATGCAGTGGTCGACGAACTCCCAGGCGTTGCCCACGAACACACCGTGCTCGTCGATGGCGTCGGGCCAATAGGCCGACCGCATCTCGTCGGGGTCGAGACGATCCACACCGCGGCAATAGCGCTGCGCCACCGCCCTGATCGCCTCGGTATCGCGCAGTCTCTGCAACTGGTCCACCCGTTCTCCCCTCTGTCACAGCCGGCCGGTCAGCGGCTGTCGGGCACCGTCACCATGCGTACATCACCGGTGGCCAGCGCAGCGAGGCGGTGCTGCAAGGGGTGCTCGTCGCGGGCTTCGACGACGATCACCAGTGTGGCCTGCGGATGGTGAGCGGAGCGGGCGTCGAGCGCCCAGGGCACCACGTCGAGATCGATACCGCTGGAGCACACCACTACTACCGGGCGACCGTCGGCGTCGTTGCCCATGGCCGCACAGGGCACGGCGTCCTTCAGGTTGTGCCGTGGCAGTGGTGGCTCGGCGTTCGCCAGACGGTGCAGGCCGACCAGATCGGGGTGCTGTACCATTCGGTGCCGAAGCAGCCGTTCACGCGCGAGGCGGTTCAACGGATGAGGGTCGGCACCCGGTCGGCGGTGCTGCGCCACCGACGCCACCACACCGGCCAGGGCCTCCACCACGGGGACGTCGCCGTGCAGCATGGTGAACGCCTCGCGATCGTGAGCGCCCACACCGACCTCCACCCGTACGGCCGCGGTGACAGGGTCGGTGATCACTCGACACACTTCGAGACCCGCCACCTCACCGCTCACCACACCGTGTTCCACGACCACATCGGCACCCCCGGCCATGATGAGGGGAGCCATGGCGAGGTGTTCTTCGAGGGGTTCCACAGTGCCCGGCAGTGGCTCGACAACGGCGGCTCGCTGCTCGCGCTGGTGCACGTGCCACACGTCGATCGGCATGACATCCCGACGGAACAGACCGGCCCGACGGGCCAGGGTCCCTTCGTGTTCGGGGGTGAGTACCTGCACGCCATCGGCGTTGCGGCGAAGCGCCCACGCCAACGCCGGCCCCAATGCCGCCTCGTGACGCTCGTCCACCAGCACCCAGGCGGTGGCGTTGTGCAGGAGCGCGACGCCGCGTCCCATCGCCGACACCTCGGCCTCGACCTGGTCACCGGTACGGTCGGCGACCAACCCGCGAAGCGCCGCACCCAACAGTTGGGCGCGGCGATCGGCGTCCACGAACGCCTGGGATCAGCTCTTGGAGCCGCGCTGGCCGTAGCGGCGATTGAACCGCTCGACCCGGCCACCGGTGTCCACCAGCTTCTGCTTACCGGTGAAGAACGGATGGCACTCGTTGCACAGCTCCAGACGCAGTTCGCCACCCTTGGTGGAGCGCGTGGTGAAGGTGTTGCCGCACGAGCACATCACGGTGGTGTCGACGTACTTGGGGTGGATGTCGGACTTCATGGCGTTCTCCTCACGAAGGGGCGCCGCAGTGTACCGAGGCCCTGGTGGCCCCGTCACATGCGACCATCACATACTGGGCTGTTTGGCGATCTCGTTCAGGAACTCGTCGTTGGTGCGGAACGACTTCAGGCGGTCCATGAGCAGTTCCAGACCGGGCGCGGCATTGCCTTCGGCGGCAAGCCCCGACAACACACGGCGAAGCTTCCAGACCATCTGCAACTGCCTGCGGTCGAACAGCAACTCCTCGTGGCGGGTGCTCGAGGCATCCACGTCGATGGCCGGGAAGATGCGACGCTCCGACACCTTCCGGTCGAGGCGCAACTCCATGTTGCCGGTGCCCTTGAACTCTTCGAAGATCGCCTCGTCCATACGACTGTTGGTCTCCACCAGGGCCGTGGCCAAGATGGTCAGGCTTCCGCCCTCCTCCACGTTGCGGGCAGCGCCGAAGAACTTCTTCGGCGGGTACAACGCTCCGGCGTCGATACCGCCCGACATGATGCGGCCACTGGCAGGTGCCGCCAGGTTGTACGCACGCGACAGACGAGTGATGCCGTCGAGGATGACGACCACGTCCTCGCCCATCTCTACGAGACGCTTGGCCTTCTCGATGGCCAACTCGGCGACCTGCGTGTGCTCGTCGCTGGGACGGTCGAAGGTGGAGGCGATCACCTCGCCCTTGACGGTACGCCGCATGTCGGTGACCTCTTCGGGCCGTTCGTCGATGAGCAACACCATGAGGGTGACCTCGGGGTTGTTGCGCTCGATACACGTGGCGATGGTCTTCATGATCGTCGTCTTGCCTGCCTTGGGCGGCGACACGATGATGCCGCGCTGACCCTTCCCGATGGGCGAGATGAGGTCGATGATGCGAGCCGTCATGTTCGTCGGGTCGCTGCCGCTCTCGAGGCGCAACTTCTGGTCGGGGAACAGTGGCGTGAGGTCTTCGAACTTGGGACGGTTCTTCAGCGCTTCGGGCGACTTCCCGTTGAGCGTGTGCACCTCGAGCAAGGCGCCGTTCTTCTCGTTCCGCCCTGCCGGCTTTGCCACACCGGTGATGTGGTCGCCTTTGCGCAGGCCGTACTGACGGGTGAGCTTCACCGACACGTACATGTCGTCGCGGCTGGCGAGGTAACCGCGCACACGCACAAAGCCGTAGCCCTCGTCGCGCAGGTCCAGGTAGCCCGACACGTCGATGGGGCCGGTCTGCTCGGCCTCGGGGCCACGATCACCCTGCTCGATGAGGTCACGATCCGAACCCTGAGGGCCTTCGTCGCCGCGGCCCGGCTTGCGGCGCCGACGCCGACGCTTGTTGCGGCCTTCACCGTCACCGTCATCGCCCAATCGGGGCTGTTGACCGCCCGAACGGGCTCCGCCGTCGCGATCGCGATCGCGATCCCGATCACGGTCTCGGTCACGGTCACGGGGTCCACGGCGGTCACCGTTGCGATCGCCGCCGCGGTCACGGGGCCGATCGGCTCCGTTGGCGACGGCGGACTCTGCGGTCACGGGCGTGGACTCGGTGGATACGCCCTGGCGAGCCAGTTCGATCTCCCACTCGGCCAAGGGTTCCCCATCGGGGCCCAACAGCGGCAATTCGGGTTCGCTGACGGCCGGCTTGCGCGCAGGCGACTTGGCCGTGGTTGCCGGAGCGGGAGCCGGAGCCGGCTCGGATGCCGCCACCGGGGTTGCTGCAGGTGCCGGTGCAGCAGCCGGAGCGGGAGCAGATGGCGTTGCACCGGTCTGCTCCAAGATCTTGTCGATCAGGTCGGCCTTCTTGGCTCGACTCAACGCCTTGATACCCAACGCTGTGGCAATGGCCAGCAGTTGCTCGCGGTCTTTCGACTCGAGCATGGACTTCTCGAGGGCCTCCGCGGTCACGGGTACCTTCCTTCGTGCATGCGGCGCGGCCTGGCGTGTCGGGACAGAAGAGTCCGGGCACCCCACAGCCGGCAGAGGATTCACACCCCATGGAGTTCCGTCACCGCCATGAGCGGTTGGTCGGACCTCGACCTTCAGATGCGGCCCGGCAGTCCGGGCACAACGCACGTTACCGAGCCGAACCGGATCGTGCAACGTGGCGCACGAACCCCTGTACGACGGCGAGGTCGTTGGGCAGCACCGAGGTCCGTTCCGGGAGGTCCATCAGATCGGCGACATGGGCAGGCAGCGGAGGCCGAACTCCGGTAGCACGTTGTACTGCGTCGGGGAACTTGGCCGGGTGGGCCGTGGCCAGCGTCACCACTGGGGCGTCCCCGCGACGCGCCCGGCGCGCAGCCGCCGTACCCACCGCCGTATGCGGATCGATCAACATGCCGCACTCGGCGTGCACCCGGGCGATCTCGGCCAAGGTCTCGTCGTCGTCCACCCTGGCGGCGCGGAACGCAGGTGCCAGCCACCGCTGGTACTGGTCGGCCTCCACGGCCATGTGGCCCGTCGCTCGGAAGCGTGCCAACTGCTCGGCGGTCTGGTCGCCGTCGCGGTCGTTCATCTCGAACAGCAGTCGTTCGAAGTTCGACGACACCTGGATGTCCATCGACGGTGACAGGGTGGGCACCACACCTTCAGCGTCCATGGACTGCGTGTCGAAGAAACGGGTGAGGATGTCGTTGGTGTTCGACCCGACGATGAGTTCGTCGATGGGTGCCCCCATGCGCTGTGCGATCCAGCCAGCCAACACGTTGCCGAAGTTGCCGGTGGGCACGCTGAACGCCAAGCGCTGGCCACCCAACGCGTCACACGCGGTGACGTAGTACACGATCTGCGCCATGACACGGGCCCAGTTGATGGAGTTCACCGCCGACAGCGACTGCTCGGCTCGAAAGGCGGCATCGTTGAACATCGCCTTCACGAGGTCCTGGCAGTCGTCGAAGGTCCCCTCCACCGCCACGGCATGCACGTTGGGGGCGTCCACGGTGGTCATCTGCCGGCGCTGCACCTCGCTCACCCGGCCGTAGGGGTACAGGATCACGATGTCTACCTGCTCGCACCGCTTCACTCCGTCGATGGCGGCCGATCCGGTGTCACCACTGGTGGCACCCACGATGGTCACTCGCTCACCACGCTGCGTCAGCACGTGGTCGAACAAACGCCCCACCAACTGCAACGCCACGTCCTTGAACGCCAGGGTGGGGCCGTGGAACAACTCCAACACCCACTCGTCTGGGCCGATCTGCACCAGTGGCGTGGTGGCAGGATGCCGGAACGTGGCATAAGCGTCATCGCACATGGCAGCGAACGCCGCCGGGTCGATGCCCTGGCGGTCGTCGCCCTCCACGAACGGTGCCATCACCGACCGGGCCACCTGTGCGTAACTCCCGCGACGTTCGGCGGGAAGACTCGGCCAATGGGTCGGCACGTACAGTCCGCCGTCGGAGGCCAATCCCGCCAACAGCACGTCGGCGAAGCCGAGTTCGGGTGCCGAACCGCGCGTGGACACATACCGCATGTCGTGAACTCCTCAGGATCCGAGCACTCGCAACAAGCCGCCGATGCTGCGCACCACATCGAGGTCGCGCAGGTGGCGCACTGTGGCCTGCACGGCGGCCTCGGTGGCCTCGTGCGTGATGAACACCAGACGGGCGTCGGCTCCGATGCCCTCCTGCTCGGCGGCTCGAATGGACACGCCGTGAGATGCGAACACGCCGGTGACGGCGTGCAGCACGCCGGGCCGATCTGCCACCTGCAGGCTCAACAGGTACGCGGACGAGGTCTCGTCGATGGCCCGGATCCGGGCGCGACCCAACGTTCCCAGACTCCCGCAGGTGCCCTTCACCCGGTTCACCGCTGCGTCGATCACATCGCCCAGCACGGCGCTGGCCGTCGGCGCACCACCGGCCCCACGGCCGTACAACATCAGTGAGCCCACGGAATCGCCTTCGATGAAGACCGCGTTGTACGAGTCGCGTACCGAGGCCAGTGGGTGCGCCACCGGCACCAGTGTTGGGTGGACCCGCACCGCCACCTCACCTGTCGAGGGGTCCTGCTCGGCGATACCCAGCAGTTTCACCACGTAGCCCAGCCGACGGGCCATGGTGATGTCGGCGGCGGTGATGCGGCTGATGCCCTCGTGGTACACGTCACCTGCCACCACCCGCACGCCGAAGGCCAGCGTTGCCAAGATGGCGGCCTTGGCTCCGGCGTCGAAACCCTCCACATCGGCCGTTGGGTCACGCTCGGCATAGCCCAACCGTTGCGCCTCAGCGAGCGCGTCCCCGTAGTCGGCACCCTCGTCGGTCATCTTGGTGAGAATGAAGTTGGTGGTGCCGTTGATGATGCCCATCACTCGGCGGATCGGCTCGCCGCGCAGGCTCTCCCGCAAGGTGCGGATGACGGGAATTCCCCCGGCAGCCGCCGCTTCGAACAGCAGGTCCACACCATTGGCCTCGGCCACTGCGGCGAGTTCCACGCCCACATTGGCCAGGAGTTCCTTGTTGGCAGTGACCACCGGCTTGGCGTGGTTCAACGCCGTGGTGATGAGTTCACGGGCCGGTTCGATGCCGCCGATCACCTCGACCACCAGATCCACGTCGGGGTCCACCACCACGCTGTGGGCATCGCGGGTGAGCACCCCATCGGGCAGGTCGACCTCACGCTCGCGGGCAACATTGCGCACCGCCACCCTCGTGATCTCCAGTCGTACGCCGGTGCGTTGCGCGATGACGTCGGCCTGCTGGCGAACGAGGTGCACCAGGCCCGCACCCACATTGCCGCAGCCCAACAGGCCGATGCGAACGGTGGTGGGAGCGTTGGAGGTCACAGCACGCCAGGCTACGCGTCGCCGAGGGCGAGGTCGCAGCGAACCAGATCGTCGAAGGTTTCGCGTCGCACCACCAACCGGGCGTCACCATCGGCCACGAACACCACCGGCGGTCGCGGCACCTTGTTGTAGTTGGAGCCCATGGAATGTCCGTAGGCACCCGTCACGGGCGTGGCCACCAGGTCGCCCACCACCAGATCATCGGGTACTGCGGCATCGAAGATGATCACGTCACCGCTTTCGCAATGCTTGCCCACCAGGCGCACCCGTCGTTCCCGTGCGGCCTGCGGTGCCCGGGGCAAGAAGGCCTCGTATCCACTCCCATACAGCACGGGCCGCGGGTTGTCGCTCATGCCGCCGTCCACCGCCACGTAGGTGCGCACGCCGTCGATGTGCTTGATCGTGCCCACCTGGTACACCGTCACCGCGGCGGCAGCCACGATGGACCGGCCCGGTTCCACGAACACCGACGAGGTGACGTCAAGCGCCTGGCAGGCATCACCCAGCACCATGGCCCACGACGTGATGGTGGGGGCTTCCTCGTCGCTGGTGTAGGCCACTCCCAGTCCCCCACCCAGGGTCAGTTCGGGCAGATGCAACGGGTTGGCGAAACGGGCCATCACCTCGGCTGCTCGAGCGAAGCTGCTCACCGCCAGCACGTTCGACCCGATGTGGCAGTGCAGGCCCACCAGGTTCATGGCCGATGACGCCTCGGCACGGCGCACAGCGGCAAGCGCATCGCCGCGGGCGAGATTGAAGCCGAACTTCGAGTCGTCCTGTCCGGTGGCGATGTACTCGTGGGTGTGGGCTTCCACCCCGGGTGTGATGCGGATCTGTACGCGGGGCACGGGCAGGCCCTGGCGGTGCAGTGCTTCGAGGCGGTCCATCTCATCGAAACTGTCCACCACGATGTGGCGCACACCGACTTCCAGTGCCGTGCGCAGTTCGGCGAGGCTCTTGTTGTTGCCGTGTAGCACGCAGCGGTCGGCGGGCACACCAGCCCTCAGTGCCACATGCAACTCACCGCCGGTCGCGACGTCCAGCAGCACTCCCTCGTCGTGGGCCAGGCGCGCCATGGCCCCGCACAGGAACGCCTTGGTGGCGTAGATCACCCGGTCACGACCGAAGGCACTCACCGCCTCGCGACATCGCTTGCGCAGGTGTGCCTCGTCGTACACGAACACGGGCGTGCCGAACTCGGCAGCCACGTCGGCAAGCGAACAACCACCCACTCGCAGCCAGCCGTCGGCTCCCACCTCGGCGGTGTCGGGGAGCAGGCGGAACGGCAATGGCGACGGGGTCATGGCCGGGTCACATCTGTTCGGGGGCGTCGATGCCCAACAGGTCGAGACCGCGTGCCAGCACTTGGGCGGTGGCGTCGCACAGCACCAGTCGACCCGTGCGCACCTCGGCGTCGTCGGCCTTCAGCACGGGGCAGTGTTCGTAGAACGTGGTGAAGGCGCTGGCCAGGTCGTACAGGTAGGTGCACAGGCGATGCGGACTGCAGCGTTCGGCGGTGTCGCGCACAGCGGCGTCGAAGCCCAGCAGCGTCAGCGTGAGCTCACGTTCGTCCGGCTCTCCCAGAGAGGGCAGCGCACCACGGACATCGTGGCGCTGTAGACCGGCCCGCCGGAAGATACTGCAGATGCGGGCGTGTGCGTACTGCAGGTAGGGGGCGGTGTTGCCGTCGAAGGCCAGCATGCGGTCCCAGTCGAAGACGTAGTCCTTGATGCGATCCGTGGACAAGTCGGCGTACTTCACCGCACCCATCCCCACCGAACGGGCCACGGCAGACCGGGCGTCGGCATCGAGGCCGGGGTTCTTCTCGGCCACCGCCGCGGCGGCCCGGTCCACGGCCTCGTCCAGCAAGGCGGCCAACTTCACGGTGTCGCCCGCACGACTCTTCAGCATCTTGCGATCGCTGCCCAACACGCTGCCGAAGGCCACGTGTTCCAGTTGCACCCCGTCGGGCACCCAACCCGCCTGGGCCGACACGGCGAACACCATGGTGAGGTGTTGAGCCTGGGGTGCGCCCACCACGTACAGGCAGCGATCGGCGCCCAGGCGTTCCACTCGGTCGATCACGCACGCCAGGTCGCTGGTGGCGTAGTTGTAACCGCCGTCGCCCTTGCGGATGATCAACGGGAGAGGGTCACCGTCCCGGTTGGTGAAGCCGGGAGGGAACACCACCTCTGCGCCATCGCTGGTCTGCAGCAGACCGAGAGCGTCGAGGCGCTCCACCACCGCCGGCAACAACGGGTTGTAGGCGCTCTCCCCCATGATGTCGTCGGGGGTCAACCTCACGCCGAGGCGCCGATACACCGCATCGAAGTAGCGGGTGCTCTCGGCCACCAGCAACCGCCACAATCGCAGCGTGTCGGCATCGCCCCCCTGCAGCAGCACCACACGGCGGCGGGCACGGTCGGCGAACACCTCATCGCCGTCGAACTTCTGACGGGCCGCCTTGTAGAAGCCGTCCAGGTCTCCCACGCTCAGCTCATGGGCGGCGGCGTCCTCACCGAGGTCGTGCAAGTGCTCGATCAGCATGCCGAAGGGGGTGCCCCAGTCGCCGATGTGGTTCTCGCGGATGACCCGATGGCCCTGCGCCTCGAGCACCCGCACCAAGGCGTCGCCGATGACGGTGGACCGAAGGTGCCCCACGTGCATTTCCTTGGCCACGTTGGGCGCCGAATAGTCCACCACCACGGTGCGAGGAATCTGCTGCGCCACACCGAGGTGCGGATCGATGGCGAGGTCGCGGGCCGACTCGGCGAGGAACTGCGCCGAGAACGTGAGGTTCAAGAACCCCGGCCCGGCCACCTCGATGGCCGACACCATGTCGCCCAGGGCGGTGGATGCGGCATCGGCCACGTGCTGGGCGACCTCACGCGGGTTACGTCCCAGGGCCTTGGCCAACGGCAACGCTCCGTTCACCTGCGCGTCAGCGTGGTCGCTGGGGCGCACCACTGGGTCGGCGGGTGCTCCGGCCAGGTCGGCGAACACCGGAGACAGTCGTTCGGCGAGGAGAGTGAGGGGATCGGCCATGGGTCCCCCATTCTGGCGCGGGCCACCACCATGTCGACAGTAACGTCGCAGCATGTCGCTGCGGGAGGGTCGCAACCCGCCGGTGGTACCGGCCGACACGTCCCTCGACGCGTGGAACCGGCAGATGGACGCTGCGGCCGCCCGCAGCGTGGAGGACCGCCTCGCCGAGTGGGCGGCCCTGACGCGCGCCACTGCCGCTATGCAGGCCGACGTCACCCGGCGACACCATCCCGAGTACGACGACCACCAGGTGTTCCTGGCGCTCGTTCGCTCCCGCTACGGCGACGATCTGTTTCGCGCCGCCTGGCCTGGCGAACCACTGCTCGAGGCGTGACGTGATCGATCTCACCGCTGCCGCCGCGTGGGGCGTGGTGCGCGCCACTCGCGTTGTCGACCTGGTGATGGCCGTCGAGTCATCAAGTGGTGCTGACCTCCTGGACCAGGTCCGATCGGGTCGGCGCCCATCAGACGGTGGTGGCAGCCACCCTGACCGCTAGATTCGCAACGCCCGCCCTCGTAGCTCAGGGGATAGAGCATCGGCCTCCGGAGCCGTGTGCGCAGGTTCGAATCCTGCCGAGGGCACTCTGTGATGTCGCGAGACGGAACGCTCCGCCTCCTGTCGGAACAACAGCGCCACCACGCAGATCGATCAATGTGTAGCGCATGGTCCCGCCCTCGTTCCGCACCGTCGCCCTCGACGCGTCGACTCCCGTCGCCACCCTCACGCTGAACCGCCCCGAGCGACTGAACGCTTTGTCGAGCGTCACGCTGACGGAACTGATCGAGGCGTGCCGATGGCTGGACACCCAGCCCGACATTCGTGTGGTGATCGTGAACGGAGCCGGCCGAGCATTCTGCGCAGGTTTCGATCTCGAGGACTTCACGCGCAACGCCGAGGGCGTATCACCACGTGACACCGCCGATCTCGGCCGTCGGGCCGCCGACTCACTGGGCGATCTGAGCGCCCTCACCATCGCCGCTGTGCACGGCCACTGCGTCGGCGGTGGTGTGGTGCTGACCGCAGCGTGCGACCTTCGAGTCGCCGCCGACTCGGCAGTGTTCTCCATTCCCGAAGTGAACCTGGGCATCCCCTTGGCCTGGGCGGGCATCCCTCGACTGGTGCGCGAACTCGGCCCCGCCGTCACCAAGGAGTTGGTGCTGACCTGCCGCCCCTTCGATGCCGCCGAGGCGCACGCCCTGAGGTTCGTGAACCGGATCGTGCCAGCCAAGGACCTCAGGCACCATGTGGAGACACTGGCATCCCAACTCGCTGCGCAACCGGCGTTCGCACTGCGCACCACCAAGCAGCAAGTGAACGCCGCCGTCGAGGAAATGGTGGGAACCCGTCGGAACGCCAACGACGCCGACTCGCTGGTGGTGGCCATGGCCGACCCAGAGTCGCGAGCGCGAGCCGCCCAGTATCTGCGTCAGCGAGGTCGATGACGAAAGGTGTTGACCCTTTCGGGTCACGCGTCTACCGTTGGTCGGCCTCGGTGTAGCCCGGTTATGTGGATGCGTCGCGGTTTCAGTCACACGACTGCAAAGGACTCCCGCATGCTTTTCGCCACCTCCCGATCGAGGCTTCTCGCACTGGCCACCATCGTCGTCGCCACGGTTCCACTCGCTGCGCACCAGGCGACCGATGGACCGGCAGCCGCAGTGGCGCCATCGATGCCGGCACCGGTCATCGAGGTGACGAGTGGTGGCCAGCCCGTAGGTGCGTTGCTGGCAGGGGATCGCGTCTCGGTGAGCGCCACACAGGGTTCGCCCTCGGGGGCTGATGGCCAGTTCCTGGAGACGGTGTGGGAGCCCGGCACGGCCACCATCGACGTGAACACCATCGACGCACCGGAGGGGTTCACCCTCGAGTACCGGACCGGCACCTCGACGTGGTCCACCACGCGACCTGGCAACACGGCACTGATCACCGGTATTCGTGCCGTCGGTGGCGTCACCTCCAGTGCATTCGTCGATGGTGTCCAGACCTGGGAAACCTTGTCGACCGGTGAACTCGAGACGGGCGGCCAGGGCTTCACCGGCTCAGGTGGCGGTGACGGTTGGGACATCTTCTACGGCTATGGCCGCATCTACAACATCTTCCACCACAACACCACCGACCTGGGCGTCGACTGCCACATCGTCGAGACGAGCCAGAAGTGCTGGAGCCCCGGCGGGACGCCGGGTGCATTCTTCCTGAGTGGCTACACCACGGGTGCGCGCTCGACCGGAAGTGTCGACGAGAGCACCGGACGCCTGTGGGCCCTGGTCAAGCGCAACAGCGACAGTGCCATCGGCTTCGCCTGCCTGAACGTGACGGTGAGCGCAACGGTCCCGACTCCCTGCACCGGCGTGGGGACCAGTGGTTTCGTCTCCCTCGGCTCCACGGGGTTGAGCACATACAACGGCCTCACGGACGCCTACCTGCACGGCGGAAAGTTCTGGACGAAGGCCAACGACGCCAACTCCTCCATGTTGTGCCTCGACCTCGCTTCGGCCGCCCCGTGCGCCGGCCAACCGTTCCCCGTCACCGCCTCGGGCTACACCAGTCCGAGCGGCGACTACACGTCGGGTCGCATGAAGGGTTTCGACGGCAAGGTCTACATCACCTCGGGCAACACCCAGTTCGACTGCTTCGACACCGCAACCACCATGCGCTGTGCAGGCGCATGGCCCAAGACCTCGGGCACCTTCTCGAATGCCATCTTCGCCATCACGTCGGGCTCGACCGGGGCGACCATCGAAGCAGTCTGCACGCACAACAACACGGGCAGTTGTTACACCCCCACAGGTGTGGCGTTCCCGTACCCGTCCGGGTTGCCCGCGACCTCGGACGCGGCCGTCCAGGGTTGGGGCGACAACAACAACATCGGCGCCCGCTACTACTACATCAACGGCAACAGTTCCTTCGGTTGCTGGGACTTCACCGTCGACACCACCGGCTCGGCGTGCGCCGGCTACAGCCAAGGTCAGACCCAAGGCAACTACGTCTACGCCGTCACACAGGATCCGAATAACGCAACCTGCCTGTGGAGCAACGCTGACAACGCCAATAACGGCAACCCTCGAATCACACCCTTCCACGCCAACACCGGCACCGTGGGCTGCACCTTGCCCATCCCTGAGGTGACGTTCCCGCATGAGCGCACGGCGCCTCGTCTGGCCTGTGACCCAGTGCCCGGTGCGACCGCCTGGCGACAGTTCCGGCTCACCCTGCCCACCGGTGTCACCACAGCGTCGGGCTACACCCTGGTCATCTCCGACTCCGATGGCAACACCGTCACCGGTTGGGACAACATCGACCTCGCTGCGCAAGGCACCTACGCCAACGGTGCCGTCACGTTGGACCTCGTCTCACTGGCCGTGGCGTCCACCGGCGCTACGCCGGAGTTCAAGGTCGTCACCCCCGCCGGTACATCCGACGCCAACGCACAATCACTGCGTGCACAGGTCACTTTCGACTCGGCACCACCGCAGCTGTGCTTCGATCTCCAGGTAGCCACGCTGTCGTGTCCCACCGGTCTCACCGGAATCGCCCCGTCGGCCACCCCGCCGGGTCTGCCGCTGTCGCTGGTCTCCACCACCCTGGTCACCACCTCCGGTGTCGCCAGTTCGGCCTCGGCCACCAACGACGGCACCGTCGGCCCCGTGTCGGGGTGTGTGGGAACCGTGGTGGGTATCGCCATCGACGCCAGCGGGAATCCCGTACGTGATGTCCCCGTCGCACTCAAGACAGGCTCGACGACCCACGCCACCGTGTACACCAACGCCGCCGGCCATGCGGTGTTCACCAACGTGTACCCGTTCGCCACCTCGGCGTCGGCACTGCAGTTCCTCTCCTCGGGATCGTTCCAACCCGTCGACCCCATCACCACCATCGACCTGGCCGCCCTCACCGCAACCGGCACCGTCACCGGCAGCGCCATGACCTACGCACCCACCGCCACCCCGGCACTCCCGTTGGTCAACATCCCCGTCCCCACCACCTCGGCCACCACACTGCCGACCACACCCACCACCACGGCACCACCCCGGTCGACCACCACCGTGCCACCGACAACCACGGCGCCGACCGCCAGGCCCGTGCCACCAGCAGGTGTGGAACCGGTCCGGGTGCCCGACCCCACCGGTGAAGAGGCCTTGCCCGAACTGGTCCCCGGCGAGTCCCAGGTGCTCGACAACGGCATCCCCGTCGACGTCGACATCGCCATCGAGAACACCACCGACCTCGTCATGAGCGGCCAGGACTGGGAACTGCGACTCAAAGGCGACTGCGAAGTCCGCCTCTGCACCGTCACCGAACAAAACGCACGCGAAGTCCTCGAACTCGAAGTCGACGGCGCCGCCAACGTCAACGGCTTCGGTTTCAAACCCGGCACCCTCGTGCACATCTGGCTGTTCTCCGACCCCATCTACCTCGGCTCACTCCTCGTCGCCGACGACGGAACCTTCACCGGCTCCGTCGACCTGCTCGACGTCGAATTCGGAGAACACACCCTCCAGGTGAACGGCATCAGTTACGACGACAAGGACCGCACCGCCAACCTCGGCGTGGTCATCCGTCCCAACACCACCGCCGAGCCCACCGACCGACTTCCCTCCACCGGCACCGACACCAACAGACAGGTGATCTGGGCACTCCTGCTCACCGCACTCGGCACCGCACTCGTCGTGCGCCGCCGACGCCACGCCTGACGGTTCTGTGTCGCCAGACGCGCAAAAAACGTTCGTCTGGCGACACAGAAACCCGCCGGTGTCAGAGTGACTCGCCGAACAGCACGCCCAAGCGGTCCCAATGCCGCTCGGCGGCGTCGTGGTGGTAGATCGGGAAGTCGGCCATGGTCCAGCCGTGCAGTACCCCTGCGTACCACTCATGCTGGTGGTGGACTCCGGCCGCCATGAGCGCCTCGCACAGGCGAAGCGCCATGGCCGGTGGGTACGACCCATCGTGGTCGGCAGCACCCACGTACACCCGACCGGCGATGCGATCTGCAAGGAGGTGTGGGCTCATGTCGGAATCCGTCGCCAGTGCGCCACCGTGGAAACTCGCTGCAGCGCCGATCCGCTCGGGATACGTGCCAGCCACGGTGAGCGCCATGCCGCCACCCATGCAGTAGCCGGTGACGCCCACCTTCGAATCCGACACATCAGCACGACCGCTCAGGTACTCGAGAAACGCTGCCGTGTCGGCCGCCGCCCGCTGGTTGTCGGTGGACGCCATGTAGGGAGCCAGGGCACCTCGCACGTCACCCGAGGAGAACACGGCCTGCGGGTCGATGGGGGTAGATGGCCCCAAGCGGTAGTAGAGGTCGGGCAGCAACACCACGTAGCCCATATCGGCCAGGCGCTGCGCCATGGCCACGAGCACCGGACGCACGCCGAAGGCGTCCATGAACACGATGGCACCCGGCCATGGCCCCGTACCGGCGCTGGGCGTGAGCACCGAAGTGGGGCACATGCCGTCTTGGGTGGTGATATCGACGAGTTCCTGGGCCATAGGTGCCGGACCCTACTGGGGCCCAGGGAGCCCGTGGTGCGGCGAACTCAGGCCACAGCAGTGGCGAACCGGGCTGCCACGTCGCCCCAGTCGATGACGTTCCAGATGGCCTGGGCGTAGTCGGCGCGGCGGTTCTCGTACTGCAGGTAGTACGCGTGCTCCCAGGCGTCGATGGCCAGCAACGGTGTCGCCGCCTGCAGCGTGCTGTTCTGGTGGTTCTCCACCTGCTCGATCAACAGTCGCTGCCCATACGGGTCCCAACTCAGCAACGCCCAACCCGATCCCTGCACGCCGACCGTGGCCTGGGTCATGTACGCCTTGAACGTTGCGAAGTCGCCGAAATGCGTGCCGATGGCCTCGGCCAGCGCACCGGTGGGTTCTCCACCGCCGCTCGGGCTCAAGTTGGCCCAGTAGATGCTGTGCAGCACATGGCCCGACACGTGAAACGCCAGCGTCTTTTCGAGGCCCACCAGCGACCCGTAGTCCCCGGCGGCACGGGCAGCAGCCAACTTCTCGGTCACGGTGTTGGCCCCGTCCACATAGGCCTGGTGGTGTTTGCTGTGATGCAACTCCACGATTCGGGCCGACAGATGCGGCTCTAGGGCGGCGTAGTCGTAGGCAAGAGCGGGGAGTTGGTACGTGTTTGCCATGGCGTCGACGGTACCCACATGGAGAGGCCGCTCGTCCGGCCTTGAGCACGGCTGTTCCATGACCTTCGCCACAGCGCATCGGGTAGCGTCTGACCCTCGTGAACCAGGTCCGTGCCCGCCTCGCCGCTCTGTCCCTGCTCGATCGTGCCCTGCGGGCCTTCGACGACGACGAACTGACCGCCGCGCTCGCTGCGCTGGACGATGACCACCGCACTGCGGTGCACCAGTTGGCCGAGATCCCCCCCGATTCCACCGACATCGCCGTGGTGGCCTACGTGCGTACTGCGGCACAGCGTGGCCGCATGAACGGTGTCCTGGAGCAGTTGGCCCTGGTGATCACCGACGTGTGCCTGGCCCAGTGCATCCGCGATCTCGGTGACGCCTCGGAGAACCCCACCGAGAGCCAACTCCGTGAAGTCCTCCCCAACCTGGTGGAACAGCACGGCCTGGCGGTGGTACGCCTCATGATGGCGTCGGCCATCGCCGGGGAAGCCCAGGCAACGCCCATCCTGACGGCCCTGCTGAAGAGCGACGAGACCTATGCGCTTCCTGCCGTGGAGGTCGCCGCTGCTCCGTTGGTCAGCCGCCCGGCCGAGGACGACCCCGAACGTCAGCGCCTCAAGGCTGAGCGCAAGGCACGCAAGCAGCAGCAGCAGGCCGAGGCCCGGGCTCGCCGCGAGCAGGCTGCGCAGGCGCGTCGGCGAGGCTGATACGGCGCTCGTGATCGAGCAGCCACGCCTTGCGATCCAGTCCCCCGGCGAAACCGATCAGCGCTCCTGCGGCACCGATGACGCGGTGACACGGCACCACGATGGGCAGCGGGTTGCGTGAGTTCGCGCTGCCCACGGCCCGGACCGCCGTTGGCCGACCAAGGCGACGGGCCTGTTCGCCGTAGGTGATCGTCTCACCGAAGGGAATGGTGCCCAGCACCTGCCACGCCTGCCGCTGGAAATCGGTTCCCACCGGATGCAAGGGCACCGTGAACACCTGTCGAGTCCCGGCGAAGTAGTCGTCCAACTGCTGCTCCAGCAGGTCCAGCATCGCCGACACCTGATGTCCCTGGCGATCCGGTGGTGCCGTGTCGAGAAACCGGATCTCGGTCACCGCGTCGGCGACCGCCACCAGCATCAGCCAACCCACCGGACTAGGCACACACCGGGTTTGCACCGGCGCGAGCGTAACCGTCACCGCGCCGATACCAAGGTGGTTGTAGTGTGCAAGCGTGTCGACCACTGAAGCCACCGATCCAGGAGCCCTGAGCCAGCGCCAGATTCTCGTGGTCTTGAGTGGCGCACTCACGGGCCTGGCCCTGTCGGCCCTCGACACGACCATCGTGAACACGGCCATGGCCACCATCGTCGGAGAATTGGGGGGCCTGCAGTCCTACACCTGGATCGGCACGTCGTACCTGCTCACCACCACAGCGGCCACCCCGTTGTTCGGCAAGTTGTCCGACGTCTACGGTCGCCGACTGCTGTTCCAGGTGGCCATCGCCGTGTTCATGGTGGGTTCGCTGGCCTGCGGTCTCGCTCAGGACATGACGCAGTTGGTCCTGGCGCGGGCACTGCAGGGGGTTGGCGGTGGTGGTTTGTTCGCTCTGGCCTTCACGATTCTGGGCGACGTCGTGTCCCCCCGAGAACGCGGCCGCTACGTGGGGTATTTCACCTCGGTGTTCACCGCAGCGAGTGTGGTTGGCCCACTGCTCGGCGGATTCTTCGTGGACGTGTTGCACTGGCGTTGGATCTTCCTGGTGAACCTCCCCATCGGCGTCGTGGCCATGGTGGTCACCTCCAAGGTGTTACGGCTGCCATGGAGTCGGCAGAACCGCACCATCGACGTCGTGGGCGCGCTGCTGCTGATCATCAGTACGTCATGCCTCCTGCTCGCTGTGTCGTGGAGCGGCAGCTCCCGCGGCTGGACCTCGACCACCACACTCGGACTGCTCGTCGCCGCAGCTGCCGTGGCCCTCGTTTTCCTCTGGTGGGAACAACGGGTCGACGACCCCATCGTCCCACTACGCCTGTTCCGGATCGACGTCATCCGGGTGATCGCACCCGTGATGCTGATCGCCGGCGCCCTGCTGTACAACGTGAACGCGTTCCTGCCGTTGTTCCTGCAGTCGGTCACGGGAGTGTCACCCACCACATCTGGCCTGCTGCTCATCCCCTTGGCCGTGTCGCTGGCCATCTCGGGCACGTTGATCGGCCGCCGTGTCTCGACCACCGGCCACTACAAGCACTGGCCCGTCCAGGGTTTCGCCGCCATGGGTATCGGCTTCGGGGTGCTGAGCCTGCTGCAGGGTTCTCTGGCGTGGGTGGTGGTGTCCATGGGTGCCATGGCCCTGCTGGGTTTCGGCATCGGGGCGGTCATGCCCACCAGCACCGTGGCGGCGCAGAACGCCGTGGAATGGACCGACCTCGGCGCTGCCTCGTCGCTGATCCTGTTCCTGCGGTCGCTCGGTGGTGCCATCGGATTGGCCACATGGGGGGCCATCCTGAATGCGCGACTGGCCGGCGGTGTCTCACCCGAGCTGCTGCAACGACCCCGAGAGATCCGCAACCTTCCCGAACCTCAGCAGACGGACACGCTGAACGCCATGACCGATGCCATCACGGCGACATTCCGGTTCACCCTGCCACTGGCCTTGGTCGGGTTCCTGCTGCTGCTGGCGCTTCCCGAGCGGCCACTGCGCACCACGTCGGCTCTCACCCGCAGTCAGACGACACAGTCTCCCGAGTCGACATCCGACGCAGCACCCACGTCCTGAGCATCACCAGTCCTGCGGCGGCGAACACCGCACCTCCCATGAACGCAGCGCGTTCATCGCTGAGCGCCACGAGTGGCCCCAAGAGCAGCCCACCCGAGACTCCCCCCACCTCGAAAAACATGGTGAAACTGGAGATGACCTGGGACCGCTCGGTGTCGGACACGCCGGCCACCGCTGCCGCCATGAGCGACGGATACAGGAACGCACCTCCCAGGGCCATGAGCACGGTGGCTGCGTACAGACCGGTGCCGGTCCCCCACAGCGCAGCCATGACCCCAGCGGCAGCTTGTGCGGCGAGTGCGATCGCCGCCGATCGACCCAACCCCAGTCGTTCGGGCAGTGTGGCGAGGCCGGCACGCACCACCAGGCTCACCGCCGAGTACACGAGGAACACGCCACTGGCTCCCGACCAGCCGAGATCGTCGACGTAGGTGGGGACGAACACGAAAAAGGTCGTGAGCGCTGCGATGCCACTGGCCAGCACCACCCCGGGCCCGATGGCTGCCGGGTGCACCCATCGACGTCGCTGACCCGGCTCCGTCGCCTCGTCACCTGGGCCTTCAGCGGGTCGGCCCTGTGGTGCCACCAACGCGATGACTCCCGACAGCACGGCGAAGGCCGCAGCCCACGCAAACGTCCGGTCGAAGAGGTCGTCGCCCAACAGTCCCTCACCCAACAACGGTCCAGCACCCAGACCCACGAACACCGCCAGCGAGAAGTAGCTGGCACTCTCGGCACGCCGGTGCGGTGGCGACAGATCGGCGATGAGGGTGGCAGCCCCCACGAACAATGCCGCTTCCCCGATTCCGGTGAGCGCTCGTAGCACCAGGAGCAACCCGATGGAATCCACGGCCACCATGCCAAGGGCACTGGCGGCCGACACGGCGGCACCCACGAGCATGAGTACCCGTCGACCAGCGCGGTCCCCGAGGGGCCCGATGACCGGGCGAATGGCGATGGCCGCCAACGAGAAGGCCGCCACCTGAGCACCGATGGCCACACCGCCACCACCGAGGCCGCGCTCGATGAACACCGGCAGGACCGGGTTCAGCATGCCCACGAACATGAAGTACGCGAGCGTCGACAGGGTCACCACCACGAACGGTGGTGTGATGAGACGCTGTGGTTCAGCCGCCTGTGTTGGGCTCACGCGGCAATCCCAGCACCCGTTCGCCCACGATGTTGCGCTGGATCTGGCTGGTGCCACCCCAGATGGTCTCGGAACGGCTGAAGAAGAACGCCGACATCATGGGGCTGACCGGATACGACGGGCGCCGCTTCTCTCGAGCCGTGCCCGGCCAGGACGATCCGCCGCCAGCGTCCACCAGCATCGACTCGGCGCCGAAGATGTCGAGGGCCAACTCCATGGCGGCCTTGTGCATCTCGGACCAGAACATCTTGTTGGTGGCCCCCAACGCCGCCACACCCAAGTCCTTACGGCCGCTCAGGGTGGCCGACAGGGAGCGAAGCCCGTTGACCCGCAGGATCTGAATCTTGGTGTAGTACTCCATGAGGCGCTGACGAATGAGCGGATCATGGATGGACCCGTTGCGGCGGGCCGCAGCGAGCATGAGGTGGTACTCCTCCTCGAAGCGGCGGTAGCCGGTGGTGGCGCTCATGCCGCGCTCGAAGGCCAGCGTGGAGTTGGCGACCTTCCACCCGTTGTTCACTCCGCCCACCACGTTCTCGGCGGGGCAGCGGGCCTCGGTGAAGAACACCTCGGTGAATTCGGCCGTCCCGTCGGGTTGCACGATGCCGCGCACCTCGACGCCAGGCTGACGCATGGGAACCAGTAGGTAACTGATTCCCTTGTGCTTGGGGGCGTCGGGGTCGGTGCGGGTGAGCAAGAAGCAGTAGTCGGCGTGGTGGCCGCCAGTGGTCCACACCTTCTGGCCGTTGATCACCCACTCGTCGCCGTCCAGCACCGCAGTGGTCT
>CAYMUC010000012.1:40440-45879 GCA_964393535.1 uncultured Ilumatobacteraceae bacterium | reverse complement strand
TCGAACTCGCAATCGAGTCTCACGGCGTCTCCTCGGCGGGCCACTCCGCTGCGATGGCGTCCAACACGGACGGGTTGTCCAACAGGTACAGGATCGTGTCCACGTCGTCGCCCCGCAGACGGTGGTCGTCGTAGACGAACAGCCCATCCTCGGTCTGTGCGGGCGTGATGAGCATGACGGCGAGGGGCACGTACTGGATGACCTTGCGGCGCACCTCGGGTGCGTCCAGCAGGGCGTACTGTTCGGCGGTCAGGACGAGCCTGCCGCCTGGTGTGCCGTCTTCGATCATGCTCATGCGGCACCCCAGTCGGCGGCAATGGCGGCCAGCTCACTGGCCGACAGGGCTTCCCGCCAGACGTAGACGGCGTACAACTCGAAGTCCTGGTAGTTGGTGCCATCACCGACTCGACCGATGCGCATCGGGATGCTGTTCTCGTGCCCGCCAGACACAAGGAACGTGCTTCCGAGCGTGCCGTTGACGAACACCTGCCCCGCCGATGCGCTTCGACCCGACACTCTGAGTCCGATAGTCGACAGGCTGCCGAGCGCCAACGCCTGGGCGGCGGTTTGTCCCGTAACTACCGCCTGAGCCTCGGCGAGTGCGTTGTTGGATCTGAGCGACCAGCCGAGGTTTGGGGCGATGGCGTTGCGCTTGTCGACCCACCGTCCCTGGCTGGTGGGCGTGGCGTGCTGCCGCACCACAGCGAGAACCGTGAAGTCCGTGGCAGCGTCCAGATCCAACAGGGCGTTGTCGGCCACCTCGATGTAATCGTCCGTGCCCAACAGCCACTTCTGCTGCTCCACCACCACCGTCTTACGGCCGCTGGTGGCACGGTTCACGGTCACCGTCTGCCCCGTGCTGGCCGTGAACGACGTGTGCGTCGAGTTGACGGGGTCCTCTGCGGACCAGTCGAACACGGGGGTGCCGTCGATGCCGTCGTACACCTGGGCACGGAAGAAACGGCCCGTTGGAGGGAAACTGGTCCCAGCGAACGCACCGCCAACCTCCAACTGAGCGCTGCCCGAAACGATCGCCGTGGCACCTGCGGTGGTGACGGTGGACCCCAACTGCGTCCAAGACGTACCGTCGTCTGACGTGAAGAACTTTACGTCGTTGCCACTAGCGCCGTTGTCGACATCCAGCGTGGCTCGGAACCACTTCGCAGCGCCCTCGGCGACTCCGTGAGCGGCAGTCGAATCCTTGGTGAAGACCGTAGTGCCGTCCGACCAACCGAACCGCAACCCACCGCTTAGATTGGTCATCAGATAATAGGAGCGAGCGGAAGGCGGCGACGTACCGCCACTCCACTTTGCGAGCAGATACTGGTACGCCGAGGTCCAGTCGTCCAAGGCGCAATGCACCCGCAGGTCAAGGTCGCCGGTGATGTCCAGCGCCGCCTCGTCAGGCGCCGACAGATAGTTGCCCGTCAGCCCAGGCAGGTACACGTACCGTTCCACCCCGTACTCCGACGGGGCAGGCAGGAACAGGACATCCGAGTTGTCGGAACCGCCAGGGGTGACCGTCCACGTCTCACCCGTCGTGGCGCTCGTCCACGACAGGCTGCTGTAGGAGGCGTCGCGGGTGGGGTCGAAGTCGGCAACCAGGGTGGCGTTGTCGGGGTCGGAGCAGGCGAACCCCTGGTAGGCGCGAGCCTTGTGGACCAGGCCGGTGATCGTCGAGAGGGACGGGTCGGCCCCGACACGCAAAGCGTTCGCCACCGGCGTCACGACGGCGGGGGCCACCCCGTCGTCGGTGGCGGTCAGCTCCCACGTCACACCGTCGAGGCTCCGGTAGTACCGGACCTGCCAGTTGGTGGGGGCAGCGTTGTCGCGCTCGACGGCGATCCAGAACCGCTCCCCGAACTCGTAGCTGCCGCCGTTGATGCTCGCCACGTTGTCGTCCGGCACAGCCGGGGTGATCCCGTCGTACCAGAGGAAGCCCACCGCCCGATTGTTGTAGAAGCGGAGCGACGCTTCACCGCTCGACCCGCTGCGGTCACCGAACACCGAACAGGAAGCCGGGATGGCGTTCGGCGTGACCTCGACCACCAGCGTGCAGTCGCCGGTCAGGTCGACGTTGCCGCTCGCCTGGGCGTACGTCGTGTTCGCCGCCCCGCCGTGCAGCCGCAGCGCCTTCCCGCCTCGGCCGTCCTGCACGATCTTCGCATTCCCCGTCGTGCCGTTCTGCGTGCGGAGAGCGTTCGCGGACAGATCCTGAATCGTGTTGCCGGCAGCGTCGGAGCCGGGGGTGTCGCGGGCATCGAGCCGAAAGACGGCACGACCGTACGCCTCTCGAGCCACGTTGCTCGCTGACGGTGCGACCCCGAAGACGGTCTCCCCGACCAGACGATGTCGCGGGCTAGAACGAATCAGCCCGGCCCCGGAACTGTTGTGCAGCCCGGCCATCAGACCAGCTGCACCGAGTACGGGTTCCCGTCGCCGACCACACGAACCACCAGGGATGCCCCACCCGGGTACGGGAGGAGCAGGCTGCCGCTGGTCGGCACGACGTAGGAATCGTCCATGTTGGCGGTCGGGGCTGCGTCACCACCGAAGATCACCGTCAGCCGCTGCGTGGTGGAGTGGTTCAGGATGTTCACCATCTCCGCCCGTGCGGACAGCGTGATCTTGTCGGCGGTCGTCGACGTGAGCGTCGCGTGCTTCGCCTTGATCGCGGTCAGATCGGCCATGTCATCCTCCTGATGAGGGGATCATACGGCGAGAACGTACCAGCCCCCGGCGCTGGTGGGGAGCACCGGGGGCTGGTCCATGGGAGAGGGCACCGGAAAGGGGGGAAACGGGTGCTCTCGAAGCGAGACGATCGCAGATGTCCGAGCAGCTGTCAAGCCGAGCTTCGGATGGGCAGTCAGGGAAGTGGGGCAGAGGGCGGGTGGGGGGCGAGAGGGCGGGTGGGGCTAAGGTCGGGGGATGGCGACTCCCTACAACCACCTCTGGGGCCGGAACTGGGACAATCCGGATCCGATCGAGCGCACCACCTGCATGCTGTGCGGTGGCCCCCGCAACCTCGAGCACGAATCGTCGTGGCGGCACCAGGCCGCGAAGGCCCGCTATGAGGACATCATGGTCCGCACCCGCCCGGAGACGAAGTGGGCCGAAGCGAAGGACGCCGGCTGGGTGTCCAACTACCGGCCCTTCAACTGGGCCACCCGCTCCTGGGACCGGTAGTTACCCACGGGTAACTTGCTGGAACGGTGTTACAGGTGGGAGGATCCGGGGTGATGGAGACGACCACCGTCCACCAGTGCGAGGATCTGCGGATCCTCCGCACCGAGGCTCCGGCCCGATGCGTCTGCGCCGAGTGCGGTCAGGTCTACGAGCTACGGAACGGGCAGTACTGGAAGGTCACCATCCTTCCTTCCGCTCCACACATCTCCTCCGTCAAGCCCTTCCCGAACCGTCAGCGCGGCAAGCGCCAGCGGACCCGGCGAAAGGGCTCGAGGAAGTAACCCCCCTCACAACCTGACCAGCCGGGGAGGCCCCCGGTCCGTTCCATCACGGTGACCTAGGTGGTGAAAGGGTGCAAATCCTCTGGGGCACAAGGCCATAGCGCACCCGTCCCGAGTTCGGCCGTCAGAGGGTTACGTAGAAGTGCGCTCCGGAACCCCCACCTGACCAGTGGGACGCTGTCCGGTGATGCGACTCCGGCCATGAACGGGAGGGCTGGTGCGAAAGGCAACACGGGCGCACCCGGGGGGGTCGGGAACTCTGCCCGGAGTGCGACACCGGTGCTCGATCACCCGTCCACGACCTCGAAATCGCCACGACACCGCCGATCGACTCCTTCTTCTCGACAAGGAGAGCCGGCCAGGGGCGACGTGACAGCCACGACCACCGATGAACGCATCATCGGGAAGGGTCGAAGGGCCAGTGAGAGCCCGAGTGGCTGAGTATGCAGGGGAAAGAGGGCCAGGACGCTTTCTCCTCCTACCCCCTAATGGCACATCGGTCGCTCGGTCCCTACGACTTCCCTGAGTTTCCTACCCTCCGCACGACCACGCAAAGGTTTACGCCACTTGCACAACCATTCGCAGGGGTTACGCCACTTGTACGAACACCGTAACAATTACGACAGGACAGCTCCCATGGTCCGGCCTGCGTGCATGTGCTCGACAACGTATGCCCCGCTGGCTCCCAGTGGTGGCTGCCTGCTTGACCTCGGTCCGCACCTCGGTTGCCCTCCGCAAGCCCGCGCTCCCCCTCGGAGGCTCTGCCTCCGAACCTCCGCCAAGGAGGGACACCCTCCCTGGACCCGCCCGTGCCGCACCGCTCGCAGCGGTGCTCGTCGCCGCCCGCCCATGGGCGGCTCACCCACGAAAGCCTGTGCCGTCGGCCACAGGCTGGCGTTCCGTATCGCTCGGCCGGAGCCACCCCCGGCAAGCGCTCGGTCACTCCGGGCGTCGACTACTTGCTGGTCGCAGCGCGGGGCGCTGCTCCGAGTAGCTGAACACCACCCTCAGGGGTGACGTGGCTCCGGTATGCCTGTGCCCTCCCACCACAGGCTGGCGGCAGTATCCGGGAAAGGTCGGGCGTTCGCCGCTGGGGAAGATGCCACCCGCAAGCGGGTCCCGTCATCTTCCCCGTTGTGCGAACGCCACTCCTTGCTAGCCGTACCTCGCTCCAAGGCGAGCGAGCTCGCCGTCGCTCGTCAAGGACCTTTCCCTCGTACTCCCCCCCCACACAGGTTCCGACATGGTGCGCCTGACGTGTAAAGACCCTCGCCCAAGGAGGATGCGGTCGCACGCCTCGGAAACTTCCCGGCCTGTGCCGCCGGCGGCGGCGCTCTTCTTCTGGTTCCCGATCCTCCCGTTGGTCGGGTCGGGAACGGTCGCCAGAAACTTTCCGAGTCGCACTCTCTACCCGCATCCTCCGGGCTTCTGCTGCTCTCTCCTGCATTCGGCCGAAGACGACCCCCGGCCACCGGCAACGCGCCGCGGTGATGCAGCCGTCATCTCTCCATGTCCCGTGGAGGGGGTCGTCCGTCCGAAATGCGGCTCCATCCTCCGGGTGGAGCCTCCCGTTGAGGTAACCGATGGTCTTGACACGCAGGCTCCCCTTGTCGGTACCTGCGATGGGGGGCTGGCTCCCACGAGGTTGAGAGAGGAGTGAGAGATGAAGATGGCATCAGCACGACGCTGGGCGAAAGCCGAGGCACAGAGGGCACGAGAACTGCAGAAAGACAAGCGCATGAAGTGCCGACTCGCCACGGGTTTCGACACCCCGGAGGAAGCCGAGGAGGACTACCAGCGGATGCTCTGGATCGAATCCCTCTGGGAGAACGCCGATCGTCGCAGCGACTGGGAGCAGTACTACGACCACAGCTGGGAAGACGAGCTCATCGACTGAACCGCAGTTGCCCTCCGGGGGGGGGGGGGGGGCGCCCCCCCCCCCCCCGGGGGGGGCGCCCCCCCCCCCCCCCCC
>CAYMUC010000012.1:0-40430 GCA_964393535.1 uncultured Ilumatobacteraceae bacterium | reverse complement strand
CCTCGGGGAGACCCCCGAGCGTCGCAGCGAGGGGGAGCTGTCCTCCGCCCCCGGCTGGTAAGCCGCGCTCCTCTACTCACCCGCTGTGGCCCGCGGGGGGCGGGGGCGCCCCCCCGGACCCCGCCGGGTGACACGGTCACCCGAACCCCGACCCTCATCCGCTCAATCACAACACCAACTGGAGACACAGCCATGCAGAACCCGATCAACTTCCGACCCACAGACATGATCGTCACCTTCCAGCTCGACTTCGTCCAGGCGAAGGAGATCGTCGAGGACGTCCAGCGTCACCACCTCGACTACTCCCGGAACTTCACGACGCCCTACGTCGTCTGCGCCTCGGTCGAGGACTTCCCGAACTGGGAGACGGCCCAGCGCACCCGACTCACCCGCTACCAGCTGGAGCGCATCGCCACGCTGGCCGCCAAGAAGGGCTTCGTCGCCCACGTCCTCCCGGTCGGGAGCTGACCCCAACCGCTCGGGGACGGGGTGCCGCAAGGTGCCCCGCCCCCGATGATCCCATCACCGATCCACTACCACCAGAAAGAGAGACACCATGAGGAAGAACACCATCACCACCGAACTCGACGCAGACGCCGTGTCCCGGGGCATCCCGGTCGCCACCGTCACCATCGACGGCCAGACGATCGAGACCGTCGCCGACCTCACGGCCAACCGGACCGCCTACCAGGACCGACAGGACGAGCGGGACATCTTCGCCTCGCCCACCCTCCGGGAGATCTGGGTCAACATGGTCACCTACGACCAGATCAAGAGCGAGTCCCGCCTCCCCACCGACGAGCTGGACCGCCGCCTCAACGGGTCGAAGACCACCCGGGGCATGCAGCTCCCCGGCGCCCTCATCACCTACGAGGGGCAGTCCGGGGCCGACGCGAAGTACAACTTCACGCCCGCCGAGTCCAAGAAGTACGGCACCGGCCTCCTCATCCAGCGCATCTGGGAGAAGACCTGGACCGAGGACATGGAGGACGAGTTCACCGGGAAGAAGTCCACGGTCGCTCGCACGAAGACCCAGTGGGACTACGTCGGGTTCTGCCCGGAGGACCGGCTGGGCGATCTGGACACGGACCGGGTGATGTCCCGGCTCCGGGGCCTCCGCGCCGCCTACTACGCGGCGATCAACGAGGGCCGGGACCAGGCCGCCAGTGATCGCCTCTCCCACGACCTGGAGGAGGAGGAGCCCTTCTAGGGCAACGTCGGCAGGGGCCGGTGATCCGAAAGGGTCACCGGCCTCCCGCCGTTCACCTTCCGCCAGGGTGCCCCGGCTGTCGCCGGGGGCGAGACCCGTCCCGGTTCTCGCGCTCTCCGGCCGCCGCTTCGCGTCGGAAGCGGGAACCCAGGTTCCCGCACCCTCCTCGCTGACGCGTCCACTACCACCCCATGTCACCACGACCCCACTTCCACGCCCCCCGTCACCACGACCCCACTTGCTCGCGCTCAGCCCCCCCCTCCCGCTCGCTGCGCTCGCTACCCACCTGAGGGAGCTTCCTGTTGCAAATGACCAGCAGGTGCTTGCTCTCGCGAATGACCAGCAGGTCCTGATGAAAGGATGACCTGATGAAACACGACTTCGATGATGCGTTCATGAAGGGTGCGACGATCACGATCTTCGTGGTCGGCGTGCTGCTCTTCCTGTTCTTCTACTTCGTGGTGCCTGCGAGCGGTGACGTGCAGCAGGACCGATGCGAGTTGCGGTACCGGTGCCAGCCGTATGCGTGCGAGCTGTGCGAGGACGCGATGGCGTGGCTCGGGATCGAGAAGGACGACGTGGTCGAGTTGCTGGATCCGCAGCTGCTCGAGCCGGTGTTGGCGGATGGCACGCCGTTGGCGGAGCCGCATGTGATCGAGCCGGCGTTCACCGGCTGAAAGGAGATGTGATGTTCGAAGAGATGCACGGCCTGGTCTACGTCGATGGGAAGAAGGTGCCGGGTGCGTACGACATGGCCGACTACTACGTCGAGCTGCCCACCACCTTCTTCTGGAAGCGTGGCTTCCGGGTGACGTTCGAGAACGGCCTGATCCTGTCGACGGGATGGGGCACCGGCATGTACTGCGAGATGCGGAGCAAGCGAGGCACCAGCCTGCGCTCGTCGCCGGATGCGGAGATCGCCGCCTGGTGGCACGACGATGCCCAGTTCGTCAAGCTCACCGAGCACGACGACGTGCTCGGTTGGGTCAAGCCCGACGAGTGGTGGAGGTTCTTCACCGAAATGCAGACCTGGACGAAGGACAAGACGACAGCCGGTGCGCTGTGGAAAGGACAGCACTGATGGACATCGAACTGCCCGACGAGATGGACTTGAGCGACATCGCTGCGTTCATCCACGCGATCGGCAAGGCGGGCACGGCGAAGGCGATGACGATGGGAGCCATGATCAACCGGCTGCCCGCGGATCCGCAGCGTGACCAGCTGTTGGCCGAGGCGAAGCGTGAGGCGATCGACAACGTGGCGAACACAAACCGTCTGTTCCAAGTGGTGATCGCGTTCGTGGAGCAGGGTCAGCTGCTCGAGGCAGCGAAGCTGCTGTCGGAGATGATCGAGGAGGTCGCGGCGATGACGATGAGCATCGGCATGCTCGGCATGCAGGCGGCGGGGTTCACGGATGAGATCACCGATGAGCTCGCAGACAGGCTGGACCAGGTCAACGACAGCGTGCAGGCCGCGCTGGACCGTGCAGGGTTGGGGAAGTAGGATGATCGACCCGGTGGATGTCGCAGCGGAGCGGGAGGGGGTGTCGAGGAAGGCGTTGGCGCAGCTGGTGGTGTACCGGTTGCACATCGAGGCGCTGGCCGACATCTTCGCCGAGGATCAGCTGCGGTTCGAGAAGCACGACTATGCGGACATCATCGACTGTCTGCGTGGTGCGTCGATGCTCCTGACCCATGCGGGGCAGGAGCTGGGAGAGATCTTCGACAACGAAGGGTTGTCGAAGTAGCAACAGCCATCGCTGTATGGCACGACAAGGAAAGGGAAGGGATCACGATGGCACGTTCCACCGAGAACTTCGTCATGATCGAGGGCAACATCAGCTGGTGCGAGCTCCGTTCCACGCCGACGGGGAAGTCGGTGTTCGACTTCGGCCTGGTGCAGAACGACTCCGTGCCCGACGGGAAGGGCGGGTTCACCGACCGGCCGAACTTCTTCACGGTCACCGCCTGGGAGCGGGTCGGGGAGAACGCCGCCGAGTCGGTGGAGAAGGGCAGCCGGGTCGTGGTGACCGGGCGTCTGCGCTACGACACCTGGGAGAAGGACGGGGTGACCAACTCGAAGGTCACGATCGTGGCGGACACCGTCTCGCCTTCGCTGCGCTGGGCCACCGCCGAGGTGACCAAGAACCCGAAGGGTGGTGGCGGCAACGGGGTCAGCATCTCGGATGCGGATCTCGACGCCATCCTCGACGCTTGACGTACCGGGGCGGGAGTCACCCATCCCGTAGGGATATCCGATCCCTGCGGGAACCTCCCGCCCCGGTCGTCGGATCGTAACGCCGGCTGTCGGGCCGCAGCGGTTTCTTCATCAACGGGTTGGTTGCGGCCCGGCTGGTGTCTCCGCCGTGTGCGCTGGTGTCCCTCTCCACGGGGGGTGAGCGTCCGACTGGCGGGCGGGGGGGTCGAACCTCCCGTCCGCACGAGAGACTCCGTTCGCGAGCGGGCTCTCCGGTGCGGCAGTACCGCTCTTCTGCCCGGCTTCATGACGTGGTGCACCAGGTCATGAAGACGCACCCCACAGGTTGGGTGAGGATCGGGGTTGTGGTGTGAAATCAGCAACACGCCGGTGACGACCGGAGTCCCAGGTGCAAGCCCTGGCAGCCCCACGAATGACCAGCAGGTGATGACCTGCACAGTGAAAGGGGAACAGCATGGAGAAGACCAGGTACACGTACCTGCAGGAGCCCACGACCTCCGACAAAGAGCGCATCGACGCCGAGTGGGATCGACTGGCCGAGAGCTGGGAGGCGCTGCGTCGCCTGGCGATCGACCCGCCGTTCCGTCTGCGTGCCAGCATGCACCAGTCGCCGTCGATCTACCTGTACGACCCGACGCCGGAGCAGGTCGAGGAGGCGCAGACGGAGGCGAAGGTGTGGATCCGTCGAATGGCGTCGCACTGCCGGGCGCACGGCTACCAGCTGAAGAAGCTGACGAACAGCTACAGCTTCGGGTTCAGCATCGAGGGCACCAACCTGGAGTTCTCGGTGCCGACGGAGCTGTCGTGCACGCTCGTGCCGCTGCTCGATGATGACGGCATGCCGGTCATGGAGAAAGTGACCGAGTACCGCAACGTCGAGATCGAGGTGGAGCGTGTCCGAACGGAGAAGAAGTGCATCACCCTCGTCGCGCCCGAGGACTTCTGATCCGCTGCCGGTGCTGATCGTGGTCGGGATCGGTGAGCTGGAGGCGACCGACTGGTTGGCGGCGACGATGAAGCGGCTCGGTAAGGCTGCCCGAGGGCACTACGTGGTATCCGACGGCAGCCTCGCTGCCGAGCTCCTGTCGAAGGGGCATCGGGGCATGCACCAGGTGTACGCACCGGGTGAGTACTGGCGTCCTCGGCCGACCCGTATGACGCCTGCATCAGCGGACTGGTTGCGGTCGAAGTTCCGGTCGGGGTGGCTGACTCACATCGGTCACGACTGGAGCGTCGAGTCGATCAACGCGACGTGGGTGCGGTTCCGGTACGAGAGCTTCGACACGATCGTGGTGCATGACGGGTCCCTGTTCGGGATGCGAATGACCAGCAGGTTCACAGATGCGAACCGGTCGGTGATCGAGGTGTCGGCGAAGAAGCAGCAAGTGTGGAAGCACGGGAAGGGAGGGCAGTGATGCCGAAAGAAGTGACGGTCAGGGAGTGGGTCGAGGAGCTGGCCTCGGGCCAGTGGATGCCGATGCGTGGGCAGCTGGGCAGCGTCGAGTACGACCCGGAGACGGTGAGCTACCAGACCAGCGGCAACGAACGCTGTTGTCTCGGGGTGCTGTGCGAGATGACCGGCGTCGAGTTCCATGGGAACGACACGTTCCCGCCGGTCGAGATCCTCAGCTATGCCCCGTGGTTGGTCGATCACTACGTCGAGGAGACCTTCGTCGTGGAGTCGCGGGAAGGGGTGCTGGCGCAGTTGGAGGACCGCCGCCTGGACATGGAGACGGTGCTGTCCGACTTCGCCAGCGCGAACGACGGTGAGTTCCTCCGGTACTACGACCAGCTGTTGCAGCAGAACGTAGACAGGAAGCCGAAGGACTTCGGTCCGGTGATCGAGATCATCCGTGCCTGGTACGGGCTCGAGGAAAGGGGACAGTGATGTTGAGTGGGTTGAGCAAGGACGAAACCGAGACGCTTGTCCGGGGGATCATGGAGGTGGACGTCGGTAACGGCTGCCGTGATGGCCGGCTGCGGTTCATCCGTGACCACCTCGGCAACGAATGGGCGGCGTGGGCCGAACACGACGGCAAGCGCACCGAGCTGTACGTGCTGGTGGTGGAGTACACCAACGACGAGGCGTACAACGCCTTGTCCGACCACGACATCGCCGAGTGGATCGTGGAGCGGGCCGAGGACGGCACCGAAGGCCAGGCTGTGGTGACGCACCGACGCTGGGATCTGCACAACGATGTCGACACCACCGATCTGATGAACACGGTGTCCCGCAACATCATGGGGTTCCGCTCATGAGCGACGACGTGTGCACGATCTGCGATGGGGTGGCCCGGTTCGACGTGACCGGGGCGAATGGGAAGCAGGTGTTGTGTGATGCCTGCTTGCCCGAAGATGTTCTACTGCTGGTCGAGGAGCGTGATGAAGGAACACATCGAGGCGATACGCCGGCAGTTGCGGAACACGCCGCGGCGTGAGATCGACCGGCGGGGTGGGACGCCCCCACCACTTCCCGCCCCGCCGGTCCCCCGTCCGCAGATCCGGGTGCTCGGGATCACCGGGCACCGGCCGAACCGGATGGGGGACGAGCCGTGGTTGGCCGAGGTGTTGCACCGTCTGGTCGCCAAGCTCGAGTACCAACGCGGCTTGTCAGGTATGGCGTGGGGTGCGGACCTGTTGTTCTGCGAAGCGTGCCGGGACATGGGAGTGGCGTATGACGCGATCATCCCGTACCCGCAGCAGCCGGACCGTTGGCCCCTGGAATGGCAGGCCCGTTACCGGGAGGCCGTCGGGTTGGCACAGGAGACGCAGGTGCTGCAGCCGGAGTACTCGGCAGGCGTGTACATGAAGCGCAACCGGATGCTGGTCAACCGGGTGAGCGACGTCCTGGTGGTGTGGGACGGGGTACGGGAGGGTGGCACCTGGGCCACCGTCCAGATGATCGAGCAGAAGGGTATGGAATGGGTATGGATACATCCGGAGGAGAGGACTGTGAAGCGCCGTCGATCGCCTCTGCAGTCGAGGTGAATGCCAAGTTCGCGGACCCGAGCGTGCCGTTGTACTCGGCGCTGGTGGTGCGTCGTGGACTGCTCGGCATGGAGGACGGCACCGACTTCGGGTTCTTCGAGCTCGCCGGGTTGCACGGCGTCGATCCTGCGCTGGTGGTGGTCGACAACGCGGAGATGGCGTTCGACCTGGTGAAGCATGTGATGAAGGTCGTCGAGTCGATGACCGACCCAGACGAGAGCAAGCGAGTGGATCTGAGAGGACTGGGATGATGGGCAACAAGTACAACCGCAAGCGTCGGCTCACCGAGGATGACGTGGTCGAGTTGAAGATCCGCATCTTGCAGGCCCTGCTCGATGTGGACGTTCCGAGGAACACGGGCAAGGTCGAAGTCGATGCGTTGGCAGACGAGTTCATTCAGAACGTGGACCTGAGTCTGCGTGCGGCAGCAGGAGACGAACCCTTTTAGACGAGGATGATCTCATCATCTAGACTGAAGCGTGAGAAGCCCGCAGGTATAGCGGGAGGAAAGGGGAATCATGGCGAGGAATCTGCAAGGCATGTCCCGTGGCCGCTCGTCGGAGAGTGGCAGGACACCGGATCTTCTGCCCGAGTATGCGTCGGCCGTGGCGATGGGCTGGTACCAGCAGTACCTGAGGGCCGGCAAGGACGAGCTGGCGATGGCCGTCGAGGGTGCCCAGTACCGGGCGAGCTGGGCGCACAGCTGCCTGCGTGAGCTCCAGTACAAGATCACCAAGGTCGAGGAGACGGACCCGGCCAGCGTGGCGGATGCGTGGCGGTTCGATGTCGGGCACGCCGTGCACGACATGGTGCAGGACGGCATCGAGGCGGCGTTCCCGAACGCGAAGCGTGAAGTGAAGGTGGATCTGCGGACGTTGGGGATCCCCGGTGCCGCCCACCTGGACCTGCTGGTCGAGGATGACGACGGCATCAGGACCGCGGTCGAGATCAAGTCGATCAACGGTTTCGGGTTCAAGATGGCGGCGACCAACTTCAACGGCCCTCCCGAAGGTCCCCGCAAGTCGGCGGTCGTGCAGGGTGCGTTGTCGGCGATGGCGTTGGATTGCGACCGGTTGAAGGTCATGTACTTCAGCCTCGAGCTGCTGTCTCCCAGCGTGGCTGCCAAGGCCGGGCTGAACGGGGAGGTCGGTAGGTTCGTGGCCGAGTGGACCTACGAACGTGCCGAGTTCGAGGCGCTGGCGTTGGCCGAAGTCGATCGGGTCAAAGGCGTGATGGGGCACATCGCCCTGCGGCAGCTCGCTCCTCGCTGGGAGCCGGAGATGCCGCTGCACGCCCGGATCACCGACGTCACTAAGGGCACCTGGTACGAGACGGACGAGGAGGGCCGGGTGACCGGTTCGGGCCGGACCTGGAAGTGCGACTACTGCAGCTACCGCACGCTCTGTGCGGAGGAAAGATGACCATGACCGACATCGTGTGGGAGGAACCACCGGAGAAGGCTTCGGGACGGAAACCGCTGCTCGACTACATGGAGATCGGGAAGCAGCTCCAGTCGAACGCTGGTCAGTGGGCGATGGTGTACCACACCGATTCTGAGAGGAACGCGAAGTCGGTGTACACGGCGCTGCGCCGCTACAAGCTGGAGCGGACCATCCGTCAGCAGGAGGACGGCACCTTCAAGGTGTACGCCCGCTGGATGCCCTTCTGATGGGGCGGAACGAGCGTCCGCAGGGCGTGGCGTTCCGCTTCCACGGTGGTTCACAGGATGGCCGGCTGATCTGGCTGGTCGAATCCGTGCCGGACCGTTTGGCCTGGAACCTGGGCCGGGAATGGTACGTGCGAGGGAAGGGCAACACCTTCCACTACGAAGACACAAGGAAAGGGGATCACCATGAAGGTGACCGAACTGATCCCGAACGAGCAGAACCTGCGTGAGGACGTGGGCAAGATCGACGGCCTGGCCGACTCGATCGAGTCCCTCGGCATCCTGCAGCCGCTGCTCGTCCGACCCGACGGCACGATCGTGGCCGGGCACCGCCGCTATGCGGCCATCATGCGCCTGGTCGAGCTCAACCGCTGGGACCCGAACACCGACATCCCGGTCATCGTCCGGGAGGACAACGGCAACTTCGACACGCAGGCGATGCTGGTCGAGAACCTCCAGCGTGAGGGGCTGAACCCGATCCAAGAGGCGGTCGGCTACCAGCGGCTGCTCGACAACGGCATGACCCAGCGAGACATCGCCGCATCGATCGGTCAGTCGCAGCCGCACATCTCGAAGCGGCTCGGCCTGCTCAAGCTCCCCCCGCTCGCACAGAAGGCCGTCGTCCGCGGCGACCTGACCGTCGAGCAGGGCTACGAGCTGGTGAAGCTGGCCGGTGCCCCGGTCGAGGTGTTCAAGGAAGCGATCGACTTCCCGCAGCGGATCTCCTCGATCGTCGCCAACCACCTGCGGGCCGAGGCGATGGCCGAGGTCGAGGACAAGGTGCGCGAGGTCGGTGGCACGCCGTACCGCCGGGAGGCCGACATCCCCAAGCAGCGGGGCAAGGTGGCGGTGGTCGACTTCGAGTCGCCGCTCACCGCCGACCAGATCGGGGACCTGGAGGGCGAGGAGGACGTCGTCGTCCTGACCCGAGTGAACCCGGCCGGGGAAGGCATCGGCTACGTGGTCGAGTACGTCGACAAGGACCTGGTGCCGGACAAGCCGAAGCAGCACGACCCGCACGAGGAGGCCCGCCGTGAGGCTGCCGCCCACCGTCGGGAGCAGCTGTCGGAGATCCTGTCCAAGCCCGCCAAGAAGACCGACGTGGTCAACCTGCTGGTCGGCTGGTACTCGGACCCGACCACGCACCGTGCGACGGCGTGCCAGTCGGCGGGGAAGGCGCTCGGGTTGAAGCCGGTGCGGACCCCGGACCCGTACCACCACCCCGCCGAGGGTGAGGAGCAGCGGACGCAGCCGAACTGGGTGCAGACGCTGGTCGAGTACGCGGCCGAGTCCCCGCAGAAGGCGACGTCGGTGCTGCTGGCGCTGCTGCTGGTCGACGCCGGTGAGCTGCCGTACCGCAGCATGCCGGACGCGAGCCGGGCGATCTACGACTCGCTCGGGTACGAGCCGCACGATCACGAGAAGATGCCTGCATGAGCTCCCCCAGGGTTCGTGCCACCGACCCGGTCACGTCGCGCACCGCGGCCGGGTCGGTGGCCGCCCTGGACTGGAGGGTGCTGGCGGCGGCGGTGAAGCTGGGCTTCTTCCATGACGCCCTGCTGGCGGAGCTGGTCGGCAACGACCGCAACGTGGTGGCCCGTCGCCGGTTGGACCTCGAGGAGCTGGGGTTCGTGGAGCGGCACCTCGACCAGTGGGGGAAGCCGACGACTGCGGTCGGTCCGAAGGGTCGGCCGGTGTTGGTGTTCACGGTGACGGAAAAGGGGAAGCAGGCGTTGATGGACGAGATCGAGAAGAGGAAGCAGGCGAGAGCATGAAGCCGGTGCCGAAGGTCGGGGAGCAGCAGTTCCGTCTGCCGGAGCAGGGCCGGATCCGGTTCGGGATGAAGCATCCGCAGCGGAAGTTCCCGATGTCGCTGGACACGTTCCGGTTCACCAGCCCGGACCGGAACGCCATCGAGAAGGTGGCCGAGGTGTTCGGCGGGGAGGCCCGCCCGTGGAACGAACCGAAGGCCCAGCAGAAGAACCAGTGGGAGGTGCTGACCCGTGCCGACTGCATCGACGTGTGGGTGCCGCCCGGTGGGCTGTCGGTCGGGTACGAGCTGTGGTCCGGCTCGGGCCGGGAACGGTTCTGCGACGGTGATGAGTGCGTCATCACCCTGTACGGACCGAACGGTCCCGAGGACCGGGTGCAGCCGTGCATCTGCACGATGCAGAACCGGCTGGACTGCAAGCCGAAGGTGCGCCTGACGGTGGTGTTGCCGCAGATCCCGTTTGGTGGCGGCTGGCGGTTGGAGTCGGGGAGCTGGGCGGCGTTCCATGAGATGCCGACGATGGAGCAGATGCTCCAGGCGTTGCAGACGCAGGGCATGGTGCAGGCCACGTTGCGACTGGTGGAGCGCACCAAGGTGGTGAAGAAGACCAGCGGTGGCACAGAGACCCGTCGGTGGAAGGTGCCGGTGCTGGGGCTGTCGGCCACCCCGATGGAGATCGTGCAGGGGCAGGCCAGCGTGGCGGCGTTGACCGCGGCGCAGGTGGAGCAGCCGGTGGCGTTGCCGTCTCCGAAGGCGACCGTGGTGACGGTCGATGATGAGGTCATCGACGCCGAGGTGGTCGACGCCGAGGTCGTGGAGGAGGAGTCGTGGGCCTCGGCTTCCGAGGTGCCCACGGAGGTCCGCATGCAAGGGATCCAGAAGAAGGACGGGCGATGGGTGAGGAAGCAGGTCTGAGGACCCATTGGGGGCGTGCGCCGAAGAGCCGGCGGACGTCCCCGACGGAGAGCCTGTGGTCTGAGTTCGCTGCTGATGTGGTGTTGGCGGGTGGCGTGTGGATCGCCGCCCGCCGCACCACCAGCGGTGACACGCAGCGGTCGTTGCGGAAGGCGCAGCCCACGGTGGAGCGCCTCATCATCGAGGAGATGATCCGCACCGGGGCGCGTGGCGAGGTCGAGGTGGTCGTCGCCCGGGAGGACGACGGGGTGGCGTGGCTCTACGCCCGCTTGATCCCCGCCGAGATCTCCGTCGGGGAGAGCGTGTAGCCGAAGCGGTGCAGCCAGGTGGCGATGCCGTTGAGGCGCACGAACCCGCTGTGCCATGCATGGCGGGCCATCAGCTGTAAGCCGAGGGGCATCTGGTCCCAGGTGTCCATGACGGCAGCATACCCATACCCAGGAAAGGGGAACCCAATGGCGGTCTGGAGCAAGAAGACGTACGAGATGACGGCGAGTGTCCTGCGATCCGCTCGCAACGGAGGGGTCAAGCACGACCACGGCGTCGACGATGTGATGTGGCGGTTGGTGGAAACCTTCGAGGACGACAACACGAGGTTCAGCCGGGAACTGTTCCTGATCGCCGCCGGATGGGAGGACTGATGAACAACGAGGCGCGACTGTCAGCGTGGCACCGCAACGTGTACGAGTCGTACGACGAGCCCGAGGATGGCTGCCCCGAGTGCGGCGGTCCGCTCACGGTCGAGCGTGACCCCGACGGCGGCGAGGTGTACTGCGCGAGCTGCATGGAGTGCCCGAACTGCGGTGGCCCGTACGAGCCGGACCTCGACAAGCCGGTGTGCTCGGAGTGCATGAACGATCCGCACAACCTGCGGATCGAGTCGGTGCTCCGGGAGGAGGACGACCGTGAGTGAGTGCTGGAACTGCGGTGCTACCGCTGATGACAACTGGTCATGCCAGGCGTGTCGGACCGAGCGGGGCCTGGCCCAGGACCTCGCCGATGCGGGACGGGAGATCGAACGGCTGCGAGCCGACAACGCTGCGATGCGGGAAGCGCTCGTCAACTGGCAGACCGAAGCCGAGATGGAACAGGCGAGGCGGCGCAGGCTCCAGGCGCTCATCGATGCCTGGGCGATGGCGGTGCTGTCGTGGGGGCCGGGCGAGCCGATGCCCGACGCACTCGTCGCCGCCGAGCACGCCCTCCTCGCCGCCGCCACGAAGGAGGATGACCATGACTAAGTGGATCCAGGTCGGCGTCCGCTACTGCGTGGTCCACGATGGCCTGATGAACGACGATGACTGGGTGTGCGACTTCGCCCATGACGACGACGAACCGGGGACGGACGGGGAACCACGGCCGTGCCACGGCAAGGCGCTCTTCTACAAGAAGGGGAAGCGATGAAGGCCGCATCCCTCATGATCCTCTCGGTGCTGGCGTTCACCGCAGTACTGTTGTTGTCGACCGTCGGCCTCTGGTCGAAGATGTGAAGGGGAGCCATCCATGACCGCCCTACCCAACCCGCCTTCCTGGACTCCACCCTCGCCTCCGGCGGGGGTGCCGATCGTTTCGGTCACCGACTCGCTCGGCTTCCAGGCAGCGTTCAGTCGTCTCGCCAAGGGCGAGCTCATCACCATCGACGTCGCCCCGAGAGTGACGCTCAAGTTCCCGCAGATTAACGACGTCCGGAGCACCACCGTCCGCAACCTGTGGACGAACTCGACCGTACGTCCCCTCATCACCAGCCTCAAGGCCACCAGCCCCGGCGACCTCCCGGTCATCAAAGACATGGGCGGCGGGTTCGCCGGCTACATGGCCGGTGCCTGCCACGTCGACATCGACGGGTTCAAGTTCGACGGCAGCGTGTGGGGCTTCATCATGGGCCAGGCCGGTGGGTCCGGCATCTCCAACTGGGGCCGTGAGGGCATCCAGGGCACGAAGTTGCGCCGGGTGTGGTTCCACTCCGACAACGAGGCCGCCATGATCCTGTCCGGGGAGAAGGTGCGGGACATCCAGATCACCGACTTCATCGCCACCGGAGGCCGGGAAGGGCTGTACCTGGGGTTCGGCGGCAACGACTCGAAGAACGTGATGCTCGAGCCGGACATCCTCGGTCTGCAGATTCGCCGTGGCGAGATCCGCAACTGGGGTACGAAGACCGGCGCCGAGGCGATCGACTGGAAGCACGGCTCGGACGTGCTGATCGAGGACGTGTACGCCCACCACGGGCGGTGCTTCTCGCAGGGCGTCATCACGGCCCCCGGCCCGAACAACATCGGCACCTGGAGGACGAAGCCGTACGGCACGATCCGCAGGGTGGCGATCGGGCACATCTCCCTGATGGAGGGACGGGGGAACCTGGACGGGTCCGGCGTGTACCTGTCGATGCCGGACATCACCGTCGAGGATCTCACCGTGTTCGACATCCCCGGTGCTGCGATCCTCCGGGGCAAGAACGCTCTCGGGGACACGGGCACGTCGACGGTGACCCGTCTGCGGTCGGCTGCGTGCCGGGGCGGGGACTTCGTGCACGACGGCTGGGGCTGGGAGGGCACCTACCCGCGGGTGGTGATGTCGCACATCGACACCAGCGTCCCGCCTGGTGCGCCGGAGAGCTGGACGTTGGACAGCTTCGCCACCACCGCACCGCCGCCTCCCCCACCTCCCCCACCGCCACCGGCCACGGATCTCGAGGAGCGGGTGGTTGCGTTGGAAGCAGCCGTGAAGGATCTCGGTGAGTGGTGCGACCAGCTGGAGGACCGGATGCTCGCAGCCGCCAAGGCGCTCCAGGGTGAGGCCCTCTGATGGCCCAGGACAACGACAACGCCACGCTGAAGGCGCTGCCCCGGCGTCCCCCGCTGGAGAGCGGGTTCACCGAATCGCAGTGTTCCCGCTGTGAGGAGAAGTTGGTCGTCCACCACGGCGAGCTCAAGCGATGCCTGTGCGGTGCGCTGCAGCTGGAGTGGCCGAGGTACGGGGGCCTCGGTCCCCGGCCCACCCACTTCCCGGAACGGGACCGGAAGCGAGGGCACCGGGCATGAGCGGGGTGACCTCGCGAAGGAAGGGCATGACGTACGAGAACGAGGTCTACAACCGGCTGACATCCTGGTGCGGTCAGGTCGCCCACCTCGTTGACGCCGTCATCGCCAAGCAGAACCGGTCCGGCTACGACGGTGACGATCTGCTGCTCACCATCGACGGCAGGAGCTACGAGCTGTCGATCGAGTGCAAGAACCAGAAGGAGATGAAGCTCGCATCATGGGTGGATCAAGCTGTCGCGAATGCGAAGCAGGGGCAGGTCCCCGTTGTCTTCCACAAGCGCCGAGGCACCATGAAAATCGACGCGCACTACGTCACAATGCGGGTCGAGGACTTCCTGAAGCTTCTGGAGTAGTCGTGCTCGGGTTCGGACTGACCCTCGGCGTGCTGCTGGTGCTACTCGCCATCGACGGGATCGCCCGCCGATGGTTTCGTCCATAACCCGGGCGGCTTGATGGCCGCATCGGGTGTGCCAATGTGCTGGGCGACCTGGGTCTTGACGGTGACCAGCACCGCCATCGCGACCGGTGCCCACCACAGGTTCAGGTCGGCGAGCTCCACCAGGAGCACGGCGACGATGGCCTGGACGCATGTCCAGAAGATCCGTTCGATGGCATCAGTGCTCATGGTGCAGTTCCCGTTCTTTCGTATGGTCGTCAGCCCGGTTGCGGATCCAGGTCATGAACTCGCGTTCCCGTTCAGCGGATGCCTCCAATGCCCGTGAGACCTGGAGAAGCACCTCGGCCAGCCGCTGTTCGGTGGCAGCCACGTCTCGAGGGACGAGCTGACCGTCGGCCAGTCGTCGCACCAAAGCAGCGACGTACTTGGCGAGTACGCCGATGGCGGCAGCGAGGACGAACACGGCGGCGATGAACAGCCACGCGTTCAGGTCCCCTTCCGTATCCGGAGGGGTGATCTGCGACCAGATGGCTTCCATCACTTCAGCCCGAGCAGGTCTTCCATCAGCTGCATGCGCTCCACCCGCTGCTGCCCGCTGTTCGACAGGAAATCCTTGTACCAGTACCGACGACCCGGACGGTCCTCGTCGGGGGAACGACCGGCCTCGTCGTAGCACCCGTTGATGTAGAGCCACAGGTCCATGATGTCGTCATCCTCCTCGAGAGCAGGGTACTGCATGGCCTCCAGCGAGGGGAGCACCACGTCGAGGAACTGGGTGATGCGGGTCTGCCCCGGGCAGGTCTTGCCCCGGTACATCGTCCACGGGGAATCGGGCAGCAGGCCCTTGAGATGCTCGGGGTCCTTGAACCCCCACATGGAATGCCAGCCAAGACCGGGAGCGTCCCAGGCAGGCACCCGCACCGGGGGGATGTCGTGGGTGCGGCAGCACCAGTCGAGCAGCAGGGCCAGGGCGATCATCTGGCTGCCGGTCCACGGGTTGCCCTCGGGGTCGCCGTCGTCCTCCGTCTCGATCGAGATGGCCCGCACGTCGGCGAAGCGGTTCGCGTTCGCCATCACCTCGGTGTCCATGTACTGCTCGATCTCACCAGTGGTGCGGACGAAGAAGTGCGTCTCCGCTCCGACGTCGCCGCGGGCGAAGTACGGGTACAGCGACGTCGCCGCCTTGGAGTCCACGGCGGTGTGGACGATCGCCTGCGTCGGCCGGATCCTGCGTTGCGTGGCGTTTTCGGGCAACAGCAGCTGCTTCGCCTGCGGGTAGAGCGCCATCAGCGGAACCTCCGGACGATCAGGTACTTGGCCTTCGGAGTGCGTCGCACTTCGACCTCACGGAACGCGTCCTGCCAGAGCACTCGCTGCTCCACCGCCTCCGGTGCGACCACGACAAGCTCAGATCCGTCGAAGGCGTCCTGCAGCGCTTTCGCCTGTTCAACCGTCCATGCCGCCGTCATCAGCGGGGACCTCCTCCCCGGTCAACTCGGCCAGCTTCTGCTGCAACGCGGCGTTCTCGAGCCGGCGGTAGACGATCTCGAACTCTTTCGGGAACGTCTGCTGGATCGCCGCGCACAGCTCGTCGGACGTGATCTTCACTTCGCCTCCAGGGTGGTGATGCGTTCATGCAGGTCGTGGATGACGGCGACCAGATCGGCCACCACCACGTTCGGGTTCCAATGGATGCACTCGGCATCCTCCAGGCGCAACGGCGTCTCACGGGGCTTTGCCAACCGCTTCCGATCACCCGGCTCCAACCAGCCGTACACCGCTGCAACGCGATCGACCGCCTCGACCTCCTCGGCGATGAACCCACGCTGCTGATGGAGTGGCACCATGTCGTTGGTGCCTTCCCCGATGTAGTCCTTCTTGTAGGTGAACTCGACCGGGCGCAACGCGAGGATGCGACCGAGCGCATCCTTCGACTTCACCGGCTTCACGTTCTCCTTCGACTCGGAACGTGAGGTGGTGTAGCCGAGCACCCCGAAGCCTGCATCCACGACCGCGGTGGTGGATGCCGTGGCTGCCAGCGTGGCTGCCACTCCTGTCGTGCTGACCACGAGCTGGTAGGTGGTGCTGTTGGCTGATGGTCGGATGTAGACGGAGTAGCCGGTGTTCACCGTCGAGATGTAAGTAGTGCCGTTGTCAGTGAGCATCAGGTAGCCGGTGCTGCCCGCTCCTGACGTGGTGAACGCCGAGTAGGCCGAACCACCGGCCCACTCTCCCCACACGAAGGCGTACGGCAGATTCGTGTAGAAGCCGTACCGTAGTGTCCCAGACCCGACGTTTCCGGAATACAGAAGCACTCCGTTCGATCCGTTGTTCACGAGGTGTGAGTTCTGGGCTGCGGTGGAGCTCGCTCCGAACTGGAGGTAGGCGTACCCGCTGGTGCCTGATGCCAGCCGCATCGTGTCATAGCCGATGTCGAACTCGTAGGTGCTCGACGGCGTGCGACCTGCGAACCCCCAGCCGGTCGAACTGACGGTCAGATTCGACAGTGACGCCGTCAGTCCGTTCGTCTTGTGAAGCTCGACGTAGAACGAGGAGATCGGAACCCCGGACAGGGCGTATCCGATGTCAGGGTGCGGGCCATCTCCAAGACGGATGCTCGTTGCCGCGTACAGGGTAAGCGCAGAACGGGATGTGCCGTTGTTGTACATGTTGATGCTCGGCGGCCACTCGGTCGTGGCGTTGTTCGGGAACCAGATGTCCCCCGCTCCTTGGATGTACAAAGAGTTCGTGTCGTGACTGATGTAGCCGTTGTTCGTCAGCCCGGTGTCGAAGTACACCCTGTCGAGCACCGTTGCCACATCGATCGAGTTGGCGACCACGTTCCCGGAGATGTCGACGGTAAACGCTCCACTCCCGATGTCGATCTCTCCAGCCTTCGACACCTTGAACGGAGCACCCAAATACGTTCCTGCTCCCAACCACATGTTGCCGTCCGCGTCGACATGGAACGACGAGGTGTCGCTGCCGCCGATGTCAATCTGCCCGCCGGACACGGTGCCGGAAAACGTACCGCTCGCCCCGGTGATGTCGCCGCGGAAATCACCGTCGTTGAACTCGACGTTGCCGTCGCCGTCGATCGACCAACCGGCCGAGCCGGCGACGTAGTTCTCGCTCTTGATGGCACCGGTCCCGATGACCCGGGTCGGGCCGAGACTGGACCCGATGAGGTGCGGAGTCCGCAACACCTGCCCGTCGGGCGCGGAGTACGGCAAAGACATCATGGGGCGGTCACCAACCGCACCGCGTAGGTGCCCTGGAGGAACTTCCGCATTCCGTCCCAGCCGGTGATCGTCTCAGGGATCGGCTGGACCGAGTCCACGATCACCGTGTCGGTGATGCCGGAGAACCCGAATTCGAACGGGACCCGGGTCCTGCCCTGGTACAGCCCACGGAGGTAGATGAAGTCGTCATACGCGTCGCCGCCGACGTCCACGCTGCCGTCCTTCACGGCATCGGCAAGGATCACCGGGACGATGATCTCCTCGGCCCGGTACGGCAGCGGCTGCGACCGGATCGTCCAGCGACGCACCCGGGGCCGGGCGGTGGCGGTCGCCCCTCGGGTAATGGTCAGCTTGACCTCTGCGATTTCTTTCTCGAACGTACTGGCAAGATCCCCTGAGGCGCCCGTAGCGGCCGTGCTGTTCGTGAACACGGCGGTACTGCTGCCGCCCACCCCGTCGAGCACAGCGAGGCTGACAGAGGCCCCTGAGGGCAACGTGTCCCACTGAGCGTCAGCCGAGAACACCGACTTCTTCTCCGGGGTGCCGTAGGTGATGCCACCCGAATACAGCACCCCCTCGGAAACGTAGTCCGTGGCATGCTCCCGGACCACCCGGCACGACGTTCCCCGATCGAAGATGTAGTAGACCCGATCATTGAAGACGGCACAGTCCCACACGATGCCCTGATCGGAATACATCACGTCCGAGGCATACGCCGGGATGAAAGGCTTCGTGAAGTACTCCGGGGCCATTCGCCCCAACCCCGTGCTCGAGGCGTCGAAGTTCGTCCACCCGAACCACACGAACTGCTCCCACGCCGTGATGCACTTCACATCCCCCGGCTCGTCCAGCAACGGACCGAACGACAAGAACCCCGACCCTGAGATGTTCGCCAGCCGCACCCCCTTGGACGTGGCGACGAACATCACCCCGCCGTAGAAGATCATGTCCCGGATGAACTCGCCGTCGAGCGTCTCGCCCACCGGGTACGGCGCCGCGAGCTCACCGGTCGCATCGACCACCGTCAACAGGTAGACCACGCTGTTGTTGTTGTCGTCCCCAGCGACGTAGATGCCGTTCGGCGCACCCACGATCGTGTGGAACTCGAAGCTGGTCTGCGGATGCTCGAAGATGTCGACGCTGCCGAGCTTCACGCCGGTCCCGGCACTCTCGGACAACTCGTAGATGACGTTGTCATCGGTGCAGACCAGACGACCGGACACCACCTTGGCCTTGGTCGGGGTGATCCCGGCGATCGACCAATCCGATGCGGCCGACCCGGAGATCGCCACCCGCTTGAGCCGCTGTCCTGCCTGCGCGATGTAGACGTAGTCGCCCCACACCGTCAGGTCGGTGACCCGCGCCGCGGCCAGCCCGGTGATCGCCGTCTCGGTATCCGACGTGTCGAACTTGCTCACCGACTGGTTGCCCGCGGCGTAGAGGTAGCTCGCCGTCGACAACAGGATGCCGCTGTCGCCATCCCCAATCGCTGCATCCACCGAAGTGGTGTCCTTCAGCAGTGTGATGCTACGCCGGTCCCACGGGTCGATGCCCTTCGAGCTGCGGAACTGCCGGCGGTTCGACTCGTCCTCCTGATCGAAGAAGTCCTGTCCCGCCCCCAACACGAAGTCGGACTGCGTCCGCTTCCAGATGCCCTGGTTGTCGAAGCTCTGCTCGCCCGGCTCCGCACCACTGTCCTGGGCCTGACGGATCGATGCCATCGGCGACCAGGTGAAGTTGCGCCAATCGATCTGAAACCGGCGGGTGCCGATCAGCACCGGTAGCCGGTCGCGTTCAGCCACCACGCACCCCGAACTCGTCGTAGATGCGACGGATCTCCATCGCGATCAACCGGTCCCGGTCCTCGCGTGCCGCCTGCGCCGCCTGCACCCGATGGGTCGGTTGCACGATCCCCGCCCCCGCCGATACACCGAGGTTGGTGAGCTCGGCTTCGCTGTTGAGCAAGAGTCGCCACACGGTGCCGGCGATCAGCACGTTCAACAGGTTCGGGGTGAACCCGATCGTCGTCTCCAGATCGGTGGCCGACGTGAACGTGTCCGCATCGAACTGGTAGCCGTAAGTGACCCGGACCGTGGTGCCGATGCTGTAGGTGAGCGCGTTCGTGATCTGCACCGCGTTACCGGACGCGAAGTTGGATGTCGACTGCCGGGTCAACAGCTCGACGTCGAGCTTGCGGTACCCGTAGGTCGAATCCGTGGGAGCGGACTCGGCCCGGAAGATGCGACGGACCTCCCTTCCGGACGAACCGGCGAGATCGACGGCCGGGGTGTTCGCCCCGAACGTCAACTCGACGGTAGCGATCGCACACAAGTCGTTGGGCCACGACCGGATCTCGTCCTGCATCGCCTCGAGGATCTGCTGCTTCGTCCACCGCGGCTCCACCGTGATGAGCGCATCATCGGAGTGCGATGCCGCAATCGTGCCGTGCATCCCGCGGATCACGTTCACCGACGGCAACGTCCCGCCGGTGACGTACATCAGCTCGTAGCCCAGCTCGATGTACGAACCAGCCCGCACCAGCGGGTTCGAGAACTCCACCGCCAGTGTCCCGACCGTGTCGTTGATCGCCCCGTTCAACCTGTCGATCGTCGGCCGGCGACCCCCGAGCAGCGGGTGGGACCGGATCCGCGTGATGAGTGCATCAACCGTCGTCATGCGTGCCAGACCTCACCCGGTCGTAGAGCTCCTCGTCCAACACCCGTCGCTTGACGTGGCCGATCTGGATGCCCGTGTGGACGCCGACACGATACCCCAGTGCTCTCGCCCGATGACAGAACACGATGTCCTCCCCGAACTGGCGTGCCCCACCGATCCCCTCCGCGAACCACGGGTACGGATTCGGCCGTTCCTTCTTGTCGGTACCGAACCCCTGCGGATGCGGCATCCCCATGTGCTGAAGCACCTGACGGTTGATCGCGATGAACGCAGCCCCCGTCGCATCGCAGTCCACGATCATGTTCTTCGGGTAGTCGTAGATCTTCTTGAACTGCGGGTAGCCCTCGTCGTCGTTGCCCTCGATCACGTAGATCGTCGGGTAGACCGACGCGTCCGTGTCCGACCCGGCGAAACACAGACCACCGAGCACCCCGAAGTCGTGCGTCTCCGCGGTTTCCACCAGGTTGTGGACATCCCATTGCTTCCACGTCATGTCGGTGTCGACCATGACCAGCCACCGGGATTCCTTGAACTCGGGGCTGGTCAGGAAGATCTTCACGATCTGGTTGCGGGCCTCTGCGATCCGCGGCCCGGTCCGCAGACTGATCGTCCCCGCGCCCTTCCCGGTCAGACGCTTCTTCTGGTTGTTCGCATCGAACAGGAAGCTCCCCACCACCGAGTCGAGGAACATGCCCTCGACCTGCCCGGCGTGGCACCACCCGATCGCGATCTTCTCGGTTGCCATGCCCCGATGGTACTCGCGACGGGAGAGGCCCCGGAGAACCGGGGCCTCTCACCGTCACTTGTAGCCCTGCCAGCTCCCGGCAGCCGGACCGGTCCCGGTCCGTCGCTCCGGTGGGCCGAGCCACTGGCCGTCCCGTCCGAGACGGTACGGGCGGTTCTGACCGGTGGTGTTCGGACGCTTCTGGTTAAAGCCGAGCTTCGACCCGATGTTCCGTCCGGCCACCACCACCGAGCCGGGGATGCTGCGCCGCTTGTTCGGAACCGCCTTGCTCATCGGCCAGGATCCCGACGAGGCTTCGGGTTGCGAGGCCCGAGCGACCGGAGCCACGCATCGCCGCCACCCTGCCGCCAACTGTGCAGATCCGAGAGGTACTTGTCCACCCGGACCTGGTTGTTGGCACGCACGCTGCGGCGCACCGCAACCTGCTCCGGGGTGTACGACTTCTGCTTCTTCCGGCCCGAGTCCGGGTTCTTGGTCGGACGGGTCGGTCCACGCCGAGGCCCGCGCCCCGGCGTGCTACCGCCACCGCTCGACGTCCCATTCCAGCCGGTGCTCATCAGTACGCCGTCAGGTTGGAGAACCGGAACGCGTGGCTCTGGCCCTTGAACTGGAGGCCTTCCTCGCAGACCAGCTGCACCGAGTCGGAGTCACCGGTCTTCGCGAGGCGCTCCATGAGCACCGGGTCGAAGACCCGCCGAGTGGCCTGGTCACGGGAGTAGGCGAAAGCATCGACCTTCGCGCACCACCGGTTCCTCACCACGGTCATCCGGCCGTACTCGGTGTCGACGTACAGCACCGGCTGCCGGCCGCGCATCCCGTCCACGTTCGTGACCCGCACCCGGCTGGTGTTCTCCAGATCGTTGAGATCGGAGAGCGCTGCCGGGTTGGCGACGAGCACGTCGGGGATGCCGCCGTTGTTGTAGCTGGTCTGCATCGCCGTCTGGATGCCGGCGATCGTCAGCTGCGTAGAGGTCGAGTCGACGTTGCTGGTGATCCAGTACTTGAAGCCGCCCGAAGACCGCTTCTTCGTGCTGGAGTCGTTGTACCGGGCGCCGTACATCAGCGCCTGGTTCCGCAGGATCGTCATCTCCACCAGTCGCTTCTGCATCTGGTGGGTGAACTCGGAGGCCACGCCGTACTTGCGACGGTTCTGCTCGGTACGGGACATCTCGATCTTGAACGGACCGAAGATGCCGGTGTAGTTCGACCGCTCAGTGCGGTCGACGGAGCGGAACGCCTCGGGGTCGGAACCCTCTGCGAGGAGCGTGCCGACCGCCATGACGGTCGCGCCGGTGTCGTAGTTCGTCGCAGTGGACGAGTTGAACCCGCGGGTCACGTCGAGGGTGGCGGCGGTAGTCGCGTAGCCGGTCACCAGGATGTGCTCGGAAGCACCACCCTTGTGGATGACAAGCACGTCACCGGTCGAGAACCGGGTGCGGTCCGCGGCCGAGTTGAGCGTGATGAACGCGGTGCTGGTGGTGATCGTCGCCGCCAGCGTGGTCGAAGGAGCGAGACGCGTCTCGTCCATCCAGTAGAACTGGATCTCGTCCACGGGGGCGGTGGGGAGCACCTGCATCCCGTCGGAGTTGATCCCGGCGATCATCGGATCGTCGTCGGGGTCGATCATGTAGATGGCGGTGTCCATGTTGATGGGGACACCTGCGGTCAGGTCGTACGCGGTGTGCAGGCCAGTGGGCATGTCATGATCCCTTCATGTCGGCATAGAACGTGGGGTCGTTCCGTTGGCGGTCTCGGATCGCCTCAATCTTGTGCCGATTCTCTGCGTGCTCCTTGACGTGCATCACGTCGCCGGCACCGCCCTGCATCGTCAGATACGGGACGAAAGACCCGTCCGAGCGGTACTCCCCGGCCACGCCCCGCTCCCATGCCGGATCCGCCTTCGCCGGAGGCTTGTCGTTGCCACCTTGGGCACCGCCAGGCACTCTGCCGTAGTTCAGACCCTTGCACCGGAAGCAGAGCGGTTTCGCGAAGTCACCGATCAGCTCACGTCCGCAGATCTCGCAGTTCAACCGAAGCTCTCCATCCACCGATCCCGGTCGAACACGACGCGCTGGTCCTTCTTGGCCCCGGCATCCACCATCCGGTCGATGTACGCGTTCATCGCCCGCTCCCGTGACCCGCCCTTCGCGAGCACGTCCCGGCCCTCACGCAACGCCTGCTCGGACGGATCCTCGCGGAAGTCCTCGGCGTCGGGGGGGACCTGGCCGTCCCGTGCGAACGTGTCCCGGATGCGACCCTCCTCGGAGGGGGGTGCCTCGTCGCGCTTCGGGGCCAGCTCCGACCACTCGTTCCGGATCGCGTCCGGGTCGAGCTCGCCGTCGTAGCCCTTGGCGAAGACCTGCCCCATCTTGGAGTCGAGGTCCACACCGGCCTTCAGGAACGCCAGCTCCCGCCGTGCAGCGGCAAGCTCGCGTGCGTCCTGTTCGGCCTTCTCACGCAACGCCTTCACCCCCGAGGTCTGCGGCTGCTCGTCCTCGATGGTGTTCGTGTCGTCCGACATCGGTTGTCAACTCCGTTCCTACGCCCGTCTTCGGAAGTACGCCTCACCCGCGGGGCTGATGAGGGGATCATGTCAGCGCACACCCGGCCCGTTGAGCTCACGAGCGGCCGACGCCGTAGTTGTATCAGGAATCGCTCCCGAAGCCAAGGATGCCGCCCTGGTCGATCGCCGCACCGGCCTGCCCGGACAGCATGTTCGTCCGCGACCGCACCCGGCCTTCGATCAACCGGACCCCCGGCATGCCGGTCTGGAACACCGCATCGATGCCCTCACCCGTCGCCGTGAGATCCTGTGTCTCGCCCAACGTCTCGGAGAACACCGGCTCCAGCTCCTGCAACCGGGCGAACCCCTGCTGAGCACGCTGCTCAGACACGCCCATCTTGACAAGATCCATCGACCGATCCGAGTTGATCGAGAACCCGAACCGGGTCCCCGTCCCGCCGACCGCCGCAGCCTCGACCTGCTGGGCGAGCTGGTCGGCCAGTCGTTCCGGGTCGAGGAAGTACGCCGCCAGCGCTGCATCACCGTCCACCCCGAAGTACGCAGCGAACGCATCACGCACCTCAGGCGAGGACTGCACCACCCGACGGAACCCGCCAAGCACCCGCTCGTCGAACTCGGCCTTGGACACGTCGTTGGCGATGAGGCTGGTCATCAGCTGCTTGTTGTCGAAGAACTGCGCGATGCCGGCTCTCGTCAACGTCTGTGCGTACTCACGTTCCATGCGGACGTAGTCGTACGGGTTGATCGGCGGCAGCCCCGCCGCTCGACGCTCGAAGATCGCCGGGAACCGTGCCTTGAACGCATCCGTGTTCTCCAACTCGATGAAGGCTTCATCCTCGTTCCAGTCCTCCTCGAGCCACCGTCGCGCGAAGTCCCGCAGGCCGGTCAACCCGAACTGGTTCGACAACCAGCCCTCCATCCGGGAGATCGCATCCTCGGTCGGAGGAGGAGTCACCGGCTGCGACACGTCATCCTGCGTCGGCGTGTCCGGCTCACGAGTCGACGGAAGCTGCGGCGTCGCCCCGCCCGGGATCGTCGTCGCCGGATCCCACGTCACCTCGCCACCGTCGGCCTGCCACCACTTGGTGCCACCCGACAGGTAGTGCACCAGGTAGTTGGTGGCGTTCTCCGTCACCTCATCCCACACACCCCACCCGGTCGTCCCACGGGACCCGATCGGCGCATCGAACTGGAACTCGGGGGTGATCCCCAACGCCTGCTGGTAGGCGTCGATCGCGTTCGCCAAGGCGAAGTTGAACGTCCCGTCCACCGGACCGGTGTAGTAGTTGAGCCTCGTCAACAGCGACTGGACCTGCGCAACGCGCACACCCTTGTCGCCCAACAGATTCGACGCCATCAGCGGACCCCCATGATCTCAGCCAGCTTCGCCGTCGCAGACGCCGCCTTCTGGTTCGCCGTCCGCGTCTTCCGCCACTCCGGCTGCTGCCGCGCCCACTTCGCCGCCTCCGTGTACGTCATCCCCCGCTGATGCCCGTTCGCGTCGACGTAGTCGGTCAACGCCGACCACTTCGGATCCATCAAGTCGATGTCCTCCGGGTTCATCTCCAACGTATCCGCGACCAGATTCTTGATCGGCCGGAAGTACAGCTCCGGAGCCGTCCCCGCATCGATGTCGCCGGCCATCCACCCGAACCGCTGCTTCGCCTGCCCCCGCAACCAATGCTCCGCGCCGTCGAGCGTCTGGCTCCCTTCGAAGATCCGAATCGCCCAATCCCGCGCATCGGCATCGTTCAACTTCACCAGGTAGTTGCGAGCCAACGCCTTCAGCTGTGATGCGGTCGCACCGAGGTTGCCGGTCGTCGCAGGCATGGTCCGTGCCTGCTGGGCAAGACTGATCCGCAGCTCCGCATCCGACCAACCCCACTGCAACGCCTGCTCGGACAGCTCCTGGATCTGCTGACCGTTGAGCGCGATGCCGTTCTGTGCGGCGAGCAGGGTGACGTCGGCCTGCTTCTTCTGCAACATCCGGGTCGCTTCACCCGGATCCTGCAACCGCAACGATTCCCACTGACGGGCCGACCCGGACCGCTCCCGCCACCAAGAAGTGTTCGTAATGGCGAACTGCAACTGGGTAGCGTCCCAGTTGTTGCGGTACGCATCGAGGAGGATCGGACCGAGCTCCGGGTGGAGGACGTAGTACGCAAGGTTCGGGTACTTCTTCTTGATCTCCTCAATCTCATCGAGGTTCGCTGTCGCCGGAGTGTTCGTCCCCGGCGTGCTCCCGGACGTGGACGTCCCTGCGCCGCCACCACCACTGGTTCCACCCGTCGTGGACCCCCCGGTCGCCCCCGCCGCGGTGCGTGACGGGATCCCCGTGAACGGTGAAGGAAGCGGAGGAGCGGTCGTCGGGTTCCACGTCCGCAGCTGATCCGGGGCGGTGCGAGGAGCAGTCGGGTTCGGGTTCCACGTCCGAAGCTGTTCAGGGGCAGTCCTCGAAGCCGACCCGCCGGTGTCAGGGTTCCGGGTCGGGCGGCTAACCATCGGTGTCCTCGTACGCCACGGTCGGCTCCATCATCTCGTTCGCTGATGCGTCCATCATCCCGCTCCGCATCGCCACAGCCTGCTCCACGCCAGACGGGTTCATCAGGATGCCCATCAGGTTCGCCATGTGGTCATCCATCGTGCGTTCCTTGTCCCAACCGTTCGGCACCCCCGGCGGTGGCGTCGTGTAGGCGTCGTCACTGTGTTCGTGCCCCGGCTTGAAACTGCCATCACGCACCCCGATCGGCTCGATGTGCCACGGCTCATGATCCATCGGGAACGTCAACCCGAACCGGGCCGCGTTCTGGTGCGCCCATGCCTCGCCGTCCCCGTTGTAGTCCAGGTCGATCGCGAGTCCGTGGTTGTGGTTGCTGCGCCCAGGAGGCGCGACCCACTTCCGAGCCGCGGCCTCCGAGCCGTACCGCTTGATCGCGTTCCGGTACAGGCTGGCCTGCTTCTCGTTCGACCGGTACGCCGACACGATCGTGATCCGCCCTCCGGACGCAGCGATAAACGCCTGCATGCGACGGGCAAACTCCGGGTCGGTGCCCTCGTAGATCGACCACTGCTCAGCCATCAGACCACCCCTCCGAGAAGCGAGAAGAACTCCTTCGCCTGCGACGCGAACCCGTACGTCGTCACATCGGCCTTGCGGGCGGCGCGAATCGCCCGGTCCGCTTCGGACTGCGGGTCGAACTCGTCCACGACGATGTTGCCGGTCACCGGGTCGATCATCGACTGGAGACTGCCCGCGGTGTCCTTCAGGATCCCCTGCATGCGGCCCATGATGTCGTCCGCATAGGAGTTGATCGACGGGTAGTTGTTCTGCCCGCTGCGCTGCCGACGGTTCAGCACGTCGGTCGCCGCGCCGACCTTGCCCGGCCCGGCGTACCAGGCGATCGCCACGTCACGCCAGTTGCCGAACTGGTTGTAGTACATGGTCATCACCGTGCGGGCGACCAGCTCCTGGTTCTCCGGTGTCATCGGCGCGTTCGACGGCAACCCTGCCAGCTTGCTCCACGACGGCCAGTTCGACGGCATGATCTGGTACTTGCCCTTCGCTCCGGAGTCGGTGTTGCGGGAGTCGTAGTTCCCACCTGACTCCTTCAGTCCGATCGCCTGCATGAACGCCTCGAGCTCGCCGGTGTCGGTGCCCGACTCGGAACCCTGGAGCGCCTTGCGGATCGTGGTCATCTGCCGCGTCGAGCCGATCTCCTTGCGGCGAAGCTCTTCGGCGATGCTGCGACGAGATGCCTGGTCGAGGGTCATACCGATGAGGTTGGAAGAGATGTTGTCGACCAGGTCCTCGTAGTACTCGACCGGCTTCACGGTCAGCACGTCGACGTCCTCCAAGCCGGTCCCCAGCCCGGTCTTGAGGCCCAGCTGCTCAGCGGTGGCGTCTTGGTACCGCTCGGTCAGCTCGTCCACGACCTGCTTCAGCGACTTGTCGGGAGCGGACACCGCCTCGAACATGAGCCGGTCCAGCGCCTCTGACTCGGCGGTGGTCCGCAACCCGAGCGTCGGCTTCTGGTCGCCGTACAAACCGGCCTGCATGAACCGGACCTGCAAGGCGATGAAGGCGTCATCGGGTAGTTCGCGCATGATGCGGAGTGCTTCGGTGCGCTTCACCCCGAACAGGGCCATGATCGGATCCCGGGTCTGCCGGTACGCCACCTCCGGTGGCACCGCCGGCCGTTGCCCACCGAACCGGTAGCCCTCCAACATCTCCGTGAACCGGGGATCCATGTCGTTTGCTTGAGCCAACTGATCCGAATACCGACCCAACCCGACTCGGCCCTGGTCGATGAGGTCCGCATACAGCTGGGCGACGTAATGTTCGCGCCCCACCGCGAACCGGTCCCCCACCCGGGACGAGAAGCTGACGCTGCGGTCCACGCCCATGCCGCCGTACACCCGCTCCAACGCCCGCTCCAACGCAGTCGCCTGCGACTGCCCCCACGTCCGGTTGTCCTGGTACGGCTGCGCCACCGGCACACCCGATTCCGTCGCTGCTCGCAGCGCCTCTGCTCGCTTCAGCGCGTTCGCGCCGACATCCCGGACCAGATCCTCGACCCACGACATCAGACACCTGCCACTTCAAGCTCAGCGATCACATCGGAACCCAGCAACGGCCGGATGTTCGACTGCCAGAACGTCTCCAACGCCGGGTACCTCCGCACGATCTGCCTGGTCAGATTGTAGAACTCTGCACGCGACCGCTCCCGGAACTCCTGCGCGTCACCACTCTGCAACCCCGACACCGACTTCATCCGGTCATCGAAGTCGACCAAGAGCTGAAGCAAGGTGATGAACTCCTGCTCATGCGGGAACTCCGGGATCTGCTCCGGAGCCGCCAGCACCAGACGAGCCTCCTCGATGAGCCGTGCCCGTCGCTGACGGCCATCAGTCGACTGGAGATCCTCGGCGAAGATCGGATGCTGCCGCAGATACGCCGCCTTCCACGCGTTCATCTCGGCCTGCACCTGCTGCCGCTCCGTGATCATGTTGCGGGCGTTCAGCTCGGCGATCTCCAACGTGTAGTCGTCCATGATGCGGAAGTAGTCCTCTGCCGCCTCAGCCCAGTAGAACTGCCGGACGATCTCCTCGTCGGTCTTGTTGATCCGCAGCCCCATCGCCAGCGCCTGGTTACGGGCGCGTCGTTCGATCGGCCCGTACTCCTCGGACTTTCCTTGCGGGATCATCCACGGTGCGATCGTCTTGAAGTTGCTGATGAAGGCTTCATTCGAGGTCATCCAGCCGAACGCGTCCTCGGTCGCCGGGATCGGCGCCCCTGACTCGGTCCTCGACCGGAACACCGTGTACGGGCTGGCATCCGGATGCTTCTCGATGAAAGCCCCGACCGCCTGATCGAACGGCAACCCGGCATCCAGCAGCTCCTGGAAGTCCTGGTCGAGCTCCACGTCCTCATCGATGCGGACGTTGCCCGACGCGCCCAGCGTGAACCCCGACGCCGCCCTCGCGATGAGGATCAGCCGGGAGATGTTCCGCACCCGACCGAGGAACTCCTCCATCCCGTTCGGATCGTTCTCCTCCGGTGCGTATCCCGCCGCGGCCAAGTACTGCATCGCCTGCATCCGTGCCGACGCCTGCGCTTCCTGGGAGTTGCCGGCGATGTTCCAGGCGTTGCGGATCGACGCCGGGAGGAGGTTGTCGGTCAGCAGACGAAGGTTCGTCTGGTTGCCGTCGTAACCGACCCCCATGCGGGACATGCCGCCATCCCCGAGCAGGTTGTTCACCGGTCCCATCAGATCCGGTTCGCGGTTCGCCGCCCACATCATCGGGATCGCCGCCAGCGGACCGAACGAGAACCGGCCCGCCTCCGGCGAGATGCCGGGCAGCATGTACTCGACCCGGGCCGACAACGGGTTCGACATGACGGTGCGAGCCTCGTCGCCCCACACCGCGCCGATCGCCGGACCAATCGCGTCCATGACGTACTCAGAGCCGGGGTAGACGAACACCTCGTTGCCCTGGCCGTCTTCCTGGATGATGCCCAGTTCGCGCATCCCGTGGACGTACAGCTGCCCCTTGCGAAGCATCGCCGGGTTCTCGTACAGGCCGCGTGCCCACCGCTTCAGGAACTGCTCCTCGGCGAACCAGAACGGGATCAACGACCCGACGTGCCCCTGGAAATGGGACCGGATGCGGTGATCGTCGATGAACGGGGTCATCAGGTTCACCGCACGCTGCGACGATGCTTCCACCCATTCGGTCTTCGCCGTCGCTTCGATTCGCATGTACCGGCGCAGCACGTCGTACTGCTCAGCGGTGACCTCGACCGGCATCTTCGTCGCCGCGCTCAGCGCCTCGTTCAAATCACCCATCGCGCGACGATGTCCCTCGAAGTCCTCGTACTCCTTCTGCAAGGCACGGGCGATGAGGATCATCGGATCCGACGGGTCGATCGACTCGTCCGGCAGGTAGGCGTGCCGCCATGCGATCTCGGTGAGATCATCGATGAAGCCCGCATTGCCGAAGATCGGCAGCTCGTCGGCCACCTTGTCGAAAGCGTCGAACACGCTCATCTTCTCGTGGCCGTACATGACCTTCGCGGTGAACAGCGAACGGCGGTAGTTGTCGTAGATGAAGCGACCGTCGTCCATCGCACGGGCGAACATATCCAGGTACAACGGGGAGCGGATGATGGCGTCCATCGCGGGGGAGACCGCCCCGTCGAACCAGTGCTGCACCACTTTGTCCCATCGGGTCATGTCCTCGGTGACGAGGGTCGGCGCATGGATGTCGGGGGGGAGCTCCTCGATCGGCGTGTTGGTGAACAGGTCGAACCCACCGTTGAACGCCATGTCGTCCGCGACGAGCAGCGGATCATCAAGGTTGAGGAGATGCTCGAGCTGTTCGTTGAGCACGTCGTTCTTCATGAGGTCATCACGATGGAACGTGGTGAGCACGCTCTCGATTGCTCCTCGTTCCTTCGACACCAGCTCTCGGATCGCCCGTTCCTCCGACATGCCTGCGGCCTCGGTCGTGCGAAGCACCCGGATCCGACCCGACTGCATCTCGTCGGTGAGCGACTTGCCCTTCAGTTCGGGGATGTTCGGATCGGTGGCATCCACCCAGCGGATGTTGCCCTTGCCGAAATCGACCAAGGTCAGCTCGACCAGCTCGTCCTCGGGCAGACTGTGCACCCGATGGGTGTAGGTGCCGTTCAGCGGGAACCAGCCCTGGTTCGCGAGTTCTTTCGGATGCGGGAGGCTGAACGCGATCCGCTTCTCCCAGTCCTTGATGACGGCATCATCGAGGTCGACGTACGCCGTCGCCCGTGATGCCCGCTTCGGGACCGACACCATCACCCCGGCATCCTTCGCCCGTGCCGCAAGCTCCGCATTGATCGCCTCAGACAGCAACCGGGCGTTGCGCGGATTCGATGTCGCAAAGATGCCCAAGCCGAACGCCTCACTGCCGACGATCTGCGCCTGCCGCAACTCGTTCGCCATCGACTCCGACAGCGACACCGCCCACGGCTTAGCCTGCACCTCGGTGACCGTGCCGCCCTTCCCGAGCAGTCGGCCATTGAGCTGGTTGTAGCCGAAGGCGTCAGCCAGATTGCTGCTGGAGTACCGGAGGAACTCGTCACGGGCCTCCATCGGCAGACGGCGCATCACCTGCGTGATGAACGCATCGAACGCTCGCGCCGTCACATCCTCCTTGCCCACCATGCCCTTCAGCACCGGCATCAGACGTGGGTCGACCGCCGGCATGTGCAGGCGAGTCTGCCCCTCCCGTACCGGATCCGCGATCTTGTGCCCGGCTGCCATCTGCGTCCGGTGCATTCCCGCCCGTGCATCCTCCATGCCCGGCGCGAACCATGCCTCGAACATCGCCTCCTCGACGCGGGCTGCAAGCTCGGCCCGATCGAAGATCAGATCCTGCGCGTTCATGTTGCGCCCGGCGAAGATCGTCGCCAGACGCCCCGACACGCTCTCATCCTTCAACAGCGGCATGTACATGCGGCGAGCTTCGGGACCCATCTTGTTGAACGCGTTGAGCAGATGCTCCCGATCGTGGGTCTTCAACCATTTGGCGAGCTGGACCTGCACGTACGTCGACTGCTGGTCGTGCATCCTGCGAATGTCGCGAACCAGTTCCTGCGGCGACTTTCGCGGCACCGTCTCCTCGACCAGGCGACGACCGCCCGCCAGCCGTTCGATCTCCGCTTCCATGTCCGCGACGATCTGGTCCAAGCCGCGCTGCGCCGAACCGACGAGAATGCCGGCAGCCTCTGGCGTGGGGACCTGCCCACGAATCCGGTAATCGACCGCAGCCCGCACCCGGTCATAGGCGTCGTCGGCGTACACGTCATCGATCGTCAACCCGAACTCGTCGTCCAGGTCCACCAAGTCGTCCTTGTACCGGCCGATCGCAGAAGCGCCACGCTTCTCGAATGCCTCGTGGGCGTCGATGCGGCGGGTCATCGCGACCCACTCCTCCATCACCTCGCCGAAGCTACGACCGGTTTCGTCCATCATCCGGGCAGCGGCCTGATCCGGGGACTGCGATCCCTCCTGGAACCACTTCCGCAACCGTGCCTTCTCACTGGCGTCGAGGTTGTCGTACCACTCCCACTCCGCGGGGCGAGACGATCGCTTCGCACCGGTCACCATGTCACGGGTCGTGGCCCGCGGCGGCGGTGGCGCGATCGCCGTCATCTGATACCGGTCCAGCTCGGCGTGCAGTTCACGGGCACGGCGACCGGCCTCGTCGCGCATTTGCCGACGAACGGTGCGAACCTTGATCTCGGTCGCCTGGATTTCCTGCTCACGTCGTGCGGCTTCGCCCATCTGCTCGACAGCGGCGTCCAACGTCGCGGCCTGCTGTTGATAACGGACCCCGGCTTCCTCCTGTACCAGACGAGTCAACTCCGCGAGCTCGTCGTCGGGGATGCCCGTCTCGACCATCGTCGTGTCGACTGCCGGGGTGTACCCCCACTTCCGACCGAAGTCGTCCAGCTCGGTGAGCACACCGTCACCGACGTAGTTGTGCATCACCCGCAACCCGGCATGGGCGACCGGGTCGTCGGCGTACCGGGTGTACTGCGACGACAACCCGATCTCATAACGCAACGGGTCGAACAGCACCTTGCCGCCGGACGTGCGCGACACAACGGTGAAGTTCGAGAGGTCCAGCTTCAGCGGCATCTCCACGATCTCGCCGTGCTGGTACACCTTCATGGTGGTCACGCCGGACTCGAGAGCGGTCTGCCCGCGGTACGGCTGGTACAGCTCGCCGGCCATGCGGGCGTACGCACCCTGCACCAACGGATTCATCATCATCAGCCGTGCCGCTCTGATGCGGGTGTCATCAGCACGCAGGAACATCCCAGCGATCTTCTCGCGGGACAGAAACTTGGAATGGCCGGCGACCTTGTGCAACCCGTTCGCGGTTCGGTTGGAAATCGCGAACGCCATGTCGTCGGCACGCTGGATCGTGTTGCTGACAAGCTTGTGCTTCAGTCCGTCGCGGACCGACTGCATGTTCTGCTGCACCATCTCCTCGAACGCCAGAGGCTGTGCTTTCCGGAACTCGTCCCAATTGCGGGACGGTTCGGCGTTGCGGAGCTGCTGCACCACGCGGTCACGGATGCCCCAGTCGTCCACCCGCGCCAGCTCGCGCAGCCAGTAGGTCAACCCGGTGATCGGCTTCATCAACATCGCTTCACGGGTCTGATCGTTGATCGGCACCGTCAACCGTCGACCGCTGCCGGACTCACTGATGAAGGTCGCATCATCGGCGAACTTCATGCGACGGGTCCGCTTCAACCCGGTCTGCGCCAACGCCAGATGCGCGGCGACGTAGTCCTTCGGAGAACGACGAAGGATGAACGAGATCGTCTCCTCGCCCGCCGCACGGGGGATGAACCCGATCCGCATGAGCTGGGCCGGAACCCAGATCTTGCCCATCTTCGCCTCGATCCACGAATCGGTGATGACCCCACCGAGAGTGCGGATCACCGACGTCTGGTTCGACGCCTTCAGGAACTCCCGGATGTCCGGCAAGAGCACCAGGTCGTCGGACTCGGCCATGAACAGACCGGCCTTCGTCCGCAACCCGTTCACCATCTCGAACCCATCGCCGTCGGCTTGGATGCCGAACGCCATCCGTGCACGACGCAGGAACTGCTCGACCAGCTCGTCGGTGTGCTCGCCGCGCAAGGCACTGAACCCGACCATCATCGTGAAGTACCGGAGCATGATCTCGTTGCGCTCCGCGACGTTCCCGACGAGATACAACCCGCGGTACTGGTCGATGATGTTCTCGGGCACGTTCAGGGCACGCCCGAGGTTGAAGACCCGCTCGGCCATGTCGATCGACTCGTCACCAGTCAACGCCAGCACCCGACCGCGGGGCTGATGGGTCAGGAAGCCGCGAAGGAATCGCTGTCCCGGCAACGACTTCGCATTCGCCGTCCAATGCCCCATCATGTTCACGAACGCCGTCTCGGCCAGCTCCAACGCCTCCGCATCACCGGCTGCCTTGGCCTTCGCGATCGCGTCGAGGTGGGCGACCGTCGCCTTCTCGATCTGCGACAGCGAGATCTCCAGATCCTCGGGGTCGAGGAACTTCGTCCACAGCATCTCGCGGACCTTGGCGATACCAGGGATGTCGCCCATCCCCGGCGGCAACCCTCGTTCCAGCGCAGTCAAGCCGGGCAACGTGACCCGATCCGGGTCCAACCGGGACAGGCTCGGGTTCTTGAAAATCATCTCGTGAGCACTGGCATCGGACCAGAAATCCCACACGCCGTCGACCGAGTCGAGCCGACGGGTGGTGTCGTCCAAATGCCGTGCGTACATGACGCTCCACGCCGCACGCATCCCCGGACGACGCCGGTGGAAGTCCAGCACCGGCTGGTGCTCCCAGCCGTCCTGGATCTCCAGCTCGTCGATGCGGGTTTTCGCCGTGATGATGTCATCATCAGCCAACGGCACGTCGTCGTACTTACGACCGACCAGATCCTCGTACTTCTGCGCCGCCTCCCTCAGGCGAAGACTGGCCGCTCGCATCTTCTGCGGCTCATCGAACATCCGGTCCGCCGCCCGGGTCTTGGCGATCTCGTCCGAACGGGCAGCGATCTCCGTCTCGAGCTTCCGAACCTCGGCAACGAACTCCTCCGGCTTCTGATTTCGTGCCGTTCGTACATGGACCCGACGGTCCAGCTCCCGGAACGTCGTCGCGATGTCGGCGTTCGACGCATCGACCTCACGGATCGCGGCACGATCCGCAGACGTGATCTTCCGCCGGAAACTCGTGACGGGCGCCTGACCGTTCACCGGGGTCGATGTCAGGTTCACCGCCGCATGTGTCCGGTAGGTGTCGTTCCCGTTGGCAAGCGCCGCCGAGATCCGACGTGCCTCGTTCACCGACGCCAGATCGGCACCGAACCGCATCGCCCGACGAGCCCGCAGGATGTCGAACCCACGGTCGAACGGGTCCGCGTACCAGGCGAACGCCGCATCACCGACACCCGACGTGATCTGACCCAGCGTCATGTTCCTGACCGCGGGAATCACACTTCCGAGCGGACCCAGCACGCCGCCCAACACCGGAGTCTCGAACGGCTTGAACCGGCCGAGCGCCCCGTCGTACGCGAAGCCGTAACCGATGCTGCCGTGACTGCCGCGGAGCATGTCCCGGCCCAGCGACGACTTGCCGTTCCCGAGGATCCCCAACGCTTCCTGGAACTTGTCCGTCGAGGAGACGTCCATCGCTTCCACGATGAACCGGTTCCACTCGTCGGTGCCTTCGGTGAACCCGGCATCCCTGGCGATCTCGGCCAGGTCATGTCCGCCGTTCATTTTCCGAGCCAGCCACAGCTGCCCGGAGACCGTCGTCAGGTTCCCGCCGTAGTCATCGAAGAACCCCGAGGCGACCTCCTGGTTGCCGAGCACTCGTGCCGCCCGGTCGATGTAATCCCGGTGGACGTACTCCTCGCCGTCACCGACGTTCTGCCAGAGCTCCCACAACCCGGTCGGCCCCATGCGGGCAGCGCCCATCGCCGCGAACGCCGGACCAACGCTGCCCATCGGGTTCATCACGTTGAGCGGGCTGCCCGCCTCGTCGATCATCGCTGCGCCCATCCGCCAGGCACGGGTCGCCTGGGCGTACGGAGCGTTGCCCGCCTTCAGGATCGTCTCTGCCGTCAACCCGACCGCGTTCCCGAGGCCCTGCGCCATGAACGTGAGCTGGTCACCGACCCCACCGGCACTGGGCAGACCGATGTTGCCGTCACCGGCCGGATCGCCGGGGAGAATGTTGACGGCACGCTTGATCCATGACGTGCCCGGGATCCCGTTGCCGCCCTTTTGCTCGACCTGCGGTGGCGTGTACCCGGCGCGACGCAGCGTCTCCTGAGCAACCGGATCCATCGTGCCCCACACGGCACGCTGCTGGTAGTCGTCCAAGCTCGACAGCGACTCGATCTGCTGCATCACCGCCGACGCGCCGATCGCACCGTAGGCACCACGAAGCATGTCGCCGTCATCCATCGAGAAATCGGACGCCAACGCATAGGTGGCTTCAGGGATGTTGGCGAGACCAGGGACGTTGCGGCTGAGCAGGTTGATCCGGTTCACCAACGCCTGCTGCGCCATGAAGTCGGAACCCGCTGCAGCAGAACCGCCCAGCCCGGAGACGGCGTAATCTGTGTACCTGCCCATCAGGCCCCTCGCCTCGAGGCCAGCATCGCCAGCCGTATGATCGCATCATCACCCGTCGCCTCACCGATGCGCTGCAACGCCTGTGCGGTGAGGTTGCGCTGCTGCGCCATCGGAGATGCTTCAAGACCGGCACCCGCGCCGAACGGGGCACCCGTCGTCAACGGCTCACCGGGACGCTGCGTCGGTCCCGCCAAACCACCCTGAAGCGGGCTGGGGCCTGCTGTTGCCGCACCCAGAATCTGCTCCCACGGCGGTGCCGCCTGCGGCTGCGGTGCCTGCGGGACCGGGATCCCCTCCTGCGGGACCGCCATCTGCGCCTCCGCCTGAGCCTGCTCAAGCCGCTGCCGGTCGCCGTACGGCTGCCCCGGCGGGATCTCGGTCGGTGAAGCCTTCCGTGCGCGGGGCATCACATGCTCACCCGGTTCGTCGCCGCGATGGCGTTCATCAGCTCACGCAACCCTTCCTGATCCGAGGTCGGACCGATCGACGGGGGCATCTCCTCCGGAGCCGGAGCCACCGGAGCCATCGCCGCACCCGGCCCCGCCGCCACACCCGGCATCGCCTCCGGAGGCAGCATCCCCTGCTCGTCCGGAGTGACCGGCTCGGCCTGCCGCTCCTGCAGCCGGCGATCAGCCCGCTCCACCGCCTCGAAGATGTCGAACCCCTTGCGGACCTCGGCCTCGACGTACGCGCCGAACACCGGCGGGAACCGGCCCTCCATCAGCCCCTGCTGGATCGACTGCAACATCACCGACTCCAGCTGCTCCTCGTTCACGAGGTTCTGCTCCTGCTCCGCATCGTCCACCCACGGGTGCCGCTCACGGAACGTGCGCCGGGAGATCGCCCCCGAACCGAGCATCTGCTGGAGCACCACGTTCGTCTCCACCACATCGGCGCCGGGCACCGAGTAACGCACCGTGTTCTCCAACGTCTCGACGTGCTTCGACGGGGTGAACTCGAACTCGCGGAACGAGCCGACCTTGCCGGTGTACATCGAGTACGTCTTGCTGCCCCAATGGGTCTTCATCGTCTGGAGGATCACCCGGTTCAGGTGCGGCAGCCACGCCTCCATGATCTCCTGGAGCTCCTGCACCCGCGGGTCGACCGCAGCGCCCATCAGCGAGTCGATGCCGCGGCCGGTGCGGAGCGCCCCGTACGACTCGCCACCCGCCTGGGGGACCAGGCCGGTCGAGATCCGCATGTTGCGCTCCAACCGGTCGAGCATCTGCAACCCGGCCGGGTCGGGGGTCTGCGTCAGCCGGCCGATCGCGCGGGCTTCGGACACGATGTTGATGTCGCCCTCGCGGCCGTCCTTCCACCGACCCCCGGTGATGGTCGGGGTGCGGTTGGCGTCACCGATGATGTAGGTGTCGGGGAAGACGGCACGCTCGGCGGCGATGACGTTCAGCATCATCATCTTCGCCATGAGGTCGATGTGGCCGACGACGTTCGCGACCTGGGAGAGGACGCGGTCGAGGGTGACGCGGGCGGGGATGACGGCGGGGAGCATGCCCGTCTTGTTCTCCCACCAGTGCAGCTCCATCCACTTCTCGCCCCCGGACACGTCCGAGGCTCGCTGGTAGGCGTCGGCGCGGACGCCGAGGATGCCGATGCTGGTGTGGTCGTGGTCGATCCACTCGTAGCAGTCCCAGATCTCGTCCGTGGACTTCGGCTCCCCGACCGGCCCGCCGTACTCGGAGCGGCAGGCGGGGAAGTGGTGCCGCAGCCAGGTGGCCGACTTGCCGAAGATGAAGCCTGCATTGCGGGGCTCGTCGTAGTCCTCGGCGGCCTGGATGTCCGGGTAGGAGGTCAGCGGGTCCCGGATCTTGATCTTCGGCATCTGGCGCTCGTCGTCGGGAACGACGACCAGGCTGGTGGTGGCGTAAGCGGCGAGATGCCGGTAGGCGCGGCGCTGGATGAGGTTGAACTTCGAGCACTGGTAGACGTACTGGAGTGCCCCCTTACGGAGGCTGGCGTACTCCCGGCTGCCCTTGCCGCGCTGCTTGGCACCGTCCACCGCGGGGACGTAGATGCCGGGCATGACCGACGAGGCCCGCATGGCGACGTGGTCGATCGCCTCCGCGATCAGCATCGGCGTCATCGGGTCGAGGTCCTCCTCGTCCTTGTTGGAAACGAAAGGGACGATGTAGTCGACCTGCGGGCCGTTGTACTTGTCGCGCACCTCGATCATCCGCTGCAATAGCGGGTGGCCGTCACGCTGACGTGTCTTCATGATCGACACGATGTCGTGGGCAGGCATGAAGTTCTTCGGCTTGGGGGATGAGGCCATCATCAGCGCACTCCTGCGTACCCGGTCGGCACGAACGACGTGGGTGTCCACGGCAGCCTACGACCACTTGCCTGCACGTTCGAGGCTTCCACCTGTGTGCGGCGCACCTGATCCCGCCAGAGGATCCAGACGAACCAGAACGCCATCACCTGATCCTGTCGCAGGCGGGTGCCACGCAGCTTCGGTTTCCAGGCGTACAGCTGGTTCACGAAGTCCCCGACCATTGTCCGGGTCGCTCCATGCGGTGCCCACGGTAGGTCGATCTCCTCGCGGATGAAATTGGAGACCATCGACGGCACACCGATGTTCTCGTCGTACTTGTTGACCCCGGTCAGGTGCTCGCGGATCTGGAACCCGAATCGCTTCTGCACCCGCTTCAGGGCCTGGTCCTCGACAAGCCCCTTCTGGAAGGCCATCGTCTCGATCACCACGTCCGAGATGTAGCAGCCGTTGCCGGTGAACTGGTGGCAGAGCTCCTCGAGGACGTTCATGATGGCCTCATTGGAGGCCAGGTCGGTGCGCTCGTCCACCCACAGGAACTCCAGCTTCTTCGGACTCAGCCCGCCCACGAAGAAGGCGTTCACCCCGCCGATGCTCGGGTCCAACCCGATTGCGATCCGGGTCCCCGGCTCTGGGTCGTGCAGGATGGAGCGCAACGGGTTGAAACACGGCTCCACCACCTGCGGGGTGAACGTCTTCAGACTGCGGCTGCGGGGCTGCTGCATGTAGTTCCGCGCCCAGGCGTCCTCGCCGACCTTCGTACGGATCCGGTCGAGCATCTCCATGCTGTACCGCTCCGGCCACAACGGCCGGTGCTCCCCGAGCGTCGTGTCGTACACGATCGCCGGCATGCGGATCACCCGGAGGATGTCCTGAGGCAGGGCCTCCTCGACCACCTCGTAGAAGTCGCCCTCGTCCACGCGGGTGCCGTTGATCGTGGTGCGGCCGTGCTCGCCGGGACGGGACAACCAGTCCTGACGGAACTTCTCCACCAGGCTCTCGGTCTGGTTGATGTTGTTCAACGACTGCACGTCATCGGCATGCAGGTGGTCGGTACGGGTGCCGGCGACCTGGCTGTTCATGCCGAGCGCGACCATGCTGTAGTCACGTTCGTCGTGCTCGCCCTTGCGGTACACGTTGAACCGGTCGTCGGCCCACGGCTGGCGCATCTTGCGGTCGTTGCCGTCGTTCTTCGTCAGCGGAGCGAACGGGCCGAACGTGTGGACATAGGTGCGAAACGGCCCCATCGGGTCCATCCGCATGCGGACACGGCCGAGAATCTTCTTCGACAGCGCCGACGTCTCGCAGCCGACCGTGAACCGGAACGACGGGTCGACGGCGAGCTTGTAGCTGGCGTAGTCCTCGAAGAGGGTGGTCTTGCCGTGCTCCGGGGGGAGCAGGATCATGGTGAGGTTGCCGACCGGGGTGTTCTCGTAGGCGTCGATCACCTGGTGCTGGAACGTCGGCGTCTCCGTCTCGAAGTACCGGAGCCGGAACGCGGCAAACCCGTGGTCGAAGGAGCGGGAGTTCGGCTCCTTCGATGCTTTCTTCATCGCCAGGATCGCCTCGGCCTGCGCCGCGAAGTCGGGGAACCGTTCCTTCCAGTTGGCGTACGCCTGTTTGGTGATGCCGACCTGTCGGCAGGTTTCGTTGATGGTCGGCAACACCGCCAGGAGCTCGAGGAACTCCCGGCGGCGTGCCTGTGCTTCCTTGAAGCGTGTGGTGTTGGCCTTCATCGACCGACCGGTCCTGCTCCGTTCTTGCCGGGCTTGGCGGTGCCGGGCCGGGTGAGGGTCGTGCCACCCGTGACGATCGACTTCGGGGCCGACTTCTTGGGGGTGCTGGTCTTGCTGAACTTGCTCATGGTCACCTCCTTCGACGGTCAGTGCATGATGGCATCATCGCTTCTTCGGCTTCAGCTTGTCCTTGATGGTCTGCTTCGCTATTTCACGGGCAGCCGGATCCTCTGAACGAAGCGTCACCTGGAGCTGCGCTCGTTGCGGACGCTGCTTGTCCCGTTCCGCCTTCGGGGCGTGCTTCGCCAGTGCGGCTT